>NZ_REBQ01000220.1 GCF_007692655.1 Halomonas sp.
CTTGCGCCAGAGGTAGCTTACCCCGCCATGTTGGCAGACTGCCAAGCGGTGTTAGAAGCGGTTAAACCTAGTGGGATAGTGGGTGACAGCGCGGGCGGAAGATTAGCTATCGACCTTGCCCATCCGTTGAGCGAAGCACCACCGCTGGGCTTGATCTACCCACCCGTGGGCGAGCTTTTCCATGAGTGTTTGGGAGAAGATGCCCCACTGCTGTCGCGCCACGATGTGCTCAGCATTCGCCACCTCTGTCCCGAGATCATCGCCACGGAACGGGATTGCACACCTCCCTCATCCAGCATGGAAATACTCACTGTGGAGCGGGACCCATTAACGCGGCCCATTGAGACAGCGGTGGCTCACTGGCAGAAAGCAGGCGCGTCAATTAGCTATCGCTGTGCACCGAATATGGTTCACGCCGCTCTTCACGCCCACGCGCAGCTACCCGATATGGGCGACGCTTGGCAGGATTTTTGCCACACACTAAAACAGCGCCTTATTAATAGATAAGGCGCTGTTTGTCGTTAATCGAAGCTTAGGCCTCAAAAGCCTTACTCTTAAAAGCCGGACTACTAAGCGTCGTATCGGGCCCGCACCTGCTCAATAGCGGATTCGCCATCGCGTGTTTCGACACCATCGAGCCACTCAGCCACGGTGTCCAGGTTGTTGCCTATCCACTCATGGGCCACTTCATCCGCTGGGCGATCTTCATAGCTGTACTCATGCACCCATTCGTTCTGGTCTTCGATATCAATCACGTATTGTGTCAGGAAGCGGTGAACCTGAGGGGCCTCGTCAGCCAGGCTCGCGGGCGTAATGGTCCACACGGTGCTTTCGATAGCGGCAACGCCCGAGTCATCGCTGTCGGCTAAATAGGCCAAATCGAAGCTCACGTTCATCCAGTGAGGTTCCCAACCGACAAAGGTCACCCACTCCTCATCGGCCATTTTCTGCTCGGCCTGGGCCAACATGGCAGAGGTAGAGCTTTCGCGAAGCTGCCAATCGCCAAGCCCCGCCAGGTCGTTATCGATGGCGTTAAGAATGGCATCATTAATACCGGTGCCCGCCTCGATGCCCTGAATTTCACCATCGAAACGATCACGATGCTCAGCCAACTCCGCCACCGTGGTAACGCCTGCCTCATACACATACTGGGGAACCACTAGCCCGGAATTAGCGCCGCGGATATTGGAAACCACTTTTTCTACTTTTCCGTCGGCCACTAACGGCTCGACCATATCGGTCTGAACGGGATACCAGCCGCCTAAATAGATATCCAAATCACCCCGGGTCAGACCTTCTAAAATGACACTCACCGCTAAATCGCGCTGCCGCGTTTCGTAGCCCATTACCTCAATTAGTTGAGCAGCCACTTCTGACTTAACCGTCACCCCCGGCCACGGAGGCACCCCAAAGCGCAGCTCATCTAGCTCTGCCAGGGCAGGTGTGGCGGCAAATGCAGTGAGTAAAAACCCCGCTTTGAGTGACAACGACTTGGTGGTGGTCGAGATAGTAGTAAACGACATTTGGCTAAACCTCTCTATTTATTGGTTCAGTCAGTATGCGCGGCTGCCCCTCCACTACTAGACACTAAGCGACGCTTAACAGGTGTGAAGCGACACCCATTAAGCGTTAACGATTTTTTTCCGCTATGCCAGAACGAACTTGCCGGGGCGAGTAGCCATAATGAGCACGAAAGGTACGCGCAAAGCTCGATGACGAACTAAACCCACAGGCCACACCCACCGCCAACACCGCTAAGTCAGTCTCCGCCAGCAGCCGCCGGGCGCGCTTAACGCGCAGCTGCAAATACCACTGGCGCGGGGTCACATTTAGCTCCTGCTCGAACAGGCGCTGCAGCTGGCGAACTGATACATCTACCCGGCTCGCTATCTCTTTGAGAGGGAGTGGCTCTTCAAGGTTCTGCTCCATTAGCGCCACCGCCTCCACAACACGCCGGTTATGCGTGCCTAAGCGTTTCACCAGTGCCATGCGCTGCTGATCACTTCGAGTGCGAATCCGGTCATGGATAAGCTGCTCAGAGACATCGATGGCCAGCTTCGCGCCATGCCGCCGGGCGATCACTTCCAGCGCCATGTCCATCGCCGCCGCCCCGCCCGCGCAGGAGAAGCGCCGCTCCCCCAGCTCATAAAGCTCATCGGTGGTATCGATACCTGGAAAACGTTCGCGAAAAGCAGGCAGGCTCTCCCAGTGTAGCGCCACCCGCTCGTGCGTTAATAACCCTGTCGCCGCGAGCAAAAATGCCCCGGTGTCGATTCCCCCCAAACAGCAGCCCGACTGGTCCAGTTGGTGAAGCCAAGCCATTAATGGTCGGGTAAGATGTGCCTCTGGAGTAAAACCACTGCACACCGCCAGCGAAGGTAAATGGTGCACCTCTCCGGTTGATTGGTCCGCCATTAACGTCATCCCGTTGGATGCCGTCACTGGCTCGCCGTCCGCGCTAATCAACGTCCAGTCATACAGCGGGCGATCAGCAATACGATTGGCAATCCGTAATGGCTCGACCGCAGCGAAAAAAGCCATCATGGAAAACTGCGGCAACAGTAAAAACCCCACCATTTCTGGTAAAGGGCCTTGGTAACTAGGACGCATAGCACTGCCTAAATGTCTCAACGTTTAATATAGAAGCGCCTCTACCATAGCGTGTTAGCCTGCCATGGTTGGTAATCATGCAAAAAATTTTGCAGTAATGGCGGAGCTTGCGCATGAACATCACCCATTTAGAGCACGTCATCATCGCGCTGGTCATTCAGTTCGCATTACTGCCACTGGCATCCGCTAGCGTAACGGGCGCTATCGCTATTGCGCTGCTGCTGGGGCGCGAGATTGCTCAGCACGAATATAGACTGGGCATTCAGCGCGGCTGGGAGTGGGGTGAAACGCTACCAGTCGGCATGTTCGAAGGCGTTTGGCGTGGCTGGACCCTCGACTCAGCCCTAGATGTACTGTTACCAGCATTGGCATGTGGTGTGGTCGCAGTGGTATTGAGCATTAAGCGACGGAGGCGTTAATTGTTATCGAGACGTTCTGAGCGGTACAACTGCCACTGATTTTCGACCCGCCCATCAGGCAAGCGGCAGTATCTACCGATGCCTAAACGGCTTTCACGAATCTCGTTCTCCCCGCCTACGCTTCTGCAGTACTCAGCAGCGTACTGCGTCATCAGGTTTTGCGACTCAACACCGCCCTCGTTTGCCGCACAGCCTGCCAGCAGGATAAACGCTGAGACCAACCAGAGGCGGCCCCCTTTCTTGAGCCATCTTCCTCTGCACGACTCTCTTCTGCACAGCTCTCCTCTGCACGGTTCTGACGCTGGTGACATATTGGCCTCCCGCTTTTGGATACTTATTTTTGGTACTAATTTTTAGGTACTTATTTGAGATACTGACTGCAGAGCACTCGAAGGTCTTATGGCCACAACATAGCCTCATACGCAAACATTAACCAAGCTTGTACAACAACGATATTTTTTTAACACTATATTTGCTGATGCAGGCAATCGTAGCTAGGCTGTAGCTACCATCATTGATGTATAAGCATTGTCGATGGTTGTTCGCAGTAACCTATTCATAAGGAGAGTGACGCTATGTCCAGCCCGGAGCATAAGCAGAAGATCTGGAAGATGATCAAAGATATTAAAGTTGGCATGCTAGTGACGCTAGACCATGACACACCTCGTGCTCGTCCTATGCACTTGGTTCAGGACGAATATGACGGCACTCTGTGGTTCTTCACCCGGCGCAGTGCAGAGAAAGTATTTGAAGCGCAAAGCGATCACGACGTTTGCCTAAGTTTTTCAGATCAAGAAGACGGCGTGTACGTTTCCCTGTCAGGCAAGGCTAACCTGACGGATGACCGCGAGCTGATCGACAAGTACTGGAACTCCTTTGTAGGCGCCTGGTTCCCTGAAGGCAAGGATGATCCCGATGTCGCACTGCTCGAAGTTAAAGTGCAAATGGGCGAGCACTGGAAATCTAAAGAGAGCAAAGCGTTTCAGCTTTATGAGATAGCCAAGGCCAATATGAAGAAAGATGCCACACCTAATCTTGGTGAAAATGAAAAGTTTGGTGGTTAAGACTCTATTAAAGCGCCCTGCCCTCAGGGCGCTTATCAGCATTTCTGTTGGTAAGCCCTGACTAAACACCTCAAATACTAGCTGCCACTAGCCCAGTCGATTAGGTAGGCTTCCACGGTCGCTGCCTCGTTCGGGCGCAGAAATAGATAGCCTTGCCCTAAGTCGCAGCCGAGTACCCGCAAGCTCTCTAGCTGAGTGCTTTCTTCGATGCCCTCAGCCACTACCTTAAGCGCGCAGGCATGCCCTAAACTGATAATCATAGCGGCCAGACGGTCGTTGTCCGGCGGGGCCGATGCGGAAGAAACAAAGGAGCGGTCAATCTTAAGGATGTCGATGGGCAGCATGCGTAGATGACTCAGCGCCGAGTAGCCGGTTCCAAAATCATCCAGGGCGAGCGAGATCCCCACCTCCTTCAGCGCACTCAGCGTCTCAAGCGCCTTCTCCACATCCTTGAGCAGTGCTGTTTCGGTAATCTCCAGCGTCAAAGCACTCCCTGGCAGCCCTGCTAGCCGCAACGCATCCTGAACATCCTCAGCGAAACGACTCTGGCGGAGTTGGCAAGCGGAGACATTGACACTCATGGTCAGCGAGGCATCAATCCAACGCCACTCCGCTAATTGGCGGCACGCCTCGTTCAAGACCCAGCGGCCAATGTCGAGGATAGCCCCTGTCTCTTCGGCAAGAGATATGAAGTCCGCAGGCGGTACCAGGCCCCGAACAGGATGCTGCCAGCGTAGTAATGCCTCTACCCCCAGCGGACGACCGCTGTTCAAATCCACGATGGGTTGGTAATGCAAGAGCAGCTCGCTACGCTCCAGCGCACTCTGCAGGTGCGTTTGCAGCGCCTGCCGCTCAAGCAGCGCCTCGCCCATAGAGGGGTGATAGGTCGTCACGACATTGCGTCCTGCTTCCTTGCCAAGGTACATGGCAATGTCGGCATGGCGCAGCAAGGCATCGGCATCAAGGCACGCCTCATCAGCATGAGCAGCCCCCACCGTCGCCCCGATGTGAGCTAACTGGCTGTTCAAACTGAAAGGGCTCTTGAGTACCTCAATGATGCGTTCGCCTACAAGGGCTGCCGCACTCCCTGCTGCACAATCAGTGACCAGAACGGCAAATTCATCACCGCCAAAGCGGGCCACGGTGGCGTTAGCGCGAACCACACTGCGTATCCGCTCTGCCACGGCGCAAAGCAGTTCGTCACCCGCATCGTGCCCCATGGTGTCATTGACCGCCTTGAACCGGTCGAGGTCAATGAATAGCACCGCGACCCCGGATGATCCAGGCTGCGGATGATGCAACTCCTGGGTCAGTCGATCAAGAAACAGGCGGCGGTTAGGCAGTCCCGTGAGTGGATCACGGAAGGCCTTCTGCATCTCTTCCAGGCTGCGCGCGTCGGCAAGCGCGAGGCTAGCATGCTCTGCAAAGGCGTGTAGGAGGGCCAATTCATCTTCACTACCAGGCGCCTCGACGTCCATCTCTGCCAGCAAGGTACCCACCGCCACGCCGTGAATGTGCACCGTCGCACTAGCGGTTTTCGTGACAGAGGAGAGATCGGCACCAGAAATGATCGGATGACTAGGATCCTGAGCATCATCGAGCATCAGCGAGACCGCTCGACCATGGAGCACCTGACTGGCGCCTTGGGTAATCGCCTCCAGAACAGTAGGCAGCGGGTCCCGGTGTGAGATAGCCCGCTGTATGTCGAGTAAGACCTCAAGTACCCGCTGCTCCCGACGCTGACGTTCGAGTACGCCGATCATATTGAGCGCTAGGCCGAAGGCGCCCGCCATGCCAAGCAGCAAGTGTCGCTCCGAATAGCTGAACGCTTCATCGCATCTCGCCGCGATGAGTTTGCCGGTCGCCGTCGCATGCCACTCTGCCGCCATGGTGTGGCATGAGCCAATGACATCGAACTCTACGTTACCGATACCCGGCATCACCGCCTTTAGCAAAGCTTCAGGTACGCGCTGCTGGCCAAAGCCGAAGGTTTCCACGACCCTCTCCGCACTTATTACAGCGCTAATTTCGGCATCGAACTCCTCAGCAATCAGTTCCGCGCCGAGCCGTGTCGCATCATCAATCGTCGTACAGCGGCTAATGGCGGTTAAAAACTCGACCAGTTGATGTGTTGACTGTAGATCCTGGGTAAAGCCATTCATGCCAGCACCAGCAGCGCCAAGGTAGCGTTGTGAAAACCACGTGAGCCTTTAACTCGCGCAAACTCCCCGTAGGTGTACCAACCGCCTAACACAGCCTGAGGAAAGGCGTCCGCAATAATGCTCATCTCACTTTTGCGCCCGGTTTCTCCTAGCAAACTGAACCGTGCCGCACAATCAAAGGCGATAACCCCAAGCGGCTCGTGGTCACCCAAAGCAAGGCGAGCATCCTGGCACGCCTGATGGGTACCGACGAGAATAGAGTCGTATGAGCTGTGCATAATACTCACCAGCGTGCCCTTGGGAACATCGCCGCATAGCAGTGAGCGCTTTTCGTAATCCGCCCCCACCGTGGCGCGAATCTCCTCTCCGCCAGAGCGCAACAGCCCTAACATATTTTCGAGCCCAGCGTGTGGCATTGCCTCATGGCTGTGATACGCCTCCGCGGGGGCTTTCACGGCGTTGAGAAAATAATCCAGTGCCGGCTCGTCGTTGAGCCGATAGATCCAAGTGCCGTCGCTTTCGGTAACCACCACCGGCTCGCTGATCCGCTGACAACCGTGCCCCTTCCCAATGGCCATGGGCGCGTTGGAGCCAATCGCAATACCCACCACCGCTTCGCTGAGCACCTCCCCGCCGTGGATCTGGAATGTTTTCTCCAGTTTCATGTCGTCAGCAGCACACCCACCTATTAGTGGCACTGCCGCACCGGCCACGCCATAGGCGCCCCGCACCAGCTCAGTGCGCAGCCCAACCAACCCATCACTGAGCAGCATCAACACCTTATAAGGGCTCTCGATCGCCAACAGCCCCTGGGCCGCTTCACGACCGGCTAAGCGTGGTCCTGCGTGGTGATAGCCGACGTTACTGCGTACCGTGAAGCCTTCTCCGCCTAACGCGATGGCCACCAGGCTGTTTTGCCTTGCTTCACGACCACAGATTTCGCCTGACGTGCTGCACCCGGCAATAACAGTGTTATCAGGTATGTCAGCTTGTGCCGTACGCGCGATGGTTGCGATATCATAAGAAGATGAACAGAAAAGTAGCACTAGCTTTGGTTGACGCCCCGCGACTGCTTGGCTAACCGCATCGCGGGTCGCTTCGGCTGAGTCGTTCAGTGCTGAGTTGCCAACACCCATCCAGCGTGTACCTGCGGTCGCGTAGGCAGGCGTGTTGCTGGCATTTTCGAGATGCATTTGTTATTGGACTCTCTAATCAGTGGATAACAATAACCCAAGAAACACGCCGAATTAATCAGCGTGCTCGATATGGATATACAACTGACTTCGGCCTGGAAGGGAAAAACTTTACGCTTCTACCTCCGCGGGCCTCATTTACCTACCCATTGCAGGCACACCCTTTGGGTTGATGGCAGGTATAGCTTCGATTGATACACGAGTTCCCGCATGCCTTGCCGCGAGTGCATGTGCGACAGCACCCGCCTTGAGCAAGAAGCTGCTCTTCGGGTATCGCATCAAACGCAAGATCACACGCGGCTTCTGCCTCTCCGCTAACAAGCAGTTCGGCCTGAGCTACCCATTCACCGGGTGCATTGGGAGGTTGCTCAGCGCTTGCCACACCCGCCAGGCATAGCGCCAGCATTAACATCATCGCTTTAATAAGCACGGTCATACCTTTTAATTATTATTGGAAATGCAGTATGGGCGCGCGGTGTAGGAACTAACAGCGATTACTTGGGCTTACCAACCTAATCATCTACGACGCTCTGAAACTGATCGACAACTTTCTCGACAGTATCATATAGATTTCCAGCTAGCTCGATAGCGCGACTGGTCGGAGGGAATCGGCCTTTATCGCACGTCCACTCAAACTGTCCGTCGCTAGCGGACATTAGCGCATCGTTGACTTTGACGTAGCGAAGCGGAGAAAAAGGCATCCGAGTGACGCGCCTGGTTAGCTGTTCCCAAGCATGTATGCACGAAGCTGCCGCTCCTCTCGCATGACATAGAGGATGAGAACCCGCATCTCATCCTCACGATAAAAAATGCGACACGGTGGAACCACCACCTCCCTGTATACCGAGTTAGAGAGCTCTGGGGGAATCCGTCCGGATTGGGGAAAATCTTCCAAGCGGTCGGTTTTATCGAAAACTTCCTGAACCAGGTGGCTGGCGGCAGCAGGGTTATCCAGAGCAATGTACTCAGCGATGTCATCCAGTTCTTGAAGAGCAGGCTCCGTCCAGATTACTTCAGCCATTTACTCATTTTCTCCCTGGCCTCACTTTG
>NZ_REBQ01000222.1 GCF_007692655.1 Halomonas sp.
AGAGGATGCCATGACCACATCAGCTGAGCTGTTCGATCTTGCCAGTCGCCATATTCCTGGCGGTGTTAACTCGCCAGTTCGGGCGTTTAAAGGTTTACACCGTCCACCGGTATTTATGGAGCGTGCCCAGGGGGCCTTTCTGTTTGATGTGGAAGGTAATCGTTACGTGGATTATGTAGGTTCCTGGGGACCAATGATTACCGGGCATGCTGATCGTGATGTGCTGGCTGCCGTGCGTGCACGACTGGATAACGGCCTTTCGTTTGGTACGCCGACCGCAGTAGAAACCACCATGGCAGATCTGATCTGCGAGATGATTCCTTCGATGGACATGGTGCGCATGACCAGCTCCGGCACTGAAGCGACCATGTCAGCGATTCGGCTAGCTCGCGGGAGTACGGGTAGAGATAAGATCGTTAAGTTTGAAGGTAATTACCATGGCCACTCTGATTCGCTGCTCGTAAAAGCCGGCTCTGGCGCGCTAACCCACGGGGAACCCAGTTCGCCTGGTGTGCCTGCTTCACTTGCAGAACATACCATTACCCTGTCGTATAACGACCCTGACGGGGTAGAGGCTTGTTTTGCCGAGATTGGTGATCAAATTGCCTGCATCATCGTTGAACCAGTCGCGGGGAATATGAACTGCATTCCACCGCAGCCAGGTTTTTTGGAAACCCTGCGTCGAGTTTGCAATGAACATGGCAGCGTACTGATTTTTGATGAAGTAATGACCGGTTTTAGGGTAGCGCTAGGTGGTGCTCAAGCACACTATGGCATCACGCCTGACCTAACCTGTTTGGGTAAAATAGTCGGTGGTGGTATGCCGGTGGGAGCGTTTGGCGGTAAGCGTGAGATTATGCAAAATATTTCACCCCTCGGGCCGGTGTACCAAGCGGGCACATTGTCCGGCAATCCACTTGCGATGGCAGCCGGTATTGCGTTGCTGACTAAGCTTCGCGTGCCGGGATTCCATGATGCATTGAGCCAGCGAGTAAATACGTTATGTACAGGCCTTCAAGAGCGTGCTAATGCCGCTCGAGTGCCAATGATGACTCAATCTGCCGGTGGCATGTTTGGGATATTTTTTACTTCCCAACGTCGTGTGGATAACTTTGCACAAGCGACGGCGTGTAATCCAGACGCCTTTCGCCGCTTCTTTGGTGCGATGCTCGACCATGGTGTCTACTTGGCGCCTTCTGCCTATGAGGCAGGATTTATGTCTAGTGCGCACACGCCGGAAGATATCCAGTTCACCCTGGACGCGGCGGAAAAAGCGTTTGCAGTGATGTAACGGCAAGTAAGCCAAAGCCCGCTATACTGCAATAGCCGCTCAACATGAGCGGCTATTTGGTTAAGGGAGAGCCATAACCACGATATGAAATCGGCTTGCTGTACAATCGCCATAGGAGCAGAACATGACCCAGATCCATATCACCATGAGTGGTTCACCCGGCGCGAAGTTTTCCGCCCACTGGCGAATTACTCATGCAGACAAAACCACTGAGCACGTTGAAGAGAATGGCACAGTGCCTAGCGAATTCACCTTTACTGGCACTGAGCTGGAAGGAACAGTCAAATTATTGAGTGATGACGAGCGTTTGGAAGTAGACATCGTTAAAGGGGAGAACCGTTCACGGTCATCCACTCAAGGGATAGGTGGGACGCTTACTTTGATGATTAATTAGTAGATGCTACTATCCACCAAGCCACCCTCGTGTAGGGGGGCTTGCATGAATAAAATTTAAAGCTAGCTTTGTTCAATAGTTAACCCATCATGTCAAAAAACATACATTTAATGCCACTTTTTAACTATTTTTCAAAGAGTTAAGTTTATAAATTATAGGTGAAAATTGACTACTTTTGATTTTGTAACCCACGAGAAATTTCAATATTAGGAAGAATGGGTCCTAGGTTTTGATGGATCCAGTTCAGAGCCTGTATGCGGTTATGAACGTTAATTTTACGGAATATATTATAGAGATGTGATTTGACGGTATGCTCACTCACAAACAGCTTTTCTGCTATTTGTTGGTTTGAAAATCCATTGCTCAGTAGAGAAATAATTTCCATTTCACGGTTCGTTAAGCCACACGTCGGGCGAAAAGCATTACTTTGGTATTTACGATAAAATAGGATCAGCCGCCCCATTAATCCCCGAGACATCCATAGTTCACCGCCTAACAAGGCGTGAATCCCTTTACAGATAATCTCAAGGCTTTCATCACGGTAAAAAATCCCTTTAAGCTGGGCGCAAGAGAGCGCTTCAAGGGCATGATCCATATCACGTATGTTGATGGCAGCTAATGGTGATTTAGCCAAAGCCTCAGGAAGCTTCTCTTGCCACTCAGGTAACGCATCGATACTGATGTGATCACTATCAATGAGTATCAGCACCTTTTCTGGGGCTGTGTTTGGTAGCGGCAAACTAGGTGAATGAATGTGTATAGGGCAACCCGTATGTTCATTCAAATAATCAGCAAATAGCTGAACCTGTGGGCTTTTTTCGGTAATGATATATACCGAGCCAGTAGGTTTTTCTTGCGACATTAAAAGTCCCTCATGGTACGAAACGTCGGCAGGTTATCTTTTTAGTGTTGCCTATTACTCACTTTGAGTAAAGTTTTGTTATAAAAATAATGACAAAAGTAAAAAGAATATCATTATTCTTTTATGTTATATACAGATAAAGTATTGAAAATATTAAAATTATTTACATGCTTCTGTTTTTAGCCGCGATAAATTTATTACATTGAGATACATCAATCTGGCTTTTGATACGCTCAGTGAAAGCGTAGACTTAGGCGCTACTGTTTGGAGTGCATGTCATGGCATCAGTTAATACCCTTGTTCTTGCCAGTGGTAATGCTGGAAAATTAAAAGAATTCAATCAATTACTTTCACCTTTAGGGTTCGATGTACGCCCTCAAGCAGATTTTGGCGTCAAGGATGTTGAGGAAACGGGGCTAACGTTCGTTGAAAATGCGCTGTTAAAAGCCCGCGAGGCAAGTCTTATTAGCGGGTTACCAGCACTTGCCGATGATTCAGGCCTTGAAGTCGATGCCCTGAGCGGGGAGCCTGGTATTTACTCGGCTCGTTACGGTGGAGAGCCTAAAAGCGATGAAAAAAACAATTTAAAGCTTCTAACGGCGTTAAGCGATTATGCCGAAGGACAGCGCAGTGGCCGGTACTGGTGTGTGCTCGTTTATTTGCGCCATCCGAAAGACCCTGTACCGGTGATTGTGCAACGCAGTTGGGAAGGCGAGATACTTGCCCATCCGCGTGGCACAGGAGGGTTTGGGTATGACCCTCTTTTCTGGTTACCTGACCAGGGGATGAGCGTTGCTGAGCTCTCAAGTGAAACAAAGAACCGCCTCAGCCATCGTGGCCGGGCATTGCAAGGTTTGGTTGAGCTGCTAAAGGTTGCGCATGGTTGAAACACTGCCGCCATTGTCGCTCTATATCCACACGCCGTGGTGCGTGCGTAAATGCCCCTACTGTGACTTTAACTCTCATGAGCCGGGTACCCACGGTTTTACGCCTCGGGATTTGCCCGAAACCGCCTATCTCAACGCGCTGCTTCAAGATCTGGACGGCGACCTAGCGCTTTCGGCTGGGCGCCCAATACAGACCATTTTTATTGGCGGGGGAACGCCGAGTCTGCTGTCGCCAGCCTTTTATGCGCGGTTATTGCGCGAAATACAAAGTCGCTTGCCCTTTGCTGAGGGTGTCGAGATTACCCTTGAGGCAAATCCTGGCACCACGGAGCAGGGACGTTTTAATGGCTATCGTGACGCCGGTATTAATCGCCTTTCGCTGGGAATTCAAAGCTTTCAGCCCGCGCAATTAGATGCGCTTGGTCGTATTCATAGTGGGCAGGAAGCCGTTACTGCCGTACACCAAGCACGCCAAGCGGGTTTCACTAATATTAATATTGATCTTATGCATGGCCTGCCTAAGCAAACACCGCAGCTAGCAATGGACGATATTGAACAGGCGCTAGCGTTATCGCCTGACCATCTTTCTTGGTACCAACTGACGTTGGAACCCAATACCGCCTTTCATTCCCACCCTCCACGTCTACCAGAGGAAGAAGCGCTTTGGGATATTCAGGACAGCGGACATCATCTTCTAGACAGCGCAGGATTTGAGCGGTACGAAATCTCGGCTTATGCCACTCAGGGCCATCAAAGTCGGCATAACCTTAACTATTGGCAATTCGGTGACTACCTTGGCATTGGTGCTGGCGCCCATGGCAAGCTCAGCGTTATTGATCAACAAGGCCATTGGCATATAGAACGGCGTTGGAAAACCCGTCAACCTGATGCTTATTTAAAGCGTATAAACGATATACGTGGCTTCACTGCTGGTAAGCAATCGATTGATGTTAATGAACTGCCCTTAGAATTTGCCATGAACGCCCTACGACTTACCGATGGAGTCACGCTAACTACCTGGAAGGCTAACACCGGTCTGTCTGATGACGTGTTATTGGCCAGGTTACAAACAGCCGACAAAAAAGGACTTTTGATGGAAATGCCCGAAAAACTGCGTGCATCGCCTCAAGGTCTATTATTCTTGAACGAGTTGCTGGCATTGATTAGCAACGATTGACCAGCCATAAAAACTGCCTCTTCAGAAACAATAAGTTAGAAGATAAATAAGGAGTGAGTGATGCGTATTTCTCGACTACTGGCACCGTTGGCCGCCGCTATTTTAGTTGCTGGTTGTGCCACGCAAGATCCTTACGGCGGCCAAACGCAGCGCTCCAGTACTGCCATGGGCACTGGAATTGGTGCTGCCGTCGGTGCTGCTGCAGGTGCGCTTTCAGGAGACGGCAGCACTAGCCGCCGTGACCGTGCACTGATTGGTGCGGCTGTTGGTGCGGCAGCGGGTGCGGGTGTTGGTGTTTATATGGATCGTCAAGAACGGCAACTGCGTGAAAATCTGCAAGGATCACGTATTGAGATCGATCGCCGCGGAGATGACATTGTTCTCAATATGCCAAGCGGTGTGACCTTTGGATTTGACTCAGCCGATTTGACCAGTGAAGCACGCAATGCGCTTAATGAAGTGGCTAATGTACTAACGCAGTATGAAGATACGCGCGTAAATATTGCAGGACACACGGATAGCGTTGGCGATGCGAGCTATAACCAACGTCTCTCTGAGCGTCGTGCTCAGGCTGTGGGTAGTTACCTAACACAGAACGGTGTGTCGTCTGTGCGCCTTAATACGTCTGGCTACGGCGCTACTCGTCCAGTGGCCAGTAATGACACTGAGCAGGGTCGCGCCCAGAATCGTCGTGTAGAAATTACCCTGACGCCGACTGGAAACGGTCAGGGTTAATACGCGGTTGATTTAATATAGTAATGACCGCTCGAAGCCCGCTATGCGCACATAGCGGGCTTTTTTCATTCACCTGCTGATGAGTTCCCATGCTGTCTTACCAACACGCCTACCATGCCGGTAATTTTGCAGATGTGCATAAACATCTGACTCTTTATGCGGTAGTGAATTATTTATTACGTAAAAAAACAGCTATTACATATGTAGACACTCATGCGGGACGCGGTCTCTACCCAATAGATGGCGAAGAGAGCCAGCGCTTGCAAGAGTACCGCAACGGTATCTTACCGCTGTGGCAAGCACGCACTGCGTTTAGCGACCCTCTGCTGTGTGAGTGGAAAGCAGCATTGATAAGTGCCCAGCCGGATGCCGCCATATTAACCCACTACCCAGGGTCGCCATGGTGGTTTGGGCATGTTTTACGCGAGCAAGATCAACTGAGGCTGTTTGAATTGCACCCGGGCGAGCATAAGCAACTTAGCAACCAAGGATTATCTCCTCAGGCGCAGCGAATATTTGGCGATGGGTTAGCGGGGCTTAAGGCTATGGTGCCTGTAATAACGCCTCGATTATGCGCACTTATCGACCCTAGCTATGAGCGCAAAGCTGAGTATCAAGAGGTGGCCGAGACAGTTTGTTATACGTTAGAGAAGGCACGTCATGGTGTGGTTTTGATTTGGTACCCGCTGCTACCTGCTGGTCATCACCACACGCTGTTGACGGCCTTGAAGGAGAGCGGTGTACGCAAAATTTGGCGCAGTGAGCTGCAGATGCGTGAAACCAACGAACAGGCTCATGGCATGCTGGGCAGCGGTATGCTGGTGATTAACCCGCCCTGGGGGCTTGATCAACGCCTAGCTGCAGCGATGGCAGAGATTACTCCGCTATTAGGACGGACGACCCGTTACCAGGCCAATTGGTGGGTAGGGGAAGTGGAGTAGAAAAGTAGAGAAAGGCTCTCGATGTTGTCTATTAACGAGATGATCGAATTGTGCACCCACTTTCTAGACAACTGGTCTAATTGAGATATAAAGTAACCCAATGAAACTAGCAGCCACGTCGACCAACATCCGACAACATATTTTAGATACGGCAAGACCTATTATTAGCCGCAAAGGGTTTGTTGCCGTTGGTCTTAACGAGATTCTTCTCGCAGCGGGTGTGCCTAAAGGGTCGTTCTACCACTATTTCAAATCGAAAGAAGCCTTTGGTGAAGCGCTGTTGGAGACCTATTTTGCTGAGTATTCGGTTCAACTTGAAGTTTTACTGACTCAACCTGGCTGCTCCGCCGGGCAGCGATTGATAAGTTATTGGCATTACTGGATTGATATTGAGGCGGACTGCGATCCAAAGGGCAAATGTTTAGCCGTCAAGTTAGCGGCTGAAGTCAGTGATTTATCTGAAAATATGCGTAAAGTACTTGAGCAGGGAACTGAACGTATCATTGGGCGCATTGCTCAAACGCTGGAAGAAGGAGTGGCCGATGGCTCAGTTCAACCCTGGACCGAAAGCCGTGAAGCATCAGTTAATCTCTACCAGCTTTGGATGGGGGCTAGCCTGCGCGCTAAAATCACCCGTGATAAGGCGCCTTTCCAATCTGCTTTAGCCACCACTGAGCGCCTTCTGGGTTTAAAAACGTGAATTCGCAGTCATTTCTAGGCGACCGCAGAATTTTTATGGCGCATCCTTAAGACCAAACCATCGCCAACTTCGTTTATTTACCAATACAAAAACTGCCAAAAATTTCGCCCAGTAAGTCATCGGCACTGAATTCGCCGGTGATCTCGCCTAATGCCTGTTGGGCATCGCGTAAATCTTCCGCTAGTAGCTCTCCTGCACCGTAGCCATCCAGCTGGGCCCGCCCGGTTTCCAACGCGCCCATGGCACGGTCCAAGGCATCTAGGTGGCGTCGACGGGCTGAGAAGCGCCCTTCTGTGGTAGATGCAAATCCCATCACCTCTTTAAGGTGGGTCTTTAAGTTATCCACACCCCCACCGGTTTTTGCTGATAGCCTAACAATGGGCGTGGTTGTGGATAAATCAATTCCAGCCGGTTCGCCACTGGTATCGATTTTATTACGCACCAGGGTTAAGCGCGCCTGGTCTGGTAGGCGAGCAACAAACTCGGGCCAGATCGCCATGGGGTCGGTTGAGACCGTCGCAGCAGCGTCGACCAGCAGTAGCACTCGATCGGCTTTCTCTATTTCGGCCCATGCCCTGGCAACGCCAATCTTTTCGACGGCATCAGGCGTATCACGTAGTCCGGCGGTATCAATAATATGCAGTGGCATGCCATCGATATGGATATGCTCGCGCAGCACATCCCGGGTCGTGCCTGCGATATCGGTAACGATCGCGGTGTCTTGTTCGGTTAACGCGTTCAATAGGCTTGATTTGCCTGCATTAGGGCGCCCTGCAATGACGACGCTCATCCCTTCCCGTAACAGGGCACCTTGGCCTGCCGCTTGACGGACACCGCTTAGGGCCTGCTGCACGTCGTTTAGATGCTGTGCTACATGGCCGTCAGCAAGAAAATCGATCTCTTCTTCAGGGAAGTCAATCGCGGCTTCGACATAAACGCGTAGTTCGATTAATCGAGTGACCAGCGCCGAAACACGCTTGGAGAACTCTCCCTGCAGAGAGCGCACGGCATTTTCAGCTGCTGAGCGCGAGGTAGCGTCAATTAAATCAGCAATGGCCTCAGCCTGAGCCAAGTCGAGCTTATCATTCAAAAAAGCCCGCTCTGAAAACTCTCCTGGGCGTGCTAAACGAGCTCCTAGCGCCACACACCGTTCGAGCAGCATATCCATAATAATTGGGCCACCATGGCCTTGGAGTTCAAGCACGTCCTCGCCGGTAAAGGAGTGTGGGCCGTTAAAAAACAGGGCGATGCCTTCATCAATAGTGCCTTCAGCACCGTAAAAAGGCCCGTAGTGGGCGTAACGAGGGCTAGGGCATTGGCCTACAATCGCCTCGGCGATAGTCCGGCAAGCGTTCCCAGAGACGCGGATAATACCGACACCGCCACGTCCCGGTGGCGTCGCCAATGCCGCTATGGTGTCTGGTGTGTAAAGGCGTTCGGCCATGATGAGTCTCTTTGTGGATTGGCAAACAGTTAAA
>NZ_REBQ01000225.1 GCF_007692655.1 Halomonas sp.
CATAAAGCATTGGCAGGGCGTCGCTCGTCCAGACGCCGGTTTCGCTATCCACTTCGATGGGCAGTGCGGGGGCCAGTTTGGTCACGGTTGTATTCCTCAAATCTTGATTGTTATGGAGTAGCTAAGCAGCCGTTCTGCAAGGCGAGCGGCGCCGGGGATAGGTCGTAGAGGGGGTCTTTTGCCATGGCCGGAAAATGTTCCCGACAATTCCGGCATTTCCGCCATCCATGGCGGTCAGATGGCAAAAGTAGCGTCCAGGGAGGGATTCACAGCGCCCCCTCGTAGGTCTATCGCCGGTAAAGCCGCGTGAGTAGGACTCATCAGCTCCCCCACACGTCCTTAAGCACGCGCACCCAGTTCTCGCCCATGATCTTGCGCACCTGGGTCTCACTCATGCCACGCTTGAGGAGCGCCTCGGTGAGGTTGGGGAACTCCCCAATGGTGCGGATTCCTTTGGGATTGATGATCTTGCCAAAATCGGTCAGGCGACGGGCGTAGCCCTTGTCATGGGTCAGCCACTCGAAGAACTCTTGGCCGTGCCCCTGGGTGAAATCGGTACCGATGCCAATGGCGTCCTCGCCAACGATATTCATGACGTACTCAATCGCTTCGCAGTAGTCTTCGATGGTGGAGTCGATGCCCTTTTTGAGGAACGGTGCAAACATGGTGACGCCCACGAAACCGCCATGATCGGCAATGAACTTGAGCTCTTGATCGGATTTATTACGCGGGTGCTCTTTGAGACCGGAGGGCAGGCAGTGGGAGTAGCAGACCGGCTTTTTGGATTCAAGAATCACCTCTTCAGAGGTCTTGGCACCGACGTGAGAGAGGTCGCACATGATGCCAACGCGGTTCATCTCGGCAACAATTTCACGGCCGAAACCAGACAGGCCGCCGTCCCGCTCGTAGCAGCCGGTACCCACCAAATTCTGGGTGTTGTAGCACATCTGTACGATGCCCACGCCCAGCTGTTTGAAGATCTCTACGTAGCCAATTTGGTCTTCAAAGGCGTGAGCATTCTGGAAGCCGAAGATGATCCCGGTTTTGCCCTCTTCCTTCGCCCGAGTGATATCAGCGGTGGTGCGAACAGGACGCACCAGATCGCTACACTCCGCCATCAGCTGGTTGGATTTGACAATATTATCGACCGTGGCCTGAAAACCTTCCCACACGGAGACGGTGCAGTTGGCAGCGGTCAGACCGCCACGACGCATATCCTCAAGCAGCTCACGATTCCATTTGGCGATGATCAGACCATCAATGACGATGGCATCATTGTGCAGTTCAGAGGGGGTCATAGCTAAGCTCCAACATTAGTTAATGTAGCGAGCATAGCGCTGACGTTGGATTGGACTGCTCTTGGAAACGACGGTGGAAATTCCAAAAGCGTCATTGTGTCGTGAACACGACAACTGGAAGCATTGCCCACACTGTTTGCAACGCTTTAAAACACTAAATTTGAAACACTAGCTTTGAAACTCTAGAAGAGCGATATCAAAAAAAACTGCCCTAAGCAGGGCAGCATATTTCGAGTAACAATGATCAATGCAGGGGTATCAGTTCAACAGCGTCACGCTGGCAAACGTAGGCTCACCTTGTGCATGTGCAAGTGCTTGCTGGGCGCTAGATAGGGGCTCGCTCGCTGCTGGCTCGTTGCCCCATCGTTTGATCAAATAGGGTGATTTAGGTTGGTTATTTCCTTGCCTATCGTGGACGCCTAGTCGCTCGTCTCTCGGAGGGACACCAAAATATTCACGATAACACTTGGAAAAGTGAGGCGTGGAAACAAAACCGCAAACGGAGGCGATCTCGATAATCGACAAGGGGGTTTGCTTAAGTAGTTGTCGAGCACGTACTAAGCGCAATTTGAGGTAATAGCGTGATGGCGAGCAGAGCAAGTAACGTTGGAATAACCGTTCTAGCTGGCGACGGGAAACATCGACATACCTTGCCAGCTCATCGAGTTCGATCGGCTCCTCAAGGTTGGATTCCATCAACGCCACGATCTCCAACAGCTTAGGCTGAGTAGTGCCCAGCACGTGTTTAAGAGGAACGCGCTGCTGATCCTGCTCGTTACGCACACGCTCGTAGATAAACATCTCAGAGATGCCTGCCGAGAGCTCACGCCCATGGTCGTGGGCAATCAGATTAAGCATCATATCGAGAGGCGCGGTGCCGCCAGAGGCGGTGAATCGATCACGATCAATAGAGAAAAGGTGCGGCGTCAGAATGACGTTGGGGAACGCTTCCTGCATGGATGCTAGACACTCCCAGTGCACGCTGGTCTGATAGTGGTCGAGCAGCCCCGCCTGGCCCAGCGCCCAACTGCCCGTACATACCGAGCCTAGTCGTTTTAGCTGCCGCGACTGAGACTGCAGCCAGCGCACGTGCTCACGGGTGACACTGTGATGAGGGCCTACCCCACCGCAAACGACCACCCACTCAAGCGAGAGCGGGGTATGCATGGAAGCATCAGGCGTCACCTGCAGCCCATCACTGGCGCGGACGGGCAGTCCGTCTTGGGTCAAGGTATACCAGCGATACAACTCACGACCGGCCAACTGGTTAGCCATCCGCAAAGGATCTATCGCAGAGGCCAGGGAGATTAACGTGAAATTATCTAGCAGTAGAAAGCCAAGTGTTTGCGGTTCGCTTGCACGGTTGAGATTTGCTGTCGGGTCTTTTTCTGGGTCTGGTGCCATTTTCTGTATCTCCGTCACCTTCTGATAATTAAGTTCCCTTTTTTGTTAGGTATAGGTGTCGCTGGCGTTTTTAGTTTCCCTTTACCGAGTTGAACTCTCTTGTCCAGGGGTGGCATCGCTCTTTGATTGTATATTGGCACGAATATGGCCGATAGCGACAAAAACAAACTCGCTAATTTAGCAACTGGTCGCAAACGAAACACTGGAGGTCGCTCCAGAAACCTTTATCAGGTTGAGAAGGATTCGCCCCCGTAGCCGTTAAAGATTTTCTGCTAGTCAGTGAAGCGCTTATTCTTATACATTACCTATACTTACGGAGTAAGTCGTATCAAATCTCGCCTCATTATCATTAACACTAGGCGCCTTTTATCCACCTTTTAATGACCGAGCATGACGCGCAGCGAGCGACTGTGTAGCCAAGCCGTTAAGAGTTCTCGGTTTCCTCCTCCTCGGGCTCAATCGGATCACCATTATCGTCCAGCAGTTGTTGGTCGTAGGCGGCTTGAAGACCGGTATCTTCAACCTGTTGCGGTTGCTCTTCTTCCTCGGACAAATACTCTACGAGGTAATCGATATGCCCCGGATAGATAGGCGACAGGATCGCAATTAAAATCCCCACCACTGCGAAAATCGCAAACGCATCCGCATACCCTTGGCTATCCACCAACGCACCAATCACCGGCGAGCCAACCGCCTGACCAAGCGCGCAGGCCATAAATGGCAGCACAGGCCCCACTGATAGTCGCCCCGGTAATAGCCGGATGCCCGTCATAAGGTACAACCCCGTTAAGCTCATGTAGGCAAGGCCGAAGACGAGCGCGGAAAACATCGCCAGCCACAACTGGCTGGGGCTAGCCGCGAGCAACACTAAGCTGGAAGAGAGCATCATCAGCATCAATGCCTGGGTAATCGGCGGGTTATTACGGTCGGCAAGATCACTCACTACCGCACCACCAAGCCCAGCGACACCCGCAGCGAACCACAGCCACCCGGTGTAGCTGGGTGGCAGCGCCCCCAGGGAAACCAGCAAATCTGGCGCAAACAGCCAGTACGGTGCAGCCACAAACCCCATCGCAAAAGCGAATAACGACAGCCGGATTAGGCGCGACCACTGCAACCGAGTAATCGGCGGCGGCGGTGCTGCATTCGACGGCACCACGCGGGAGACCGACGGAATGAAATACCAGGCGGCCACTACGCCCAAACCAGCCAGAACAGCAAACATTGTGTAGGTGAAGCGCCAAGCATCCGCAAGAAACACGACGGTCGGCACTGCCACAATAATGCCCACGCTGGTGCCAGCATTCATGATTGAGCTGACGCGCCCATGTACCGTGCGGCTCACCAACGCCTGCATGGCGGCAGTTAAAGCAGGCATCATCAACCCGGTACAAATACCGCAAATAAACACCCCAATACCCAGCGAGAATGCATCTACCGCCTGGCTAATCACGGCCAGCCCACCGACACCAAAGCCACCCGAGAGGACAGACAAATTACGTGCCCCGAGCCGGTCCGCGGCCAATGGCGCGACCAGTGTTGCCAGCACAAAACTAATAAATGGCAGCGCGCCGATAACACCGACCAGGTAGGGCGTTAATCCCAGTTCAGCACTCATGGAAGGCACAAACAGACCAAATGCAAAGCGCGCAAGCCCGTAGCTGATCGCGACCAGCGCGGCTCCAAACAGGGCAAACCCTATGTTCGACAAGGTCTTCATACTATTGATAAGGTCTTCATACTAATGTGCCCCCTCAATCGCGCATTGCATAAGTGCAAATTCGTATAAGCCATTAAATACCATTACTGGAACGCAAAAAACCCCGCACTTGGCGGGGTTTTTTTAGCTTACCGATCTAGCCGGTAACCAAGATCGCGATAAGGAGCTTAGCTCGTTACCTTGATGTTGGAAGCCTGAAGGCCTTTCTGGCCCTGAGTCACATCAAAAGAGACCTTTTGACCATCTTCCAGAGACTTGAAGCCTTCAGCTTGAATTTCCGAGAAGTGGGCGAATAGGTCGTCGCCGTTATCTTCAGGAGAAATAAAGCCAAAACCTTTTGCATCGTTAAACCACTTTACAGTACCAGTTGCCATGATCGAAATCCTCGATTTTGCGAAATGTTGCCGGGGGAATACCCGAACTACAGTGGGTATAACAAGAGACTTTCACCAGGCTCAAACGCTAGAGATGCTTCGACACTGCTGACAACGTTCGACTTGCTAACCACTACAAATACCGTGAACCTTCAAGCTCGACACGTCAACACCATGGGCAAAAAAAATTGCACAGATCCTGGTCAAATGGCCGGAGTTGATATGCTCAGAATTGATCAGAAAAAACCTCCCTAGCGCCTATTCAACCAGCGTTTGCGCCGCGTTTAGGTAGTCATGCCCGTTAGTCAACACGCGCTCTTGATCCAAGGTTTCCGACCCCAGATGCACTTCTTCCAGCAAGATTGCCATGGCATCAACTTCCTCATCGATTTTTTGTAATGCATTCTCAATGGTATAAGAGAGCATATGGATTTCGCCCATCTGCTCATCAGAAATCGACTCAGCGGCAATCAGCTCAGCCAAGCGTTGATTGCCCTCTGAGAAATTGGCGACGGCTTCATCAAGCGTTTCTGACGGTTTGCCTTTAAAATGTTCGTGGCGTTCATCTGCCACCACCGCACCACTGATTAACAGACTGGATAAGATTACCAGGGCAAAACGTTTCATAAATCGCTCCCAATGGAGTTATTAGGGTGTATAAATGGCGAACCCAAACAAATACTAACGATTCGCATTTCAATCTAGCACCAAGGATGCAAATAGGAAACATTATTTTATGAGAATCACTCAACGACAATAACCTCCGTTTTCCTCACACTTGCTAGGAGTCAACATGCCGGTCTATACCAATATCGAAGATCTCCGCCGCCGTTACATACGCCGCACCCCCAAGATGTTCTATGACTATGCCGAGTCGGGCAGCTGGACTGAGCAGACCTTTCGCGAAAACACCAGCGACTTTCAGCACATCCATCTAAAGCAGCGGGTTGCCGTTGACATGTCAGGACGCACGACGCGCAGCCAGATGATCGGTGAAGATGTGGCCATGCCAGTAGCATTGGCACCGGTTGGGCTAACCGGTATGCAGTCTGCCGACGGTGAAATCAAAGCGGCTCGGGCTGCCGAAAAATTTGGCGTTCCGTACACCCTGTCGACCATGTCGATCTGTTCGATAGAAGATGTTGCCGAACACACCACCAAACCCTTTTGGTTTCAGGTCTACACGCTTAAAGATGACGACTTCATGCGTCGCCTGTTTGAGCGCGCAAAAGCAGCCAACTGTTCGGCCATCGTCGTGACAGTAGACCTACAGGTGCTGGGGCAACGCCACAAAGACATCAAGAACGGGCTATCCGCGCCTCCCAAGCTCACCGCTCGTTCGATCTCGAACATGGCGACCAAAATACCTTGGGGATTGGAGATGCTGCGCACAAAGCGCCGCTCGTTCGGTAATATTGTTGGCCACGCCAAAGGTGTGACGGATCCTTCATCGTTATCGGCTTGGACGGCGGAAGCCTTTGACGTCTCTCTCGACTGGAACCGTATCGCGCTGTTTAAACAGTGGTGGGGGGGCAAGCTGATCGTTAAGGGCATCATGACGCCTGAAGACGCGCGGTGTGCCGTTGATATTGGTGCCGATGCTATCATCGTTTCCAACCACGGGGGCCGGCAGTTGGACGGTGCCGTAAGTTCTATTCGTATGCTGCCAGCGATCATGGACGCGGTAGGTAACGATGTGGAAGTACACCTCGATTCAGGCATTCGTTCAGGCCAGGATGTGCTCAAAGCATTGGCTCTGGGTGCCAAAAGCACTTACATCGGTAGAGCCTATACCTATGGGCTGGGTGCCGCAGGCGAGGAAGGCGTCACCAGGGCACTTGAGATCATTCATAAAGAGCTGGATACCACCATGGCGCTTTGCGGTGAAACCGATGTTCGCAACCTTGGTCCGCACAATTTATATGTGCCTCAAGGCTTTGGTGACCCAACCGTCAAACTTTAAAGGAATCACGGAAAGTCTTCAGTGGCATGCGGTATCGATCCGCATGCCACACCCATGACATGAGCCCAATGACGGATATCTACGAACATCGCTCTTAGTGAAGCTGTTAATAATGTTCTTAATATCGTTGTCAGCACTTTTAGTTAACCGATTTTTTAGTTGACAAGAGTGACGACAGCTTTTAAGGTGCGCTCGTCTTAGTCAAGCCCATTTTAAAAAGCTTGGTAAGACTAGTCTGAATAAAGCTGAACGCGCTAAATAAAGCGTTAGAGGTTTAATTTAACCGTCTTAACCATCCGTTATCTCGGTTACTATCTGATTAACTTATGAATGAGGTTTTGAGAGCAGCCCATGGAAGATCCCAGTAGTCGATTATGCATGCGTGAGGCAGCCAATAGGCTTAGCCTGCTAGCGCACCCGACTCGCCTGTAAGCGCTCTCCGCCCTTCCAGGCCGTCGCTGCCTGGTAAAAGCCTACCTATTGATGCTGTCTCGCGCTTTTAGCGAGATGGTTTTTTGTTGCCATCCTATTTTGCAGTCCATCATGCGCTCTGGATTAGTCCAGCATATTGATGGTGCTGTGTTGGATTGTGTTAACACTTCACCATTCTCTGCATTTATTTATAGTCGATCTTTAAGCAATTAAGCGTAGCCAGCTGGCTATTTTAATTGCGTGAGGATTTGTATGTTTTTATGACGTTTCACACGATTGAAACGTCATAAAGGCAGGGTTGTCTCGCCTTAAAAAAACGGCCATACCGGAGGCGAACATGTCTGCAACTCTACTAATAAACGCGCTGCGAGAAGCAATGCAGCGCAATGATCAAGCTGCTATTACCCACGTTGTAGCGGAAATGCAGCCCGCCGACATAGCGGACTTCGCCCGCTATGAAGCGGCGTACACCGTGTTATCCCTGTTGATGCTACTGCCCGAGGCGCAGCGTGGCCCTACCTTCGGTTATCTGGAAACGGAACAGCAGCGTGATATTGCCAGCAAAATGACCGATGAGGAGTTGGGTAAACTCGCTGCCTCAATGGATGCTGATGAGCGAGCTGACCTTTTCCATTTGCTGGAGCCAGCGCGTCAGCCGGCTGTGCTACGCCAACTTTCCCAACGTGATCGCGACGATTTGCGCAAACTGGCCAGCTACGAAGAGGGTACCGCCGGTGCGGTGATGACCTCCGAATATGTTGCTGTTCAGGCGGATATCGATGTTGCCGAGGCATTGAGCTTATTACGCGCTAGCGCACCGGACGCGGAAACCATCTACCAGATCTATTGCGTGGATGCCCACGGCCGTTTGATGGGGGTAGTGTCGCTTCGCCAGCTAATTTTAGCGGCCCCGCATTTACCTGTCGCCGACCTGATGGTCAAAGATGCCGTGTTTTTAAACACCGACACACCCCAAGAGGAAGTAAGCCGTCAGATCGCTCACTATGACCTGCTGGCCCTGCCGGTGATCGATGAAAATGAGCGTTTGGTCGGCATAGTCACCTATGACGACGCGATGGATGTGGCCGAAGAAGAAGCCACAGAAGATATGCACAAAGGGGTATCGGTCGGCAAGCTGGAGGGCAGCCTCCGCACAGTGAGCCTGTTCGAGCTGTACCGCAAGCGCGTGGTGTGGTTGGTACTACTGGTGTTTGCCAACATCTTCTCCGGGGCAGGGATTGCTTATTTTGAAGAGACCATTGAAGCCTAT
>NZ_REBQ01000156.1 GCF_007692655.1 Halomonas sp.
TGTCTCACCATCAGCAAGCGCCCACATGAATTACCTGATCAAATTGTTAAAGAGCGTTTTCGCTGTCTGTTACTGTGAAAGTAACCGGCTGCCGGTGAACTGGCTTGCCTCAGCGAGGAAGGCGTATTCTACGCAGTTCCTGGTGTTTGTCAACCGCTGTGTTAGCGATTAAGGCGAGCAACAAAAACCGCTCTAACCCCCTGACAAACCGAAGCTTTTTACACTTCATTCACCGCTGGTAACGCTTGGCGTCCCCGGCAGCGGATGCGTACTTTACGGTTTCGCGGCCGGGTTGGCAAGAGCTGTTTTAAAATAAAAGGTACAAAAAGCGGTTAGCGGCAACTTACCTTCTTATACCCGTGATACTGAGACACCTTCACTCAGCAAGCGCTTGAGCTAACTCACCAAAGCACTTAATATTGGTCTTACCAATTAGAGAGCCTTATACACATGAGCTATCCTCCGCTCCGCCAGCAACGCTTGGCCGACGTCATTACCGAGCGTTTAGAAGCAATGATGCTGGAAGGCAGTTTAAAGCCTGGCCAGCGGCTCCCCCCAGAGCGTGAATTAGCCCAGCGGTTTGGCGTCTCGCGCCCCTCTTTACGTGAAGCCATTCAACAGCTAGCCGCCCGCGGGCTACTGACGAGTCGCCAGGGTGGTGGCACCTTTGTTAATGACGACCTCAGCAACGGCTATACCGACCCACTGCTTGAAATGCTGTCACGTCATGACGAGTTTCACTTGGACTTGCTTGAATTCCGCGATGCCATGGAGGGGATTTCTGCTTACTATGCCGCTTTACGTTCCACGCCTGCGGACAAAGCCCTGCTTATCCAGCGTTTTGAAGAACTCGATGGAGGATTTGCCGGAGCAGACCCCATCCAAGAAGCTAAATTAGACGCAGCCTTCCATCTAGCCATTGCCGAGTCTGCCCACAACGTACTTCTACTGCATACGATTCGCGGGATTTTTCACCTGCTTGAGAAAAGCATAGTGAATAACCTGGCGCATTTATTTGCCAAACCCGGCTCACGCAGCCAACTCATGCAACAACATCGCGCGCTATTAGACGCCATCTTAGATGGACGCGCCGAAGATGCTCGCGCCCGTGCCCATGAGCATTTGGTATTCGTTGAAGAAGGCTTGTTAGAAATGGCCCGTGCTGAAACAAGAGCTCAACGGGCTCTTCGCCGTGCTCAGGGCACCAGCACGACTCCCGCATGAACAGTCAAGCACCGACTCCCCTGTTGATGCCCTGGCGACGCCTTTGGCTCGTCATCATTCCACTAGGTTTGCTTATCTGTATGTGGCAGGCCGCCCTGTTAGCCCGTGAGCAAGCGCTATCCAATTTAAAGGATGATGCCGAAAACGAGCTACGCCTTTCCGCCGCCAACTTAAATGGCTATTTGTTACGTTATGATTATCTTCCTCAGATGCTTGCAACCCGGGAAGGCGTACAACGCTTTTTAGCCTCTCCCGATAGCCAAGACTCAATGCCTCTTAATATGCTGCTTGATCGTTTCCGCTTCACAGCAGGCGTATCAGATGTTTATTTGCTGGATCGTGAGGCAGATACCATTGCGGCCAGTAACTGGCACCGCCCTAATACGTTTATTGGTCAAAATTACGCTTTTCGCTCTTATTACACCGATGCTATCGCGGGTGGCCAAGGCCGCTTTTACGGATTAGGCGTCCAATCCCTTGAACGCGGATACTACTTTTCATCCCCGGTCTGGCTAGACGACACCTCCCCCGACGCCAAGCCAGACGGCGTATTAGTGATCAAAGTACTCTTAGATGATGTGGAAGAGAGCTGGGCAGAGCAGGATGCAGAACTGTTTGTCACTGACAGCGACAACATCATTTTTATGGCCAGTCACCCAGAACTGCGTATGAATGCGCTACACCCGCTGAGCGATGAACAGCGTCAAGCCTTAAGAGACACGCGACGCTATGCGATGGAGCCGCTATCGCCATCGGGCATTGAAGTAAATGCGTCCTACGGACGAGATAGTCAACTGGTGAGCTTTTCCCAAGGCCCCCTCAGCGGGGGCGATTACCTTAGTTTAACCCGACCTATCCCTGAGTTTGGCTGGCAAATGCATATTCTCAAGCCGCTAACGCCTGTCGTTAGCGCTCAGTGGATTGCCGCGCTCATGGCAGGTGGCCTTTACGGCGTGATTACTCTTGGCGCAGGCATTGGCTGGCAGCGACTCAGGCTGCGCCGTGAGCGTGAAGCTTTCGCCGAACGTGAGCGCCAAACCTTAGCTCGCGTTCGCGACGAATTAGAAGATAGCGTTGAACGACGCACCCGTGACTTAGTGGCCAGCAACCAGCGGCTGTCTAGCGAAATTGAAGAGCGGCGACGCGCAGAAGCCAGCCTCCGCCAAACCCAAGACGAGCTTATACAGGCAGCCAAACTCGCGGTTCTCGGCCAGCTCGCCGCAGGCATTAACCACGAACTTAACCAACCACTGGCGGCCATTCGCGCTTACGGAGAAAACGCGCGGCGCTTTTTAGCCTTAGCTCGCTACGACCAGGCAGATGCCAATCTTGAGCAAATTGTCGAACTGACCCAGCGCATGGCGGACATCAGTGCACAGCTGC
This sequence comes from Halomonas sp., assembly GCF_007692655.1. GTDB lineage: Bacteria > Pseudomonadota > Gammaproteobacteria > Pseudomonadales > Halomonadaceae > Vreelandella. Next base: position 2,608 of record NZ_REBQ01000156.1, read on the forward strand.
GCCAGTTCTCACGCAAAAGCAGCGAGCGCCAAGAGACTATTTCGATACAGGCCTGTATCGACTACGCCTTGCGCTTGTTTCAGAGCCGACTGCGCGATAGCAGCATCACTATTGTTCAGAATTGGCCTGATGATACGCTCTGGGTGAAAGGAGATCTTGTGCGCCTCGAACAAGTACTGGTTAATTTGATTAGCAATGCATTGCAGGCCATGAAAGGAACGCCTGCACCGCAACTCACCTTAAGCGCACAGACTCATCAACAGCAGGTAATCATCAGTGTCGCTGACAACGGCCCAGGCATCCCCGATGAACACATGAGCCATATTTTTGAACCCTTCTTTTCTACCAAAGCACCGGGGAGCGGTTTGGGGCTGGGGCTTTCGATTTCTTCACGTATCATGGACGACCTGGGTGGAAAATTACAGGTAGAGAACCTGCCCGAAGGTGGTGCCTGCTTCACAATAACACTGCCTCACTCACCGTTAACCCAACCCTTGGAGAGCACTTCTTATGCATGAGCCGTCGACACTTCCGGTCATGGTGATCGACGACGAACCACACCTGCGTATCACCGCCAGTCAAACCCTTGAGCTTGCTGGCTACACTCCCTACTGTTTCGAAACGGCAGAGCAAGCATTAGCTGCCCTGCCTCCCGATTTCCCAGGCGTCATCGTCAGTGATATCCGGATGCCGGGTATGGACGGCATGGCCCTACTGCATGAGCTGCATAGGCGCGATGCCACCTTGCCGATTATTTTGATTACCGGGCACGGCGATATTTCCACTGCAGTAGAAGCAATGCGCGCGGGCGCCTGGGACTTTCTCGAGAAACCCTTTGCCGGTGATCAACTGCTGGATGTAGTGCGCAGGGGCATTGAAAAGCGCCAGCTAAGTTTAGAAAACCATCGTTTAAAGGCCGAACTGGAAGTACAACAAGCGGCATTAGGGCCGCGGCTTGTTGGTCGCACGCCGATTATTTCGCGGCTGGCTGCGATGATTCAGCGCATCAGCCAGGTGGAAGCCGATGTGCTGCTATTTGGTGAGACAGGCACCGGCAAAGACTTGGTGGCCCGTGCCATTCATGAGCGCAGTGGGCGGCGCAATAGCCCGTTTATGGCCATTAACTGCGGCGCTGTCCCTGAAAACACCATCGAATCCGAATTGTTTGGCCACGAAAAAGGCGCCTTCACCGGTGCCGTAGAGCGGCGCATTGGCAAGTTCGAGCATGCTAATGGCGGCACGGTATTTTTGGATGAAATTGAGTCAATGCCTTTGGCACTACAAGTCAAGTTGTTGCGTGTGCTCCAAGAGCGCAGCGTCGAACGGCTAGGCGCCAATGAAACCGTTCCCCTCAATATTCGTGTGATTGCGGCCACCAAGGTCGATCTCAAAACTGCCTCTGAAGAGGGGTATTTTCGGGAAGACCTTTATTACCGCCTGAATGTGGTCACTCTACCACTGCCTGCGCTACGCGAACGGCGGGAGGACATCCCTTTACTGTTTCAGCACTTTGCCGTCGTGGCCGCAAACCGCAGCGGGCTAGAAGCACCAACACTCGACAGTCATGCCATTGCCGCTCTACTGGCCCACGACTGGCCAGGCAACGTGCGCGAACTGCGCAATCTCGCCGAGCGTTATGTACTGCTGGGCGCCGCCTTTGACTATCGTCTGGATGCACTACTTGAAGGCGTCAACGCCGACACGGAGGAGCCCACCCTGCCACGTCAGGTGGAGCTGTTTGAAAAGAGCCTGATTAGCCAGTCGCTAGCGCGACACCATGGTCGAGTCACTGACGTTTGCAGCCACTTAGGTATTCCGCGTAAAACGTTTTATGACAAGCTAAAAAAACATGGGCTCAATGCCGATGACTATCGCCACAGCAGTGAGCCCTGATGCAGCAATTCCCCTAATACGGACCAGGGAGGCACCCAAGGCACCAGCGTCAGGGTAGCAATCAGCATGAGCAGATTAGACATTGGCCGACGATAGTCACCCAGCTTAAGCGCTGTACCAAAAGAGCGCTTAAGCCGCGCTCCCTCAAGATCAACGCTATATATTTCATCTAATCCTAAATGAATGACAAATCCCAGCAATACCGCCGCACCGTGGGACCACGCCAGCCACGCAGGCTGGTCAAGCAAGTTAAAGCTTAACGCTGCGGTCGCCAAGCTGCACAGTCCACCTGCTAGCAATGAGTGCCAAATACCGCGATGCACAGTAAAGCGGGAAAACAGCACACCGGCTAAATAGCGTACACAGAAATAGATACCCCCACAGGACATTAATAGCACCCCTGGGGTCAGCCATGGCTGAAGTAATAGCGCACCAAGTACTAGGGCAGGTACCGAAAGCAGGTTAAAGATTAGCCGAATAGAGTGTGAGCGGTCGGCATCAATATCGGGCAGAATCCCACCGAAAGTGACCAGTGCAATCATTAACATCGACTGAGACGGCGGCCACCATTGAGCTTTCCAGCCGACATAAGCCATCAACATACCGCCCGCCGCTGCCACCGTAATATGCGTGCGAAAATTAGCCATGACGCGGCACTCCAGGGCCTACAAACAGAAAACTGTATAAATTAACAGATTTATAACTGCCGCGACATGACTAATTAAGAAAAAAGATTGGCAGAGCAAGCGCTTAGAGCAGCAACATTAACGTGAGGATTCAGCTAGAAAACGATCTTTCAATTTAACGTAGTTGCCTGCAGTATAAGTGAAGAAAGCGCGCTCTTTATCTTTCAATGGCCGCAGCGCCTTGGCGGGGTTGCCAGCGTAAACGTAGCCACTTTCCAAATGCTTACCCGGCGTTACAACGGCTCCGGCGGCAATAATCACTTCGTCTTCCACAACGGCACCGTCCATCACAATTGCCCCCATGCCAACCAGTATCCGGCTGCCCAGGGTACAACCGTGCAGAATTGCCTTATGGCCAATGGTGACGTCGCTGCCAATGGTGAGCGGAAACCCACCTGGGCTGAAGTCGCTAGCGTGGGTAATATGCAGTACGCTGCCATCCTGCACACTGGTTCTTGCGCCAATACGAATGCGGTGCATATCACCCCGAATCACTGTCATCGGCCATACCGAGCAGTCCTCGCCCAGCACCACATCACCTATCACCACACTGGCCGGATCGATATAAACGCGCTCACCCAAATCGGGGAAAACACCTTGATAGCCTCTTAGCGCACTGCTCATAGCTCGCTCCTTGGGTTCTAACGGTTCGATTTAATTACCCCACTATAACAATCCGGCCAACAGAACAATAAAGGTTAACGGAATCGACACCCAGCGGATGGTATTACGCCAAAACAGGTAGCCTTTTTCGCCAATGCCCAATGCCTGTGCCGCCCTCTCACGGGGCATCACCCATGCGGCAAAAATCGCAATCATTAACCCTCCTATTGGGAGGAAAATGTCCGGTGGTATGCTGCTGACCAGCTCAAATATATTACGCCCCAATAGCGGGCGAAACTCCGCTAGCGTAGAGAAAGAGAACGCTGATAAAAGGCCTATCAGCCATACGCTAAGCGCCACTATCGCCGTTGCAATACTGCGGCGGAGTCCCAGGCCCTGCAACGTGGCAACCATTGGTTCCGCCAAGTTGATGGCTGATGTCCAAGTGGCTAGCAGCAGCAATAGAAAGAATACGCTTAACCATAACGATCCCCAGGGCAACTCAGAAAACGCGATGGGCAGCGTGACGAACATAAGCCCTGGCCCGTCAGCAGGATCCATACCCTGAGCAAATACGACGGAAAAAATGGCAATGCCTGCCAATAACGCCACGCTAATATCGAGTGCGGCGACCGCGGCAGCGGCTTTGGGCAGGCTCTGCTCTTCGGGCATATAAGCCCCGTAGGCCATTAATGCACAGGCGCCCACGGCCAAGGTAAAGAAGGCGTGCCCCATCGCATGCACAACAACGCTGGGCGTGAGCACATCAAAAGCGGGCAAAAATAGCCACGCCAACGCCGTGCCAAACCCATCCGTGGTGGCGGCATAGATTGCCAATAACAGCAGCAAAAGATAAAGCAGCGGCATGAGCAGATTGTTCAGCCGCTCCAACCCTTTGGCAACACCGGCTGCCACCACTGACATGGTCATGAATAAAAATAGCGTGTGATTAAAAATCAACAGCCCGGGGTTAGCTAAGAAAGCCTCAAAGCCAGCACCGATCTCAGCGGCACTGGCTCCGTTAAAATTACCGTTTACTGATGCAACCAAAAACTCAATCGACCAGCCTGACACCACCGAGTAGAACGATAAAATACAAAATACGGTGAACGCGCCAAACAGTCCTAGCCACCGCCAATGAGGCGATGCCCCGGCCTCCGCTGCTAAGGCACCCAACGCCTGCATTGGCCCTCGACGCCCTGCTCGGCCAATGAGTATTTCCGCCATCATGACGGGGATGCCTAACAGCAACACAAACGCCACATAAATCAGCAAAAACGCAGCGCCGCCGTTCTCTCCAGCCACATAAGGGAAGCGCCAAATATTACCTAACCCTACCGCAGCCCCCGTTACCGCCAAGATAAAGGCCCGTTTCGACCCCCAGCGCTCCAGCGTTTCGCTCATTACATGCTCCTGCCTTGACGGCATTAAAAGGCGGCAAGACTAGCAGGCGCTAGCGTGCAGGCCAAACCCTGGTCGTGAATCTCAGTTTGAACGTGGCATTGAAACACAGCCTTACTGCCCGCACTGTGTCATTATTATTGCGCATTTTTGCGCTCCCCTAACGTTTTTATAAACGCTGCCACTTGAGGTGCCTATGTCCTCCAATCCATTGCTTGAGACGCACGAACTCCCCCCTTTTGCTGAGATTCGTGCCGAACACGTGGAGCCCGCCGTAGAAACCCTGCTAAGCGAAAGCCGGGAGGCCATAGATCGCCTTGCCCAGCAAGCTGCGGACGCAGCGCCAACCTGGGAAAACTTTGCAGCGCCACTTGAGGCAGTTAATGACCGACTTTCAAAAGCATGGTCCCCGGTTTCACACTTAAACGGCACCATGAACACCCCAGAACTCCGCGAAGCGTATCAAGCCTGTCTTGAGAAACTCTCAGATTTTTCCACCTGGGTAGGTCAGCACGAAGGGCTTTTCAATGGTTGGCAAGCGCTTAAAGCAGGACCGGCCTGGGATCGTCTTGATGACGCTCAGCGACGCACCGTAGATCACGCTCTGCGGGATTTTCGTTTGGCCGGTGTCGATCTACCCGCCGATAAGAAAGCACGCTATGGAGAGATTCAGTCACGGCTTTCAATGCTGTCGAATCAGTTCTCGAATAACGTGCTGGACGCCACTCAAGCGTGGCACAAGGATATCAATGGTGACGAGGCACTAGCAGGCGTACCAGAAAGTGCGCTCGACACATTAAAAGCCAACGCCGAAGCCAAGGGGGTTAAAGGCTACCGAATTACGCTGGACTTCCCCAGCTTCTACCCCGTGGTTAGCTACGCCGACAATCGCGAGCTACGCCGTGAGGTATATACAGCCTTCGTTACCCGCGCTTCAGATGAAGGCCCGGACGCAGGAAAATTTGATAATGCCGCCATTATGGAAGAAATCCTGGCGCTACGTGGCGAACTTTCTCGCCTGCTAGGCTTTGCCAACTATGCTGATTTCTCATTAACCACCAAGATGGCCGAATCCCCGAGGCAAGTGCTCGACTTCTTGAACGATCTGGCCCGCCGTGCTGTACCGCAGGCCAAGGAGGAGTTTGCCGAGCTTAGCGACTACGCCCGCGATGAACTGGGCCTGGAAGCACTTGAGCCGTGGGACGTTGCTTACGCCAGTGAAAAGCTGCGCGAAGCGCGCCACGCGATTTCCGAGGAGCAGCTGCGCCCCTACTTTCCCGCACCTCAAGTCGTAGATGGGCTATTTCAGGTCGTAGAACGACTTTACGGCGTGCGTTTTGAAGAGGACCTACAGGCGCCGCGCTATCACGCCGACGTACGCTATTTCCGTATTACTGAGGACGGGCAGCCGATTGCGGGTTTTTATCTTGATCTTTACGCCCGTGAAGGGAAGCGCGGCGGAGCCTGGATGGCCGACTGCCGCGTACGCCGACAAACAGAGCATGGCCTTCAACTGCCCGTCGCCTTTCTGACCTGTAACTTTACGGCCCCCGTCGGCGGACGCCCAGCACTGCTTACCCACGACGAAGTTACCACCCTGTTCCACGAGTTTGGTCACGGCTTGCACCACATGCTAACCAAACAGCATATTGCCGATATTTCCGGGATCAATGGGGTTGCCTGGGATGCCGTGGAGCTGCCCAGCCAGTTTATGGAAAACTACTGCTGGGAGCGTGAAGGATTAGACCTACTCGCCAAACACGTGGATAGTGGTGAATCGCTACCCTCAGAGCTGCTTGAGCGCCTGCAAGCTGCTAAAAACTTTCAGTCGGCCATGGGCATGATGCGCCAAATTGAGTTTTCGTTGTTTGATCTGCGCTTGCATCATGAACTAAACGCGCCTAGCGCCAGCGATGTGCAAACCCTCCTGGATGAAGTGCGCGACGGGGTATCTGTGCTGCCCAAAGTAGCGTTTAACCGCTTCCAAAACAGCTTTGGCCATGTGTTTGCCGGTGGTTATGCGGCAGGCTACTACAGCTACAAGTGGGCGGAAGTGCTCTCCGCCGATGCCTGGAGCGCCTTTGAAGAAGCTGGAATTTTTGACCCTGAAACGGGTCAGCGTTTTCGCCGCGAAATCCTCGAGCAAGGCGGCGCCCGTGATGCCGCTGATCTATTTGTGGCCTTCCGCGGTCGTGAGCCCAGTGTTGAACCGTTACTGCGCCACAGCGGCATTCGCGCCGCTTAATCCACTTTTCCCTGCACGGCGTTTAGGCGCCGTGCGTTTTGGAGAACATAATGTCGACCATTAAGCGCTTTATCGCCGGTGTTACCTGCCCCCGCTGTGCGGCGATGGATCGTATCCGCGCCTGGGAACAAAATGGTGTTCGCTACCGCGAGTGCGTTAGCTGTGATTTTTTTGAGCAACTTCCCATTGAAGACGATGCCCTGACCGAAATGACCACTCGTGTTAATCAAGTACGCGATGATCAGAAACAGCAAGATGTGCAGCCTGTTCGCATTCTCGACCCCGGTAAACCTTCTCGCTAATGCGCTCACCTCTAGGCTAAGGAAGGCCTCACCTTACCTTAGCTAACCTCAGTGATTCCCCTTCAAGAAAGTAGCCGTAAATAACCACACTGATCTTATCAGCAGGGTTCCAGCTTTTGGGCAACGTGTAATTAATGGCGCCCTTATAATGACACTCTATTTACTTACCCCTACGCTGTCGCAAAAGTGTGTGGAAATACGCACATAAAAAAGCATGCTACGTGCGAACTATCGGACACTTCACACCAAAGACCTTTCCACCAAAGTTGAATAAAAAATTTGTAACAACCTGTTTTTTAAAACAAAAAGATTAAGTGGCACAACTCTCGCTGCTATATACCTGCTTAATGCACTATCAACTGACTAAATCCAAAGCTAACGTCAGTATATAACCCCAATAACAGCTAGGAATTCTCGCCATGCGTAATATGATGCCAAAGTCTTTCGCCCTACTAGCAGGTGGCGCACTTATCGCTGCTGCTGCCCACGCCGACGTTGATCGCGACGGTTGGCCATCCAGCTTTACGATCGGCACTGCCAGCCAAGGCGGCACCTTCTACATTTACGGTTCTGGCTGGGCAAACCTTATTGCCGACCAGCTCGGTGATATTTCCGGCGGCGGCGAAGTCACTGGCGGCCCTACTCAGAACTTAGCACTTGTGCACAATGGCGATCTGGCATTCGGCATGACCACTATGGGCCCCGCAGCGGACGCCATGAATGGTGAAAGCCCGCTAGCTCCAGGCGTTGTCATGGATAACGCCTGTGCCATGTTCCCCATGTATGAAACCCCATTCTCTGTTACAGCGCTTGCCAACTCAGGCATTACGTCCATTTCTGATATTCCTGATGGTTCGCGCATTGGCTTCGGTCCTTCCGGTTCCACCTCAGACGTTTATTTTCCAGCCATTTTAGAAGAGTTAGGCGTTGATTTTGAGCGCCGTAACGGCGGCTGGTCTGACTTAGGCGGTCAGCTGCAAGACGGTCTCCTAGACGTCATCGCGTTCGCTGCGGGCATTCCGATCCCTGCCGTTAGTCAGTTGGAAGTACAAACTGACGTTAATATCATCGAGTTTACTGAAGAAGAGCAGGCTCAAATTATCGATGCCTTCCCGGTGTCTGATTTCATGATTCCTGCCAGCACCTATGAAACGTTGGAAGAAGACGCTCGCGCTGTTTCCATGTGGAACTTTGCCATTGCTGCCTGCGACCTGCCAGAAAGCTTTGTTTACGAAGCAACACGTATCACCATGGAAAACAACGACCGCATGATGTCAGTGCACCGCAGCGCAGAAACGACTATTCCTGAAAATATCGTTTACAACACTGTCATGCCGTTCCACCCAGGTGCTGCCCGCTGGTTTAACGAAAATGGCTATGAAATCGAAGACGATATGATTCGTCAGTAACAGCCAAGCTACCTAAGCGAAAGGGCCGGCTCCTGAGTTCTCAGGACCGGCCTTTTCTACACTGTCAGTACTTCATAAATTGCTGATCTAGCAACGCTAGTCACGCTGATGTTCCACACCTAAGGGTGACGTATCATGAGCAACAACTCGAACAGTCCTAACTCGGCTGCCACTTCCAGCGACACAGCGGAAGAAAAAAATGCTGCAGCGATTTTGGCCGAAGGGGTCGATGAAGAAATTGTCGAACCCAATCGCCGTACGTTTACCGGATGGCAGTGGGCTCTATTTTCCAGCCTAGCCGTCATCTATGCCGTGTTCCATTTGGTAACTCTCAATGTTATCCCAATGGAAACCTGGTCTTACCGTATTATTCACGTTGCAGGCGCCCTAGTTCTTGGCTTTGGTTTATTCACTGGTGCTCGTTTTGCCAGCGATGATGCAGCGACTGCGCCTAAGTGGCAAACAGGACTAAGCTCAATACTATTGTTGCTGGCTGGCTATGCATTACTGCAAACCGTCATTATGTGGCGAACGATTGCCGGTGGCGCCATGCGAATTGAGCCGCATATTGAAGCGTGGCACTTTGGTTACCCACTGATTGCGGCAACCGTAGCCGCCATTATATTGTCGTGGACTTACCGGCAAGTGCGCACCAGATTCTCACTACCAGACTTGGTACTGATGGTGTGCGCATTGGCAAGTGCTGGCTACTTCCTTGTTATTTACAATACCCCGCTGCGTATGTCGACCGGCACATCTTTCGCGCCGATGGGCATTTCCTATGCGGCGATCGCAGGTTCATTGCTAATTCTTGAGCTCACCCGTCGAGTGGCTGGCAATGCGCTAGTGATCATTTCGGTCATTTTTCTTGCTTATGTGTTTGGCGGGCCTTATCTGCCTGGTTTTTTAAGCTACCCCGGGCTCTCCGTAGGGCGCTTTTTCAGCCAGCTCTACACTGATACGGGCGTACTCGGCCAAACCACTGCCGTTTCCTCTACGTATATCATATTGTTCATTATTTTTGCCGCCTTCCTGCAAGCCTCTAAGGTGGGCGACTACTTTGTAAACTTTGCCTTTGCCGCCGCTGGCCGCGCACGTGGCGGCCCGGCCAAAGTGTCTATTTTTGCTTCTGGCCTAATGGGCATGATTAACGGCACATCAGCGGGCAACGTGGTATCAACTGGCTCATTGACGATCCCGTTAATGAAAAAAGTCGGCTACCCTGCGCGAAGCGCTGGCGCTATTGAAGCCGCTGCGTCTACCGGCGGTCAGATCATGCCACCGATCATGGGGGCAGGTGCCTTCATTATGGCGGAAGTCACCGGTATCCCTTACCGCGAAATTGCCGTGGCGGCGCTTATTCCAGCAGCGCTCTACTTCCTCTCTGTCTACTGTATGGTCGACTTTGAAGCGGCCAAGAAAGGCATGCGCGGGATGCGTAAGGATGAAATTCCACAGTTCCGCCGTCTCGTCAAACACGCCTACCTATTCGCCCCGATTATCATATTGATTGCAGCGCTATTTATGGGCTACTCGGTGATTCGCGCGGGTACTCTGGCGACTGCATCGGCAGCCGTTGTCAGTTGGATTTCACCCAACAAAATGGGCATCCGCTCAATTTTGCGAGCACTCCAGTTAGCGGGCACCATGTCGATTCAAATTATCGCGGTGTGTGCCTGTGCGGGGCTAATTGTCGGGGTGATTTCACTGACCGGCGTTGGCGCTCGTTTCTCTTCGCTTTTGCTGGGTCTGGCTGGCGTAAGCCAATTACTGGCGCTGTTCTTCGCCATGTGTATTTCTATTATGCTCGGCATGGGCATGCCGACTACGGCGGCGTACGCGGTTGCCGCTTCTGTGGTCGCGCCCGGCTTGATCAATATAGGGATTGAGCCACTTGTTGCGCATTTCTTTGTCTTCTACTTCGCGGTTATGTCGGCTATCACGCCACCGGTAGCACTTGCCTCTTACGCAGCGGCGGGTATTTCTGGCGATAATGCCATGGGCACCTCAGTCGCCTCGTTCAAGATTGGCCTGGCTGCCTTTATCGTACCCTTCATGTTCTTCTACAGCCCTGCCATGCTGATGGAAGGCAGTGCAATGCAAATTGCTCGCGTGGGGATTACGGCTTCACTGGGTATTATTCTACTCGCCGGTGTTGTCCAGGCGTGGTTCTTTGGACCCGTAAAAATCTGGCAGCGGGTTATTATGCTGGTTGGCGCCATGTTTATGATCTATGGCGGTATATATACCGACATTGCCGGTCTTGCGATTGGCGCCACGATATTTATCATGCAGCGTAAACTGCATGGGGGTGGTGGCGCTAAAATCGCTCAAGCGGGCTAGCAGGCAAATAGCTATCACAAGCTGTAAATAGCTATCACAATAGCTAACAAGCCCCGCTCAACTTATCGTTGAGCGGGGCTTTTTCGTGGGTACAATCACTGGAGTAATAGAGAAAGCTAGTCGGTTAAATTATCGACGATCTTTAGCACCGGCGCCGCTTGATTCAGCGTGTAGAAGTGTAGGCCTGGGGCGCCACCTTCTAATAAACGCTGACAAAGGCGGCTCACCACGTCCGTACCAAACGCAGCAATCGCTTCGCTGTCGTCACCATAGGACTCTAACTGCTTGCGGATCCAGCGTGGGATCTCAGCGCCACAGGCGTCTGAGAAACGCGCTAGTTTGGTGTAGTTAGTAATCGGCATGATGCCAGGGATAATCGGCTGCTCAACTCCAAGCGCACGGACTTTATCGACGAAATTGAAGTAGGCATCGGCGGTAAAGAAGTACTGGGTAATGGCCATATTTGCCCCCGCCTTCATTTTACGCGCGAAGTTTTCCACATCCTTATCAAGGTTGGGCGCCTGTGGATGAGATTCGGGATACGCAGCCACGGCTATGTCGAAATGGTCGCCAGTTTCAGCACGGATAAACTCGACCAGCTCATTGGCATAACGTAGCTCGCCAATACTTCCCATACCTGACGGCATATCGCCACGCAGAGCGACCAAACTATCCACACCCTCTTCGCGGTACTGGGCCAGCAGGTCACGCAGCTGAGCTTTCTCACTGCCGATGCAGGAAAGGTGCGGCGCGGTGGTGATACCACTCTGGCTCACCGTACGTACGACTTCACGGGTACGCGCCTGGGTGGATCCACCAGCACCGTAAGTGACAGAGAAAAACCGCGGGTTACGGGCGGCCAGTTCATCACGAACATGTATCAGCTTGTCTCGCCCAGCGTCAGTATTGGGAGGAAAGAACTCAAAGCTAATACCTAACGGATGCTCGTGGCTGCTCATAGGATTTCCTTATATTGGTCAACGGTAATAATATTTTGGGTTATTCTCGCTGTTCCTGCGTGCAGGGGCTAATGAAAGATTCCACGCTGGTCCTTTAATTCGGCTCATGTTGACCGATCACACTACTGACAACTGGAGGGTAAATGGATCTCGCACCAGGGGCACTCGTTGTACCGTTAATGATGCTATTAGGCTTTGTAGGATTAGGTTGGCTCGCCGCCCAAAAGCTTAAATTAGATCCCCGCCCCATTGCGACGCTACTGGTTTACTTAATTGCTCCCTTTACTATTTTTCGAGCGCTGATGAACGGTGGTCCTACCCCAGACTACCTGCTGCTCACATTAGCGCTATTCATGCTGGCTAGCCTGATGGCATTAACCGTACAACGCTTCACTCGCCACCGTTTTGGCGAGCAGGAGGCGGCCTTACTGGCGTTTTCATCAGGTACCGGCAATACCGGTTATTTTGGTTTACCAGTTGCGCTAATTCTGCTGCCCCCAGAAGGGGTCACCCTGTACCTGTTTTGCATGCTGGGAATTAATATCTACGAATTTACCGTGGGCTTTTACCTGAGCGCTCGCGGCCGATTCTCGGTACGGGAGAGCCTAGTCAAGATTTCCCGTTTACCGCTTATCTATGCGTTTCTATTCGCGCTATTGCTGAGCACACTCGGCGTCACGCTGCCTACAGCACTAATGAACTCGCTGGAGGTCTTCCCTGCCACCTACACCCTGCTGGGCATGATGATCATTGGCATGACGCTGAGCAACGTTACTCTTTCCGCTTGGGACACACGCTTTGTGGTCGCCAGCGTGGGGCTACGCTATCTGCTATGGCCTGTTGTAATGTTGTTAGCCGTAGTGATACTTCAATGGCTAACGCCGCTTTCTACCGAGCTGGCGATGGCGCTGTTGCTACTGGGCGTTGTGCCCATGGCGGCGAACGTCGTGGTGGTGGCCATGGAGTTAGGTATTCAACCGCAGAAAGGTGCCCTGGCCGTACTGGTCACAACACTGCTCGCGCCGCTGCTGATTCCCCTCTACTTAATGGTGATGCTGCGCCTTACCGGGCTAGGTTAGCTACCAAGCGAGTGGCTGAGCCAGCTAAAAACCCTCCACCCCTGCCTGCTGCAATAGATCAGCCATATCCTGCAGCTCAGGATGGCTAAAAAATCCAACAAGCGCCTCAGCACGAACGGGGCCGACGCCTGGCATTTCTTGCCACTCTTCACGCTGATAGCCCGCCAAGGTGTACCAATCACCTAAGCGGGCACTGCCGCCCGGGGGCATCCCAAGGGCATTCAGCCAAGCGGCGTAAGGCGCTGAGCGGGCGGCCTGAAACTGTTGGAAAAGCGCTGCCGAACGAGCCTCACCGAAGCCATACACTTGCTGCAGTTGATGTGGTTCAACGGTCAGCCAGTCTAATAACTGAGTGACCACCCCTGCTTCTATCAGCGCTTGCCAGGTGCCCTCGCCCACGCCTTGCATACCCAACTGCTCGCCGAGATAGATAAGCCGCGCCAGCAATTGAGCATCGCAGCCCGGCGTTAATTCAAAACAGCTGAACAAGTGATAGCGCTGCGGTGGCGGGACGGACAGCGGCGAACGCTCCTGGGTGTGCCATACCACCTCGGTTAACTGGGGGATGGTCAGCCCGGCAAGCGTAATCGCCACTTGGTCACCAGGACGAACATCCAATGACTCCCAGCGCTCTAAGGAGCCTAGCGAGACACGGCTAATGCGCCGCCCTTCTAACTGCACCGGGTTAAGCCACACCAGCGGAGTAACTCGCCCCGTCCGCCCAACGCGAAACTCAATGCCGCGCACTTCCGCTAGCGCCTGCTGGGCGGGATATTTCCAGGCAACTGCCCAATCAGGGGGTGATGAGGACCATCGGCGAACACCGGGGCGCTCGGCTTGCTTAATCACCACACCGTCGGTGGCAAACGGCAGCGGGCTGTTAAACCAGCGATCACGCCAATAGCCTGCATCGCGGCGATCATCCAGTGGATAGGTGTACTCGGCCGTATCAAACCCTAACGCGGTAAGCGATGTTAAGCGCTCCTGCATAGTCGTCGGCCCATCAGGCCAATCCCATACAAACAGCCCAACCTGCTCAAGCGTGGCCGACGTAGGAGATGATTGCGCCATCGCTCCCGCCACCGCACCACGGGCACCCGACGTGGGTGAACGCGACTGAATATGCTCCTCCAGCTGCCAATAAAGCTCGCCCTGGAATACCGCAGAAAGGGGCTCGGGCAACGTATTGGGCACGCCGGGTAGCTGAAGCGCTCTAGCCGTCCAGTCTTGGCCACGTTCGCCGTCGCCTCGGCTAACGGCTTCGACCAGCTCGCCCTCTTCATAGCGCAGCGTGATCGCTACACCATCGACTTTAGGCTGAATCCATAGATCGCTGCGGCGACTGGTAAAACGTCGAACACCATCATCATCGGCTTTATTAAGCCCTGTTTGCGCCACCGGGTGATCGCGCGTACCGCTACTGCGAGTGACGCGGGGAAGCGGTCGATGGTTGACCTCTTGGTCAAGGCACTGCTGCCAGGTGGCTAGGCGCTCAACAGCCTGGTCGTAAAGGACGTCGTCGATCAGGGCGACGCCATCCTGATGGTACGCGATGTCCCAATACTCAACATGCTCAGCAAGCGCTTGGCTTTCGCGACTCAAGCGTTCTTCTGACCAGTCAGGGCATTCGGCAGCCTGTGCGGAAAAAGTGACAAGCCCGATCAGCCCACCCAACAGCCACGTGCGTACACTCAACAGCATTACTTATCCCTCGTGTTAACACCTCAGCCTTTAGGCTTAGCCTAGCGCAACGGGCATAAAAAAAGCCCCCGGCCGAAGCCAAAAGGGGCGATTTAATCCATTGCTTACAAACGGTATAGCGAATCTCTTACAAACCGGCGGCCTTACGCAGCGCATCAGCTTTATCGACCTTTTCCCAGGGGAAGGCGGTAAAGGTTTCGGTATGCACTTGGCCTCTGTCGTCGCTCCAGGTGTAACTATGCTCGAAGGGCGCCCGACCAAAGTGGCCATAAGCGGCGGTGAGCTGATACATCGGGTGCAGCAAATCGAGCATTTTGGTGATCGCGTAGGGGCGCAGATCGAAATGTTCGCGTACAAGCGCGACGATCTTCGCATCGTCAATTTTACCGGTGCCAAAGGTATCAATGGACACCGAGGTCGGCTCTGCAACGCCAATGGCGTAGGAGACCTGAATCTCACACTTGTCTGCCAAACCTGAAGCCACCACATTTTTAGCCACATAGCGGCCAGCATAGGCAGCGCTACGATCAACTTTCGAAGGGTCTTTACCCGAGAATGCCCCGCCCCCGTGGCGCGCCATACCGCCGTAGGTATCGACGATGATCTTGCGCCCTGTCAGCCCGCAATCGCCAACGGGACCACCAATCACGAACTTACCGGTCGGGTTGATGTGATACTGGGTATTCTCATCCAGCCACTCAGCGGGAATTACTTGCTCAATGATCTCTCGCTTGACCATTTTGCGCAGATCATCAGGATTAATATCGGGATCGTGCTGGGTAGACAGAACGATAGCGTCAACACCGCATGGCTGGCCTTCGGCGTTATAACGAATCGTCACCTGGCTTTTGGCATCCGGACGCAGCCAAGGCAGCAGACCATTTTTACGCAGCTCGGCCTGACGCTCGACCAAACGATGCGAATAATGGATAGGGGCTGGCATAAAAGAGTCGGTTTCGTTGGTGGCATAGCCAAACATTAACCCTTGGTCGCCAGCACCTTGGTCTTCAGGCTTACTACGGTCAACACCTTGCGCGATGTCAACGCTTTGCTTACCGATCAGATTGATAACGCCACAGGTAGCGCCATCAAACCCCACATCTGAAGAGGTGTAGCCGATATTGGTAATCACATCGCGCACTAAGGTTTCTAAATCAACCCAGGCCGAGGTGGTGATTTCACCGGCAATAATCGCCACCCCGGTTTTCACCATGGTTTCACAGGCGACTCGCGCCTGCTTGTCACGGGCGATAATAGCGTCTAGCACTGCGTCAGAAATCTGATCGGCAATTTTATCGGGGTGCCCCTCGGAGACGGACTCGGAGGTAAACAGGGAATATTCGCTCATCGCGCACTCGACCCTCTGTATGACGGCTGCCTATAATCCGCAGCATCAGCAGGAAATCATGGCAGGTGTCCCCTGCCCGTATTAGAAAGCGGCAGCACCGCCTCGGGTGGCAGAGTTTACACGCTGTGGACGATGCTTCCCAGAATATGGCCGCATAATTTGCCGCAACATGGGAAGTCAGCGACAATAGCGCCTTTATAATTTCTGTTTTCAGGCGAGGAGCACCCCCATGCCATCCCGTTTTGAGTTAGCCAATGCCATTCGCGCCCTTTCCATGGATGCCGTACAGAAGGCCAAATCCGGCCATCCTGGCGCCCCCATGGGTATGGCTGATATTGCCGAGGTGCTATGGAATGACTACCTCAAGCACAACCCGGAAGACCCCAAGTGGGCTGATCGTGACCGTTTTGTGCTCTCCAATGGCCACGGCTCCATGCTGCTTTATTCTCTGTTGCACCTCAGTGGCTACGAGCTAAGCCTGGAGCAGCTGCAGAATTTCCGCCAGCTTCATTCGCCCACCGCGGGCCACCCTGAGTTTGGCTATGCACCGGGCATTGAAACCACTACCGGTCCCCTCGGCCAGGGGTTTGCCAACGCCGTAGGGTTTGCGATTGCTGAGAAGACCTTAGCCGCGCAGTTCAATCGCCCCGGGCACACCATTGTTGATCACCACACCTGGTGTTTCCTGGGTGATGGCTGCTTGATGGAAGGCATCTCCCATGAGGCGGCGTCGCTGGCCGGCACTCAGCAGTTAGGCAAGTTGATCGCGCTGTATGACGACAACGGCATTTCTATTGATGGCGAAGTGGAAGGGTGGTTTACCGACGATACCGCCAAACGCTTTGAAGCCTATGGCTGGCATGTAGTTCCCAATGTTGACGGCCACAAACCCGAAGAGGTTAAAGCCGCCATTGAGCTTGCCAAGAGCCACGACGATAAGCCGAGCTTAATTATCTGTAAAACCATCATTGGTTTTGGTGCCCCCAACAAACAGGGCAAAGAGGATGCCCACGGCGCGCCCCTTGGCGATGAAGAAGTTGCCCTGGCGCGCAAGCAGCTCGACTGGCCCCACGCGCCGTTCCATATCCCTGAGCCTATTTATTCGGCCTGGGATGCTCGCGCTGACGGTAAAACCCGCCAACAGGAGTGGGAGAAGCGCTTTGCCCGCTACGCTGAGGCATTTCCCACCGAGGCGCGGGAATTCAAGCGTCGTATGAAGCGCCAGCTCCCCACTGAGCTTGCTACCGAAGCGCTGATCGAACAGGCCCAGGAGCGAGGGGAAACCATCGCATCGCGCAAAGCGTCGTTTGAAGCGCTGAATGTGATCGGCCCGCAGATGCCTGAACTGTTAGGCGGCAGTGCAGATTTGGCGCCCTCGAACCTGACTTTTTGGAAAGGCGCCAAAGCGATCACCCCTGAAGATGCCAGTGGCAACTACCTCCACTACGGGGTACGTGAGTTCGGCATGGGGGCGGTCATGAATGGCATCGCCCTGCACGGCGGCCTGGTGCCTTATGGTGCTACCTTCCTGATCTTTATGGAGTACATGCGTAACTCAATTCGCATGGCGGCGCTGATGGGGCAACAAACCATCTACGTATTTACCCATGACTCCATTGGCCTCGGTGAAGACGGCCCGACCCATCAGCCCATTGAGCAGCTTACCAGCCTGCGCACTACGCCAAACCTGAACACCTGGCGCCCCTGCGATGCAGTAGAAACAGCAGCTTCCTGGGACGCTGCACTCAAGCGTCACTCTGGCCCTACAGCGCTGGTACTTTCCCGCCAAAACCTGCCTCACCAGCAGCGCACCAAAGCGCAGCTAGCGGCGATTCAGCGGGGCGCTTATGTTCTTAAAGACCCCGTGCTTAAAGATAGCGAAGGCACACCCAAAGTACCTGAGTTGATTTTGATCGCGACCGGTTCAGAAGTGGCCTTGGCCATGGACGCCGCCGCCGAGCTTGAGCAACAGGGTAAAGCGGTGCGTGTGGTGTCTATGCCGTCAGCCTACCGCTTTAATGGTCAAGACGCCGACTACCGCGAAAGTGTATTGCCCAAAGCGGTCACCAAGCGTATCGCGATCGAAGCCGCCCACGCTGACTACTGGTACAAGTATGTAGGTTTGGATGGTCGCGTCATTGGCATGACCACGTACGGCGAATCCGCTCCAGCGGGCGATCTGTTTAAACACTTCGGCTTTACCGTCGAAAACGTGGTGAAACAAGCCAACGAACTACTCGGCTAAGCCATGCCAGCACTTAGTGGCTTGCTATGGCTAATTAGTTACTGGCTGATTGGTGAAGTAGTGATTTATTTCACTGGTCTGCCGGTATCTTCAGGCGTCATCGGCATGCTGCTTCTGTGCGTTACGTTGGCGCTATATGGTCGCGTACCCACTAGCATTGCTGCTGCCGCCCAGCCACTAATCGCGCTGCTCGCCATGTTGATTATGCCCGGTGTGGTCGGCGTATTTTTCATCATCGGCGAGCTTGCTGGGCAGTGGAGCGCTATCCTCATCGCGTTAGTGTTGGGCACTTTACTCAGTGTGATAACCACCCTTTGGCTGCTTAAGCGGCTAATCGGGCAGCAGCATGTCCACTAAGGCCTCGCTGCTCGACCTGTTAACCACCACCCCACTGTTTGCGGTCGGGTTAACCCTCGCCGCTTATTTGCTCGGTAGTGGACTGTTCAAGCGTTTAAAGCGCCCTTCTTGGCTGCCTGCCATTTTAATCGCGGCACTGCTCCTTGCCGGAGCTTTAGCCCTTATAGGGTTGCCTTACGCTACTTATCAACAGGGGGCAACATGGCTGACGATACTACTGGGACCGGCCACAGTGGCTCTAGGAATGCCGCTTTACCAGCAGCTGCCACGAATTGTTGAACTATGGCGACCACTGGCGATTTGTTTGCCTATCGCCGCTACGTTGGCGGCCTTCTATGCATTAGCGATTGCTTGGTTATTGGGTAGTTCAGATACGATTCTTGCCTCTATTGCAGCCAAGTCGGTGACCGCACCTATCGCTATCGGCATTACCGAACAGCTGGGAGGCACGGTAGCACTGTTGATGGGAGCACTTTTGGTAACCGGTGTCATCACCATACCCTGTGTCAGCATTGCCGCACGTTTGCTACGTATTGATGATGAACGCTTGATAGGTTTCACCCTTGGGCTTAATGGCCATGCCATAGGCACGGTCAGGGCATTTGAAATAAGCCCCGCAGCCGGTGCTTTCGCATCGCTGGGAATGAGCCTGACGGGTATTTTTACCGCACTATTATTACCACTAGCATGGCGGCTGATAGGTTTCAGCAGTTGATTACCCTGGACAGCCAATAAGAATCACCCGCTGAAATACGTTATCATCGCTGGTATTCTGCGTCCCTTTTGATTAACCCTTAAGAGCCAACCGTCTGCATGGCTAATTCTGCCCCCAGGTATCGCATCGCCATTAACGGTTACGGACGCATTGGCCAATGCGTGCTGCGAGCGCTCGTTGAGAGACACCACCCCGAGCTTGAAGTGGTCGCTATCAATGAGCTCTCGGATCTTGCGACCATCACCTACTTAACGCGCTACGATACAACCCATGGCCGCTTCCCTGGCGACGTCGATAATGACGGACAACACCTGATCGTCAACGGCCAGCGTATTAAGGTGTTGTGCGAAAAAGATCCACGGCAGTTGCCTTGGAAAGCGCTCGATATAGACTTAGTACTGGAGTGCTCGGGGAGTTTTAAAGATCGCGCCACCGCCGAGCAGCACTTAGCGGCAGGCGCTAAACGACTGCTGTTTTCTCAGCCTGCGGAAAGCGATGTAGACGCCACCATTGTCTGGGGGATTAATGAAGATGAGCTAGCCCTTTCTCAGCGAATTCTCTCAGCCGCATCGTGCACCACCAACTGTTTGGTGCCGCTGTTGACCATTGTCGATGAAGCGCTCGGACTTGAGCACGGTGTCACTACTACGATCCATTCGGCCATGAACGACCAGCCGGTGATTGATGCCTATCATCAAACTGATCTGCGTCTTACTCGCTCCGCAATGCACTCTATTGTTCCGGTAGATACCGGTCTAGCGCTCGGTATCAGTCGGTTAATGCCTGGATTAGCGGGCCGCTTTGAGTGCCTGCACGTACGCGTACCGACGATCAATGTCTCTGCCATGGACGTGGCGCTCACCGTTAACCGAGATACCCATCGTGACGAGGTAAACGCGCTGCTGCTAGCGGCTAGCCAACAGCGCCTAAAGGGCGTTCTTGGCTACACGGAAGCACCGATGGCATCGATAGACTTCAACCACGACCCCCGCTCAGGCATTTTGGATGCCACACAAACCCGAGTCGCCGGCAAGCGGCTGATCAAGCTGCTTTGCTGGTTTGATAATGAGTGGGGGTTTGCTAACCGAATGCTTGATATTAGCCAACGATTGGCCAGGCTCTCGGCAGACACGTAACATGTTTGTATCTAACTTAATGGCATAAACACGAGGAAACCGCTCACATGAATGTGAAGAAAATGACTGACCTTCCCTTGGAAGGACAACGCGTGCTGATCCGTGAAGACTTAAATGTGCCCATCAAACATGGCCGCGTGTCCAGCGATGCGCGTCTGCGGGCGGCGCTACCCACTATTCAAGCAGCCGTGGCTGCGGGCGCTAAAGTGATGTTAATGAGCCACTTAGGGCGTCCCAACGAAGGCGAAGCGGCGGATGAATTTTCCCTCGCCCCCGTGGCTGACCGCCTAAGCGAGCTACTCGGTTTACCAGTCACGCTGGTCAAAACGTATCTCGGCGAGTCATTAGAGATCGCCAACGGCGATGTGGTGCTGCTTGAAAACGTGCGTTTTAACAGCGGTGAGAAAAAAGATGACGAGCAGTTGTCGAAACAGTACGCCGCGCTGTGCGACATCTTTGTAATGGATGCCTTCGGCACAGCCCACCGTGCTCAAGCCTCTACTCACGGGGTGGCACGCTTTGCGCCTCAAGCCTGCGCAGGACCACTGCTCGCCCAAGAGTTAGATGCCTTGCAAAAAGCACTGGCAAGTCCGGCACGCCCCATGGCGGCCATTGTTGGTGGCTCGAAGGTCTCTACCAAACTGGACGTCCTCACAGCACTTGCTGATAAATGCGACCAGCTCATCGTTGGTGGCGGCATCGCCAACACCTTCATTGCCGCAGCAGGTTACAATGTCGGCAAATCACTGTACGAAGCTGATTTAATTGGGCAGGCAAAAGCGCTAATGGAGAAGGTCTCAATTCCATTACCTACTGATGTCGTGGTGGCCACAGAGTTCTCTGAATCAGCCAAGGCTGTGATTAAACCGGTCGACCAAGTGACTGACAATGAGATGATTTTAGACATTGGCCCTGATACTGCCGCCCACTTGGCAAGTATGCTGAAAGGTGCTGGCACCATCCTATGGAATGGTCCCGTTGGTGTCTTTGAAATAGACCAATTCGGTAAAGGCACCCAGGTGATCGCTCAAGCCATCGCTGATAGCGCAGGTTTTTCTATCGCGGGTGGCGGTGATACATTAGCGGCCATTGATAAATACGCCATTGCAGAAAGCGTCTCTTATATCTCTACCGGTGGCGGCGCGTTTCTTGAGTATGTAGAAGGCAAGCAGCTGCCTGCCGTTGCTGCACTCGAAGCCGCCGCCCAACGCAGTTAATATTACACAACCTGCATACGCTCGTTAACGACGTTTGTTTACATAAAGACCGTGGTTTCAACCCTCGGTTTTAACAACTTGATTTTAATAACCTGGATAAGGTGATTTCATGGCTCTGATCAGCATGCGCCAGATGCTCGACCACGCCGCCGAATATGGCTACGGCATTCCGGCGTTTAACGTCAATAACCTTGAGCAGATGCGCGCCATTATGGAAGCCGCTGACGCCACTGACTCGCCGGTGATTGTGCAGGCCTCTGCTGGCGCTCGTAAATACGCAGGGGCTCCCTTTCTGCGTCACCTGATTTTAGCGGCGGTGGAAGAGTTCCCACACATCCCTGTCGTTATGCACCAGGACCATGGCACCAGCCCTGCGATTTGCCAACGCTCGATCCAGCTTGGTTTCTCCTCGGTCATGATGGATGGCTCACTGGGCGAAGATGGTAAGACACCCACTGACTACGACTATAACGTCGATGTGACGCGCCGCGCCGTAGCGATGGCTCACGCTTGCGGTGTGTCCGTAGAAGGTGAGCTGGGCTGCCTGGGCAGCTTGGAAACCGGCATGGCCGGTGAAGAAGATGGGATTGGCGCTGAAGGCAAGCTGGAGATGGAGCAACTGCTCACTGATCCGGAAGAAGCCGCAGAATTTGTTAAAGCAACCCATGTTGACGCTCTGGCCATTGCTATTGGCACCAGTCACGGCGCTTACAAATTTACCAAGCCACCGACCGGCGATACGCTCTCTATTCAGCGGATTAAAGAGATACACGCCCGGATCCCTGACACCCACTTGGTGATGCACGGCTCTTCATCCGTGCCGCAAGAGTGGCTGGAAATAATCAACCAGTATGGCGGCCAGATCTCAGAAACATACGGCGTGCCAGTGGAAGAGATTGTCGAAGGTATCAAGCATGGCGTGCGCAAGGTCAATATTGATACAGACCTACGCTTAGCCTCTACCGGCGCGGTGCGTCGCTTCATGGCGCAGAACCCATCGGAATTCGACCCACGCAAATTCCTTAAAGAAACCGTGACCGCCATGCGTGACTTATGTATTGCCCGCTATGAAGCGTTCGGTACAGCAGGCAATGCCAGCAAGATCAAACCAATTAGCCTGGAGCAGATGTCCATGCGCTATGAGCGCGGCGAACTGGCTCCCAAGATCAAATAAAGGTGTCACTAATACTTACACCATGGAAGACGGCCAGCCGGCCGTCTTTTTTTATGTAATTTTTTTGCGTAACACAGGTTATGGCCGACAAAATAGATATTGCATTGCAGCATTGATACCCTAACACTGGCATGTGTGTACGAGGTTTCGTGCTCCACCAACGAGGCAACACCATTATGAAGCGCAACACAACGCCACCGGTACTGCCCACGACCCCGCTTGCGATGTTCGATATTTGGAAGGCTGGCGTCATGGCATTTGAGCTATGGTCGACCTCTTTATCAACAATCACCATGCGCAATCATTTATGGCAAACTCAGCCTTTTTTCAGCCCTAAGATGATGAAAGAAAATCAAAAAATGGTCACCGAAAAGCTCGAGGCCAGCATGGAAGCTGGCCTCGAAATGCAAAAAACACTATTCAACTCAATGAACGGACAGTTAGTGCCTTGGTGGATCACTAGCCAGCGCACAATGAAGCCTTATCATCGGCGCAGCAGCGCTAATTCGCAGCGATTAGCTAAGTAGCACTAATAGGCACTGACGCTATTAATTATCGTTGGTGCTATTTTCGTCTTCACCATTTTCAATAGCATCTTCTGCGCTGCCCGTGCCACCGGTACCTCCTTCTGCAGCCTCTTCACCCTCATCCGTTATTTCGCCGTTATTTTCATCGTTGCTATGGCCAGCGGAAGTGCGTTCGTTATCTGAGTGCTCTTCAGTGACCTCTTCTTCTTCGTCTACAGCGCCGTTAGCATCTTCGCTGGACTGTCCAGATTCGCTCTGCTCGCGTTTCACAGCACCGGCTTTGATACCGTACTCTGCTTCTAACGCCTCATCGTCGAGTGGTTCGTGCTCCTCGCTGGCTGGCTCGTGATTGTCAGCAAACACATAGCTTGTCGTTGTGAATAAGGCCGCGCTAAGCGCAAAAGGGAGAATCCAGGGGGTTAATCGCATGTGGCGGTTTCCATTTTTTGAGTTATATCAGGATAATCTAGCTATGCTATTTACGGTTCACGGATGTCGGTTCACAGACATTTTAAGCTTTCATTTTTAGTGTCTAAGGCGCTTGCCCCGCTGTCAATGCCGTCGTCTGTTTACATCTGTATATATTGCCTAGTTTGGTATAAAAATGAGGATAGTTAGCCCGATTTGCTCATAGGTCATGTTCAGACAAGTAAAAAATAACAAAACAGTGTTCACAAATGACGTAAAATCCCGTTCAATAGCAGTATGGTTAGCTTCAACTAACACTGGCAGCGCTAACGTCGCTGCAAGGAACCGCAATGCCACTGCCACTTTTGCTGTTTGACTGTGATGGCACACTTGTCGATAGCGAGCCGCTTTTAGCCGAAGAAATGGCTTTAGGGCTTAATGCCGTCGGGCTCCCGTTTGCTGCCACTGATTATCTAGGCGAGTTTCGTGGAGCGCGTTTTCGACGCATTGTTGCTGAGCTACAGCAGCGCTACGGTGAAGTAGACCCCGAGCAACTCAACACCATGGAGGCTGGTATGCGTTCCAAGCTAGCCAGCCGTCTGGCTAGTGAGCTTACGACCATACCGGGTGCTTATGAAGCGCTAGACATCCTCTCAGCTTATCCTAGCGCCGTTGTGTCTAATGGCCCCGAAAATAAAATTCGCACTGCTTTAGGTGCCACGGGGCTTAGCGAGTATTTTGGAAAACGTTTATTCAGCGGCTATACCGCCAATTGCTGGAAGCCTGAACCCTGTTTACATTTACACGCAGCGAGTATCATGGGCTATTCAGCGCGCGACTGTATTGCGATTGATGATGCTTTGGTAGGTGTACGGGCAGCGCTTCAAGCAGGGATGACGGTTATTCATTTAAACCGCTTTCCGGATGCCGAGACGACACCTGAAAATGCAATTATGATCAGCAATATGTATCAGCTACCCGCGGTCGTGGAGCGGCTAACCCGGGAATATTGGCAGGTGCCCGTGCCGCAACACTCTGTAGGAGGATAATCATGGCTTCTTTGCGTGATCAACTCGGAGGCCTCGTTTATTCCACCGAACATGGAAAGACCTGCCCTACCTGCCGGGAACCCCTTAGCGCGTGCCACTGTGATGATACAAGCGAACAGGAACGCTTGGAGGCGCTTGATGGGGTTGTACGTATCCGCCGCGAAACGAGTGGCAGAAAGGGTAAAGGCGTTACTACTGTTAGCGGTGTTCCGCTACCTAGCAGTGAGCTTAAAATATTAGCCAAAACGCTTAAAAAGCGCTGTGGTACAGGTGGGGCTGTTAAAGAAGGTATCATTGAAATTCAAGGTGATCACCGTGACACCCTGCGCGAAGAGTTAAGCGCCCTCGGTTACCAGGTCAAACTCGCTGGGGGTTGAAACCTATATATCACAGTGACCTACCGTTTGGTTCGTCGCTATTGAGCAAGGCACTGCAATGGTTTGGCTGGAATACTTGCTACCGCTGATTTTTTTATTCCCCATGGCGGCAATGGGCAGCATTGTGTTGGCATTGCGCAGCCTTCATGATGCGCGCGTTAACTCTCCGTTCAATGCGCCGCTTCATGAGCCCGGCCAGGCTTTGCGTAGCCGCCTTGATAAAGCCTTTTCTAGCCTATTCTTAAACGGTGCTTTAGGCCCTATCGTTAGCTTGGCGCCGCTCGTTTACGGGATGGGGCGCATGCTGTTTGTTCAACGGCAGGATTGGGTCGAGTGGGCGCTATACGGCCTGCTCAGCACCTTACTCGTGCTGATGTTTTCTCTTCTATTGGTACGCGATTATCAACGTATTCGGCGCTTAAAGTTAGGCTTAGCCTGTGAGCTGGCTGTTGGCCAGGAACTTGAGCGCTTAGTACGTCCGGATGCGCATCCTTACTATGTCTTCCATGATATTCCCACAGACAGCTTTACTATTGACCATGTGGTCGTAACGCCCCACGGTGTTTTTGTTGTTGAAACGCGTGCCCGTACCCTTGCTATCGGCTCAGATGGTAAAGAGCTTAATACCGTCGCCGTTGAACGCGAGCGCCTGCGCTTCCCTCACTGGCAGGAGCGTCGTCCACTGCATAAAACACGCCAAGGTGTTAGCTGGCTTTCCCACTGGTTAAAGCGCCGCTGTGGCGTGAACGTACCGGTGCGTGGCGTACTGGCACTGCCGGGCTGGCAAATAGATACCAGCGAGGCTGCCCCCGATATTCTTGTCGTTAGCGGAGACAATCTCGCTAGGCAGCTAACTGAACTAAAACCCGGTCCGCTCGATGACGCTATACATGACAAGATCATTAACGTCCTGCTTGAACGCGCCAAACTGATGGAGTTAAAGCATCTGCGTAAGCCTTCCGTATAACGTTAGTTCGCTTAATCACCGCGTAAACGGCCGCCCATCTCCTGGGCGAGATCTACCGCATAGTGATCCGTCATCCCACCAATAAAGTCCAGCATGCGACGGTAGCTGTCATACAGTGGCCACGAAGGTAATGGCGTATTTTCACCAATAAGGGCCAGTACGCGCTGGTGTTTAAATGATGAGTGGCCCGTGTGGTGAAGCTCATGCGCCGCGCCAATAAAGGCTTCAAGAAGAATGCCTAGCGTTGTATAAGCACCAATTTCTAATTTGGCCTTACGCTCATTTTGGAAAATACGCTCTCTGGCCAGCTGCTTAGCAGCCCGCACCCCCCAGCCCAGGTCAGGGTGGCACAGCTCTAATAGGTCTTCACTTAGCGTGCCATTCAGCAGAGCCTGCTCATGCTGAACAAACACCGCGCCGACATCATTGACCGCACGCTCCATCGCCGCCCCGCGCAATAAAGCGATACGGCGCCGTTGAGAGACCTGGCGACGTTGCATCTCCTCATACTCGGGCGGGAACTCGCCGGCAATCTGAAGCAAAATATCAACCACTTCCTCATAGCGTAGAATGCCCATCTCTAAGCCATCTTCAAGATCCAGCAGGGCATAGCAAATATCATCAGCGGCTTCGACAAGCCATGCCAAAGGGTGGCGACACCAACGTTGATCGCCTTGCGGCAGCAGCCCCACCGCTTCTGCCACTTCTTTCAACAACACCTGCTCTGACTGGTAACAACCAAATTTACCCGCTTTACCACTATGGCGAACCGCCCACGGGTATTTAAGCAGCGTGCCTAACGTGGCTGCCGTTAGCCGCATCCCGCCATTGAACTGGTTATATTCGATTTGAGTAATCACTCTAAAGCCCTGTGCATTACCCTCGTAGGTCAGCAGGTCTTCGCGCTCAGCGTCTGACAGCCCTTCTAATAGACCGCTACTCTCTGCGCCCTTAAACCAATCGCGAATCGCATACTCCCCAGCATGGCCAAAAGGAGGGTTGCCGATGTCATGGCCGAGGCACGCCGTTTGAATAATGACGCCTAGATCAGCAGGCGTTATCCATTCCGGCAGGCGGTCCTGTAATAACTCACCGACGATCATGCCTAAAGAGCGCCCAACACACCCTACTTCCAAGGAGTGAGTAAGGCGTGTATGAATATGATCGTTCTCTGTTAGTGGATGTACCTGGGTCTTCCGGCCAAGTCGCCTAAACGAGCCCGAGAAGACGATCCGATCGTGATCTTTATGGAACGGACTACGACCGATTTCACGGGTACTGGTTGAACGTTGGTCGTGAAGACGACGTGGGGAAAGTAACTGTTCCCAGCGCATCTGTGTCATGGGCATTTCTCCTTAAGGAGAGCATTCTGACATAAAACACCAGAAATCGGCACGTTAGGGTGAATGGTGCAAAAAAAAATCCCCCAAGGCGTCAGCCCTGGGGGATTTTTCGTAATAAGTGCCTGACAATGACCTACTCTCGCATGGGGAGACCCCACACTACCATCGGCGCTAAGCGGTTTCACTACTGAGTTCGGCAAGGGATCAGGTGGTTCACGCTCGCTATGGTCGTCAGGCGTAACTTTAAATGTATATCATGCTGTGTGTGTGCGTCTCATTGCCAAGCGGTCTGTTTTAAACAGACGCTCAGCATGCCTATCCGGCTTATGTCGTTACCATCTTGAGCAGACCCCTTGGGTGTTATAGG
>NZ_REBQ01000137.1 GCF_007692655.1 Halomonas sp.
GCATAGGTAAGGCCAACTAATACTATCGCTAATCCGCCGATAATAAAGGCTACAATGGCGCCCAAACTACCTGCGGATTGGATCGCGGTACCGGTGAGGACTATCCAGCCCCAGCCAATCATGGCACCGAAGGCCAACGCTAAAACATCGCCACGGGCAAGTACCCGGACAAGCCCTTCCTGTTCTGATGAAGGTGTGGTCATTGTAAAGTGTCCTGCAAGTTATTGGATGTTGTCTTAAGCGCTCAGGGGCGCGCAGTATCCTGATCCTGTTTTCACGTCTCCGCTTTAAACTGGTGCGTTTGCAACGGGCTTGCTCAACGGGATAGCGACACGCTAGCAGGCGGAGACCAAAACACGAATGCACCACTTTTGCGTTCAACTAGACCAATTTTAGAGCGCACCAAAAGGGTGCGGATTTTCTGTAATACTTTCGTCTAGAGGCCCGACGAAAGCCGGTTTCACGGGATAAAGGAGCCACCGTCATGGATCGAGAGGAGGTCGTGCACCAACTTGTGCAACTTTATGCACTACAACCTGAACGGCTAAGCAAGCAGGTGCGGATTGAGCAAGCGCTGCGCCAAGCCATTGTCCATCAATGGCCTTCCGGCCTGCGGCTGCCCTCCCATCGCCAGTTGGCAGAGACCCTTGGCGTTGCCCGTCAGACACTCGCGCTGGCCATCCATACACTGCTTGAAGAGGCACTGCTGAAAACCGCCCACGGCCAAGGCACCTGGACCTCCAGGCCTGTTACTCCAAGCATGGCTCAGTATGGCAATGGCCAACTCTCTAGCCGCGCCCAGCGGGTACTGGACGGCCCTGGTGCAAGCGCTATTCAAAGCGGGGCCTTCGTTCCCGGCATCCCCGATATCACTCAATTTCCAATGCGAAAATGGCGGCAGCTCTATGCCAGCGTTACAGTGCCGCAAAATGCCCTACTGCTCTCCTACTCAACCGGTGGCTATGGCCCGCTGAAGCGCGCAATCCGCGATTTTTTGGCGCGCTGGCGCAATATTAGTTGCGATACCGAGCAGATTATCATCACCGACGGTACCCATAACGGCATTGAACTCTGCGCCGTGGCACTAGCCGATGTAGGCGATACCGTCGCCATGGAGTCACCCTGCTACTGGGGGGCGCGGAATGTGTTTACTGCCACGGGTCTGGAGATCCAGATGCTGGCATGGCAGCCCGGCCAAGGGCACTCGCTGCCAATGAATCCTAGCCCGGTAAAGCTGGCCTACCTGACTGGCTCTCACCACTACCCCCTCAGCGTGCCTACCAGCGCTGCCGACAAGCAGCACTTATGCGATGCCTTATCGCCCACTTATATAGTGGAAGACGACTACGAATTTAACCGCGACGACCATCCTAATTTGCTCTTCGACCCACGCTCTGAGCGCCACTTACTGGTGGGCTCGTTTTCCAAGATGATGTTTCCAGGGCTGCGATTAGGCTATTTAGTCGTGCCGCGCCATTTAGCAGGGCCCATGAATCGCCTGCGCAGCGAACTGTTCCGCGAGGGACGCATGCTGGATCAGGCGGTGCTGGCGCAGTTTATTTTTGATGGCGATCTGGACGCCTGGTGTCGGCGCATTCAGCGTGACTATTTAGGCCGCCAACAGGTGCTGCATGATCAGTTGCGCTCATTGCCGCTGGTTCGCAGCGTATCGTCACCCAGCAGCGCGATTAGCTTATGCGTTGAGTTTGAACCGCAGGTCAACGATGTGCAGATCGCTCATGCGCTGCTAAAAGAGCATTTAATTGTTCGACCGCTAAGCCCGGTATGCGCCAAGGGAGATATACGTTCTGGGCTGGTAATGGGTGTTGGGATGCTATCTGGTGAAACCTTGGTGCGTGAGGCTCAGCGGCTGCGCCGATGCCTGGAAGTGCTGTTACGCTAGTAATAAAGAATGAGTGATTCGCTATTTATCGGTAGAGTAAAGCGCACAGATTACCCACAGGCTACTCAAGACTTATCCACAAGGCCTTACTGACAAGGCTTACTTATAAGGCTACTTACAAGGACTTAGCCATGCACCGCCCTGTTGATAAATTTATCGATCGTTTTACCGCTAACCCCTCGTCTTGTTTCCCGCTTGGTTTTAATAAGCTACGCCTGTGGGCAGCGCTGAGCTTCGTGCTACTGCTTACTGGCTGCGCCACTTTTGCACCCAACCCACCTCAAGACCAAAGCAATATCTGCGAAATATTCCGAGAACAGCCGAGTTGGTATGACTACGCTCGGGAGTCAGAGGAGAAATGGGGCACACCGATCGCCACCCAAATGTCATTTATTCAGCAGGAATCTTCGTTTCGCAGCCATGTCCGCCCTGATCGCAGGCGCTACCTAGGCTTTATTCCCGGGCCCCGCCCCTCTTCCGCCAGAGGTTACGCCCAAGCGCAAGATCCCGTGTGGAGCGAATACCAAGAACAAGCGGGCAGCCTGTTTGCCCGGCGGACCCACATGAAACACGCCACTGATTTTATTGGCTGGTACAACCGCCGCTCCCAGCAACAAGCGGGCATTTCGCTTAACAATCCTGAGCACCTTTACTATGCCTATCACGAAGGCGCGGGGGGTTATCAGCGGGGCAGCTATCGCGGCAAATCCCATGTGCTTCGAGCAGGCAGCCAAGTGGCCGCACGCGCCAACCGCTACCAGGCCCAACTCAACAGCTGCGAAGCGGAGTTTCAGTGTCGCAGGTTTTACCAGGTCTGGCCGTTTTGCAGGCGTTGAATCAACCGTTGTCTCATCAGGTAAAGTTCTCTCAGTCTTTTACCGATAAGTATTATAAGAATAAAAAGTCACTCGTTCTTGGTGACCAACTTTCGCCACTCTAGCGGCGAGCCAAATGAGTAGGAGCAAAAATAATGACTATAAGCTCAATTGCAAATGCTAAAGGCATTGCAAACAAACACTCAGAAAATGGATTTTCTAGCGTACCCACGCAACGTGAAAGGCATCGCATGAGTTTCCGTGCTCGGCTTACCAGCATGATTGTTAGCCTGGTGCTAGTGTCAGTGACGATTGTCGCAAGCCTGGTTTATTTGCAATACCGACAGGCTTATACGCAGGCTACTGTTGAGCAGCTCCAGAGCACAGGACAAATGATGAGCGACTCGTTCAGTCAGTGGCTCAATGCCCGGCAGGATGATATGCGCTATATCGCCAGTTTGGATCCAGTACGCTCGGTGGATGTGCCACAAATGGACCATCTTCTTGCTCAAATGGCAGCACAAGACGGCTTTTACGACACAATCTTTTTTGTTGGCCCCGATGGCATAGGGGTTTCGGGGGTGAGCTATGACAACGGTGTTAGCTTACTCAATCAAAGTCAGGCAGCAGAGTTCAATGTCGCCGACCGCGCATGGTTTCAGCAGGCGATCCAGGGAGAAATGGTTTTCTCTCAACCACTCATATCCCGCGCCACAGGGAATCAAGTCAGTAACGTAGTGGCCCCTGTTTTTGATGACAATAGCAATGTAGTGGGTGTAGTACGTGCCGCCGTCCGGCTCGACGTGCTGTTTGAACGCATGGAAGCAATGTCGATGGGTGGGCGCTCAAACACCTACCTACTGGCTAGCGATGGTGCGCCAGTAACTCCTATTGCGGGTCTCAACGATCAGAGCATAACCTTGAGCACCCAAGCCGCCACCGCTATCGCTGCTGGTGAAACCGGGGTGGGTCATTATCAGGATGCAGCAGGCACCAACGTGATCGGCAGCTATACCTACCTGCCCCGTTTGGACTGGGGGTTAGTGGTTGAAATTCCTGAGCAGGACGCCCTAGCTGATGTAAACAGAATGTTCTGGCTACTCATTTTGATTACCAGTGTCATTGTGGTTTGCGCTGCCGTATTCAGCTTATGGGTTGTACGCTCGGTGGTGAGAACGCTGGGCGGCGACCCGCAGATTGCGAGCAACATTGTTCAGCGAGTGGTCAACGGCGACCTCACAACGCAGGTACCGCTCAAACCCGGCGACACCACCAGCCTGCTAGCCAACATTGCTGAAATGCAGCAGAATTTACGCCAAATGATGACCAACATTAAGGGTGCCGCAGATTCAGTCAACACCGCTAGCAATGAGATCGCCCAGGGCAATGACGACCTGGCAAGTCGGACAGAGGAGCAATCGTCTTCTCTGGTTGAAACGGCCTCCAGCATTGAAGAGATGAGCGCAGCCGTCCGCCAAACAGCGGACTACGCTAATCAGGCCAACGCACTCACTCAATCCTTAGACCAGCAAACCCAAACGGCTAGCCAAGTAGGCGAGCAGGCCACCCAAGCGATGCAGGCTATCAAGCAAACCAACCTTCAAGTCGTTACGATTGTAGAGTCTATTGATGCTATTGCCTTTCAGACTAACCTGCTTGCCTTAAACGCGTCGGTAGAAGCCGCACGAGCTGGGGAGCATGGGCGCGGATTTGCCGTAGTAGCGGATGAAGTTCGCAAACTCGCTAAGCGCTGCGCCGATGAAGCGAATCAAATTCGTGAGGTGGTTAATAACAGCGCCACAAAAGTTAATGAGGGAGAAAGCCTTGTTGCTAATGCGGGACAACAGCTACTCAGCATTGCACAGAGCGTCAAACGTATAACAGAGTTTGTCAGCGAAATATCTACCGCTGCCAGCGAACAATCAAGCGGCATAGATCAGATCAATCAGGCAGTGAACCAGCTTGAAGAAGTAACTCAGCAAAATGCTGCTCTCGTTGAACAAGCCTCTGCTTCCAGCCAATCGCTAAATGATCAGGCTAGAGAACTAACGGCTCTGTTAGAGGGCTTCCGCATAGAAGACAATATCGTCGTAACTCAAAACAGATAAGGCAGCTTGAAAAGCGATTTCATCACCACCCTGATATGTTGGGCAAAGGGTGGTGATGCAGGGCGCTATCCGCCACTGGCGTGAAAGTTACCGTGCTAACCTATATGCTTACGTTTTCATCGCAGATAGGTAGTTCATTGCCTTTACTGATTGGCTTCGCTTTTATTGCAGTCGTCTTCTGTACCTCAATGCTCTCCGGCATATTTGGTATGGCGGGTGGCTTGGTACTGCTGTGGTTTCTGCTGTTAATCTTTCCCGCGGCTACCGCTATGGCGGTACACGGCGTTATTCAGCTCACCGCCAATGGGTCACGGGCGTGGCTTTCACGACGTTTTATTGTTTGGCGTATCGTCTTTTTGATGACGCTCGGGGTGCTAAGTGCCGCTGGGTTGCTGCTGCTGTTCAGCTACAGCCCCAATGCTGCCACGGTATCGTTGCTGATAGGCCTCATGCCTATGTTGGTATGGATGCCTAAGCGCTGGTT
This sequence comes from Halomonas sp., assembly GCF_007692655.1. Taxonomy (GTDB): domain Bacteria; phylum Pseudomonadota; class Gammaproteobacteria; order Pseudomonadales; family Halomonadaceae; genus Vreelandella. The sequence continues at coordinate 5,311 of NZ_REBQ01000137.1, forward strand.
TCATCTGGATGCCAATCGCGCCAGTCACGCGCTGTGCTGTGGTATTGCTTCCGGTGGGTTAACGATTGCAGCGGGAGTTTCGGGTCCGTTGATCGATATTTTCTTTGTGCGTTCGCGTATGGATCGTCGTCAGGTAGTCGCTACTAAAGCGATGATTCAAGTGGTGGCCCACAGCATCAAAATCATCTTTTATCTTGGCTCTGCGCTGGCGCTGAGTGCCGGGGAGTGGAGTATTATCCTACTGGCGGCGCCGTTTGCGATCTTCGGCACCCATACCGGCAACCGTGTCTTACAGCGCCTCACTGACTCGAACTTCCGCACATGGACCCGCTGGATCGTTACCGGCATTGGCGTTTTTTACTTTCTACAAGGGATATTCCTGCTGACTCGCTAGCGTTGAGAATGACAAAAGCGTGCCGTCGGTAGCTGCCTATACTGACCATAGCCACCAACGGAGGTCGCTATGGATTATCTTCATTACCGCGAAGCCCTTGCCGCAACACTCGCCCAGAGTGAGTTACCCTTTCCCGCGACTGAATATCAAACACGACTCGATCACGTTCGCCGTGCCATGGTGCAGCGCAGCCTTGGCGCGCTGCTGCTTACCGACCCCGCCGATATAAACTATCTGACTGGCTACCATACCTTTGAGGTCTCGGTTCACGCCTGCCTGGTCTGCACCCAAGAGAAGCTGGTACTGCAAGTCGCCTCGATTGAAACCGGGGCTGCCGTTGTGACCGCGCGGGTTGATGAGATCATTGGCTACCGTTGGGAAAACCTGGACGAAATCATCGCACCGCTGGCTGACCTGCTTGCCCCTTATAAACAAATAGGCATCGATGGCTGGAGTGCAGGGCTACGCTTTGGTGTGTTTGATGCGCTGATGCAGACCATTGGCCGTGAAAGATTTAGCGAAGCAGGCAATCTGCTTGATGTTATCCGCATTGTTAAAAGCCCTGCTGAAATTAACATGCTGCAAGAAAGCGCTCGGATTACGGCTATCGGGCTAGAAACTGCGGTACAGAGCATCCGCCCTGGCATGACCGATAACGAGGTGGCCGCCGTGGGGGCCAAAACACTGTTAGAGAATGGCAGTGAGTTTATGAGCCTTCAGCCGATTGTGACCAGTGGGCATCGTATCGGGGTGATTCACGTTAATCATAAGCGTCGCGTCATAAAGATCAATGAGCCCGTGTTTTTAGAGTTTGGGGCAGCGTATCAACGCTATACGGCTCCCATGATGCGCACTGCCGTCGCGGGCGCAGCAAGCCCGGCACTAGCAGCCACTCGGGACCTTTGCCGCTCACTCTTCGAGGCGTTATGCGACAACATGCGCCCTGGTAACACCTTCGATCAAGCGGCACAGGCCGCAGATGCACTCCTTGCTCCTCAACGCGACCAGTTTTTCTTCTCAGGCGTGTTCGGCTACGCCGTGGGGGCCCAGTTTCCACCTAGTTGGGTCGAAGGTACGGGCTATATCGCCAAAGGCCAGACCCGTCTCTTTGAAGCCAATATGGTTTTTCACCTGCCGCTCTGCCTACGCGTACCCGGTCAATGGGGAGTTGGAATAAGCGATACGGTGGTAGTGACTGAAAACGGAGCCAAACCGCTGACCAATAACGACTGGCAGCTGTTTGAGGCGTGCTCATAGCCTCGCTCAACGTAGCCTCGCTCATAGCCACTGCATTGACACATCAATAAAGTAGCGCTATCGTCACCGTAGATGCAAATGAGAAACACTCTCTATCTTATTAAGACGACAGATGCTTTAAGCAGACAGTCAAGCGTGAGGGATAAATGGGATGACTAGCGAGCAGCGGCAACTTCGCCAAACGGTCATGTTTTTGCGTACCTCTTTTGAAGCGGTTCAGCACTCTATTGCTGGCCGCCTGGAAGACCCGCTACCCTGCTGGATGGATACCAGTATGCTGACGATGCTTTCGCGAGAGCTGAACCGCTGCTGCCAGCAATCCAAACCGCTATTTGCCCCGCCTGTCACCGAACAGCTCTATATCGCCACCCAACAGTGCGAGCTGTTACTTAAGCAGTGCCCAGGGGTACTCAGCAGTGCGGTCTGCCACCGCCAGTTGGCTGCGATTATGCTGCCGCTATCAAGCGCACTACAGCAGATAGATACCCCCGCCAAACGCCGCTGGCCTTGGCAACGGGGCTAATATCAACCTCACTAGCAACCCCATCGCTTGCAAAATTAGCACCGGCTATTATTAACCCCGTCTTCATTTGAGGCGGGGTTTTGTTTTGCCGACCGCGACCTTCTACATAAATTTAATGGCTAATCGTAGATGGTTAATTACTCGTTGGCACTTACTAGTAAACTGGTCTATTCTAAGCATCACTAGATTCCCATCTCATCCAAAAGGAGCTTAATTGATGGCTTTCGAAACACTGTTTACTCCGATCCAAATGGGCAGCCTGTCACTCCCTAACCGCGTGATTATGGCGCCACTGACACGCTCACGCACGCCGGACAGTGTTCCGGGCAAGATGCAGGAAGCTTACTACGGCCAGCGTGCCGGAGCCGGGCTAATTATTAGCGAAGCGACGAACATTTCTCCCACCGCACGTGGCTACGTCTACACCCCCGGCATTTGGACCGATGCGCAGGAAGCGGGCTGGAAAGGGGTCGTAAACGCAGTGCATGCCAAGGGCGGCCGTATTGCGCTGCAGCTATGGCATGTTGGGCGTGTTTCTCACGAAATGGTTCAACCTGACGGGCAACAGCCCGTTGCGCCAAGTGCGCTAAAAGGGGAAGGCGCTCAGTGTTTCGTCGAATTTGAAGATGGTACCGCCGGTCAGCACCCTACCAGCACACCCCGTGCACTTGAAACTGACGAAATCCCCGGCATTGTCGATGACTACCGCCAAGCGGCTATGCGTGCCAAGCGTGCGGGCTTTGACATGATCGAAGTCCACGCAGCAAACGCCTACCTGCTCAACCAATTCCTGGCGACCGGCACCAACAAGCGTACCGATCAGTACGGCGGTTCACTTGAAAACCGCGCGCGCTTCCCATTGGAAGTGGTCGATGCAGTCATTGATGTCTATGGTTCAGATCGGGTCGGCATTCGCATGACACCCTTCATTGAGCTGTTTGGCTTGACCGACGATGAGCCAGAAGCGATGGCGTTCTATATGGCTGAGCAACTTTCCAAGCGCGGCCTTGCCTATCTGCACTTAAATGAGCCGAACTGGGCCGGTGGTGATATCACCTTCCCAGACGGCTTCCGCGAGCAGATGCGCGAGCGTTTCAGTGGCAGCCTGATTTACTGCGGCAACTACGACGCAGAGCACGCTGAAGCCCGCATTAGCGAACGCACCACTGATGCCGTTGCCTTTGGCCGTCCCTATATCGCCAACCCTGATTTGCCGGAGCGCTTCCGCGTTAACGCCCCGCTTACCGAGCCGAATCACGAAACCTTTTATGGTGGCGACGAAAAAGGCTACACGGACTACCCATTTATGAATAATGGGTATGACCGCATTAGCTAATTGAGCATCTATTGCTCAAGCTGAAGGCCCCTTAGGCCAGAAAAGCATCACTTAGGTGGTGCTTTTTTATATCTGTTCATTGCAAAACGCTGCTAGGCTATTGATTCTTTCGTTTGAACCGATAGGTGTAAGATGTTTGGTTCGCTATTAGCGCTACTTGTATCACTACTACTCGTTGGCCTTACCGCCATGACTGGCGCTCGCTTTCGACCCGATAGTTGGTACCGCGAACTGAGCAAGCCAAGCTGGACACCACCGGATATCGCCTTTCCAATCGCTTGGGGCATACTGTATTTGTTGATGGCGATCGCGGCGTGGCGTATCTATATGGCGGAGGACTCAGCGTTGCGAACGGCAAGCTTAGGGGTGTATGCACTACAGCTGCTGGCCAATGCTGCCTGGTCCTGGCTGTTCTTTGGGCGCAAGCAAATAGCCGCTGCACTGATAGATATTGTGCTGTTACTGGTGTTGATCAGCATTACCATCGCACTGTTTTCCCAGGTCAGCACGCTTGCAGCGTGGTTAATGGTGCCTTATTGGCTCTGGGTAGCACTTGCGCTGGCTCTCAACGGCAAAATTTACCGTCTCAATAAAGCCTGAGCACTGATTAAAAATGCTGATTAAAAACTAAGGGTTTTGAAAATATGGATCGGACCACCACCATCATATTACTATCCTTCGCGTCGCTGGTATTAGCCGCACTGGCAACGACACTGTTTATTTATGTCATTGTGCCCTGGCGACGCCGAAGGCGCGCAGAGAAAGCCAAAGCCGCCAACCCGCCCCCCATAAAAGTGGATAGCCCTGCAGAAGAACCTGAGCCTCCTACCTCTACCAAGCGTACCAAGACGGTAAAACAGCACTCGCTATTCATCATTTTTGAACAGCCAAGCGAACGTTCAGACGAGCGCCTTACCGAATGGCTACGTGAAAAAGGCGCCCATTACGACGCCCTCAAAAAAGTCTTCCTAATTAACGGTCAGCAGCCCGCTAACCCCATCACCATTGCCAATGCCTTTTTACCCGGCGAACTACCCGACCTTTTCAGAGAGTCAGCCGAAGATAGGATCAAAGGTATCAGTTTGCTCGTCAAGCCGCCTTTGCGTAAAAGTCGCAATCAGCAAATGTTTGTTTTTGTTGACCTTGCCAAAGAAGCGGCGACGCTTTTCAATGCCGATGTATTAGATACTACCCATCAGGTTGCCACCGAAGAAACCTATACCCAGATCATTGGCTAATACGCGGTCATACAACGCCCTGGCTACGCAGGTAGTCGTCGTAGTTGCCGCTGAAATCGACAATGCCTTCCGGCTGCATATCAATGATCCGCGTGGCCAAGGAAGAGACAAACTCGCGGTCATGACTGACAAACAGCAGCGTACCGGGGTAGTTTTCCAAGGCCAGGTTCAACGCCTCGATAGACTCCATATCCAGGTGATTGGTGGGTTCGTCCATCAGCATCACGTTGGGCTGAGTAAGGATTAGCTTACCGAACAGCATGCGTCCCTGCTCACCACCGGAAATCACCTTCACTGACTTGCCAATATCGTCGCTGGAAAACAGCATCCGGCCCAGAGCTCCGCGCACCACCTGCTCGCCACCTTTGGTCCAGCTCGACATCCACTCAAACAGCGTCGCATCCACGGCGAAATCATCGCTATGATCCTGGGCAAAAACGCCTACCTCAGCGGCTTCCGTCCACTTCACTTCACCTGCATCCGGGTGTAACTCGCCTGACAAGGTTTTCAGCAGCGTGGTTTTGCCGATGCCATTGGGGCCGATAATGGCAATTCGCTCACCGGCTTCAACGGTCATAGATAACCGCTCAAACAACGGCGGGCCGTCATAAGCCTTGGTAATCGCATCCACGTTGACGGCATTGCGATGGATTTTTTTAGCCTGATCAAAACGGATAAACGGGCTGACCCGGCTGGAGGGCTTAATATCTTCCAGCTTGATTTTGTCGATTTGCCGCGCCCGCGAAGTGGCCTGCTTAGCTTTCGAAGCGTTAGCGGAGAAGCGGCTAACAAACTGCTGCAGCTCGGCAATTTGGGCTTTTTTCTTGGCGTTATCCGAGTGCTGGCGCTCGCGGACCGCGGTAGCCGCCGTCATGTAATCATCGTAGTTACCGGGAAATAGTGTAATTTCCCCGTAGTCCAGATCCGCCATATGAGTACAGACACTGTTCAGGAAGTGGCGGTCGTGGGAGATAATGATCATGGTGCTGCTGCGCGCTTTGAGGATGTCTTCCAGCCAGCGGATAGTATTGATATCCAGATGGTTGGTAGGCTCGTCCAGCAGCAGTACATCCGGGTCTGAGAACAGCGCCTGGGCCAGCAGCACGCGAAGCTTCCAGCCCGGCGAGACTTCGCTCATTGGGCCGGTATGCTGCTCAATGGGAATACCCAAGCCAAGCAGTAGCTCACCCGCGCGGGACTCGGCGGTATAGCCGTCCAGCTCCGCAAAACGCACTTCCAGGTCGGCGACGGCCATGCCATCTTCTTCGCTCATTTCCGCCAGTGAATAAATGCGCTCTCGTTCTGCAGCCACTGACCATAGCTCTACATTGCCCATGATCACGGTATCAATCACACGCTCATTTTCAAACGCAAACTGATCCTGACGCAGCTTACCCAGCCGTGTACCGCTATCCAGCATCACTTGGCCGGAAGAGGGCTCCAAATCACCACCCAGAATTTTCATGAAGGTGGATTTACCGCAGCCATTCGCGCCGATCAGGCCGTAGCGATTGCCGTTATTGAATTTAACAGAGACATTTTCAAACAGGGGCTTAGCCCCAAACTGCATGGTAATATTGGCGGTTGCGATCACAAAAGGAGCCCGGTTAGCGTGTGCAAAGGTTGGCGATTCTACGCGCTATTGCGTATGTATTCACCCATCAACCGCGAGCTGGCTCAATGGATAGCGGGAATATCGAGCAGAAAGCGTTCACCATCAAGCGCTTGACGCAGCCGCGAGTGCAAAATATCGACAACCCCCTGATGCTCTCCCACCAGCTTAGTCGTCGTCACGGAAAGCCCAGGATGCTGCTGTTCAGCAGCCGCGCAAATGTCAGCAATATCCCCCCCCTCACCAGCGTGCCGTCCAGGTGAAAGAAACAGCATGGCTAACACAACCGAGCCTGCGAGAAACTCGGGGGCAGTTAACAGGTTTTCCAATAACGGCTCGTTAAAACGGTACTCATCGCCTTCGCGACGCTCCATGGAGGCAGCTGCTACACAGGCCACCTCATCGCCAAGCAGCACGCTAAGCTGACCCGCCAGGCGATTGCGTACGGCGGTGACTTCCGGAATCGGGCTGCCGTGATCCACCAGCGCCACGTGAGGCTTGATATCTGGCTGAAGCTGTTCGCGTACATTGTCGGCCAGCAGATGGGCTAAACGAAGGTCATTACCACCGCACTCATCCACCAAGGGCTGTGCCACCCGCACCTTTACCTGGGGAAAACGCTCTTGCATCGTTGCCATACGTTCAGGCAGGTAGCCAGTCAGTGCTTTGCTCGGCCCGAAAAAGAACGGCAGTACGATAATCTCCGTCGCCCCTTGCTCGGCACTGCGCTCAGCGGCGGGACCAAGCGTTGTCGCAGGGATGCCATCGACCTCATCCGCAGGAATCTTATTGGAGTGCAGCAGCGAGGCCGCCTGCACGGTTTCACCCATAAGCTCGCTGAGCGATGCCGCCACGCGACGCAAGTTGAGCGTGGCCTGTGGCCGCAATGAGCCGTTATCAACAAGAAAAATCGCTCGCATTGCAGTCTCCTTAATATCGTGGACATGAACTAATAACTTGCTTCCCTCATAAGCCACCCTTGGAGGCAACGTCTGCCGCTGCGATGTGCAGTTGCGCATGACGCTTTGCAAGCGCCACAATATCCCGGTCATAGCCACCACCAATGACAGCGGCAACCGGAATGCCCGCCTCACGGCAAACCGACAGCACGTACTTATCGCGGGCACATAGCCCTTCGCTAGTGAGCGCCAGATAACCCAGTCGATCATCGTGGTGAACATCCACACCGGCATCGTAGATGACCAAATCTGGCTGATAAGCGGCCAACAAACCAGGTAACCGGGAAGCCAAGGCGTTTAAATAGGCCGCGTCTTCCATACCGTTGGGCAGCTCAATATCCAAGTCACTCTTAGCCTTGCGCGCTGGGAAATTACGCCCAGCATGCATGGAAAAGGTAAACACGTTAGGCTCGTGAGTGAATAGGCGTGCCGTACCATCACCTTGATGCACATCACAATCGACAATCAACACTCGCTCAACCCATCCCATCGCCAACGCGTGGGCCGCTGCCACAGCGAGATCGTTGATTAGACAGTAACCGCTAGCAGCGTCAGCATGGGCATGATGGGTTCCTCCTGCGGTGTTACAGGCAAGCCCGGTAGCCAATGCAGCTTCGACGGTGAGCAGGGTGCCGCCGGTTTCCAGACGCACGCGCTCCACCAACGCTTCTGACCATACAAAGCCGCTGCGGCGCTGCGCGGCACGATCCAGTCCATCGGTGAGCAACGCCTTGATATAATGCTGGTCATGGACCCGTCGCAACGCAGCACTACCAATCGGTTCTGGCGTTAGCCATGTCGCTGGCATCGCCAGCTTGGCAATGCCCAGTTGCTCACGTAACACGCGAAATTTTTGCATCGGAAAAGGATGGCTGGCAGGTAGCTCAATGGTATAGCCCGGATGATGTATCACGCTGAGGGGCATCGCTATCGCCACCTGATTGTCGACGAAAAGGAACTATCATGCTTGATACCACCGTACTGAACCAGCAAAGAAACTTCTTTGAGGGCCATGCCGCTATTTGGCTATTTGGCTATGGTTCGTTGATTTGGAAGGCTGATTTTGACTTCCTGGAGCGCCGCCCGGCTTATATTCACGGCTGGGAACGGCGATTTTGGCAGGCTTCCCACGACCATCGCGGCACCCCTGAAGCACCTGGGCGTGTGGCGACGCTGATCCGCGCCAGGGACTCGATCTGTCACGGCATGGCCTACCTCATTACCCCCGAAGTGCTAGCGCCGCTGGATGTACGGGAGAAAAATGGCTATTTGCGAGAAAAAGTACCGCTGACCTTTGTTGATGAGAAGGGCAACGGGATCGAACAGAGCGAAGGTCTTATTTATCTAGCCAGCGATGACAATCCGGCTTTTCTGGGCGAGGCGCCGCTTGCAGAGATAGCCCAGCAAATTGCCAGCGCCCATGGCCCTAGCGGCCCTAATCGCGAGTACTTGGTCAATCTGGCCAAGGCGCTGCGCGAGCTAGGCGCCCAAGACGCTCATATCTTTGCGCTGGAGAAGCACCTGGGACGTTTTTGATCTCACTAAGCTGTTTTTAATTAGTAGCCATTTTTTACAACAAATTTATAAACAAACCCCAAACTCGTTCGTCTTACTAGATAGAAGGCCTAAATCCTCTCGGTGTGTCTACATCATCAACCACGAAAGAATAAACAGCCCCAATAGGGTGCGTACAATACCGCCTATCAAAGAGCCGCGCAGAAACGCGCGCAAACCGCCCCACAGGATCAGCAGCCCGATCACTAAGACAGCAATGCTGAAAAACGAATCATTGATCCCTAACGAACGGGTTAGTCCGTCGATAAAGTCGCGGAACGCACCAAAGAAATTGGCAAAAATAGCTAATAGAAACTCAACTACCACGCGGATGGCTTCGCCAATGGTTTCGCCGATTTCGTCAAAAAATCCGTTTGTTTGCATTGCGTATGGCTGCATCGATAGTACCCAGGACTGAGAAGGATAAACATGTGGTCTAGCATTGTCGGTTAATCAAGCATTGTCGGTTAAATACGCTGGCTGAGCAAAGCAGCACAACCCCCTCCCACTCTTCACCTTCAATTTTTAGCGACTTTCCTGCCCAGCAACTACCTTAATAGTCATAAAACCTTCGTTTAAATAAACACAATGAGCGTCACTAGGCGCTAGGTGCTCGCCCAGGCGCCCGGCGGCTTGAGCTGTTTTTTTGCTGCCACGCTGGCGGTCCGACGGCACTAAAAACCCTTTCCACATCCAGCAGCTAAAACGCAAAATGGGCAACGTGTCGAATGCTTCCAGCGAGACGGAGCTGCGGGGCGCCCTGCTGGTACAGCACGCCCCCACTTATGTGGCCGATGCGTTCTGCGCTGGTCGTCTGGTTGATCGCTGCTGCTTCAATACAGGCACGCTGCCCAACGGGCTGGATTGCGCGGCCATCATTGAGCGTGCCCGGCCTGTAGAATAAGTCCCGTGGAATAAGCGTCCACGACCTTGGTCGACTTTTATGATAAAACTGAACACGTGAAAATGATCAAAAGCACGTTGTAGGTATCAATCTATAGATACCGATGTAGTAGCGGGAGAGCTTGGCGCATCTGAAAACAACACCGATGACGCCAGCGCCGAAGGAGCAACAGCCCCGGAAACTCTCAGGCAACCGGACCGCTATTACCAGTACTTTCCGAAGAGCGGCTGATGACTGCGTCACTCAGCCCACCGAAGGAGCAAACGCATCTAAACCGTGCGTGAATCTCTCAGGTTCCATGACGGAAGGGGTACGCCCAGCAGCACTTACGCCGTTTGGTGGGATTCCCGACGCTCATACAATCTGGAGAGAGTTATGCAACGCATTGCCGTTATCGGTGGTGGTATCACCGGCATTACCAGCGCTTACGCCCTTGCCAAACGTGGCTATGACGTTACCGTCTTTGAAAAGCATCGCTATGCGGCGATGGAGACCTCCTTTGCCAACGGCGGCCAGCTTTCGGCCTCTAACGCAGAGGTGTGGAACCACTGGCCGACCGTGATCAAGGGGCTGCGCTGGATGCTCAGAAACGACGCGCCCCTGCTGGTCAACCCCCGCCCGAGCTGGCATAAGCTCAGCTGGTTTGGCGAGTTTATTGCTGCCATTCCCCGCTATGCCGATAACACAACAGAAACAACGCGCTTGGCCATTGCGGCTCGCGAGCATCTGTTTCAATGGGCCAAGGATGAGCAGATCGATTTTGACCTCAAGCAGAAAGGTATTCTGCATATTTATCGCGACAAAGCGGGCTATAACCATGCTGCCAAGGTATCGCAACTGCTCAGCAAGGGAGGCCTAGAACGACGCCCAGTAACACCTGAAGAGATGCGGGCTATCGAACCTACCCTAGCCGGCAATTACTACGGCGGCTTTTTCACCGAAAGCGATGCCACGGGGGATATTCATAAGTTCACCCACGGGTTAGCTCAAGCCGCTGAACGGCACGGTGTCACACTTAAATATGGTCATAGCGTGCAGGATATCGGCGCGGACCAACAGCAAGCCTGGGTCACTGCCGATGATGGGACCGATGCCGGTGGCGAGCCGATTCGCGAAACCTTTGATAGTGTCGTGGTCTGCGCCGGTGTAGGCAGCCGTATGCTAGCCGCCAAATTGGGCGATCGCGTGAATATCTACCCGGTTAAAGGCTACTCAATTACCGTGCAGCTTGACGACGCAGCCTCCCAGCAGGCCGCACCTACCGTTAGCCTGTTGGATGATGAGACCAAGCTGGTCACCAGCCGCCTCGGCGACGAACGCTTCCGCATTGCGGGCACCGCTGAATTTAACGGCTTTAACCGCGATATCCGCGACAACCGCATTCGCCCGCTGATTCGCTGGGTAGAAGAGTGTTTCCCCGGCGTTAGCACCCGCCGCGTGGTGCCTTGGGCAGGCCTGCGTCCGATGCTTCCCAATATGTTGCCCAAAGTTGGTCGCGGCAAATTACCCACCGTGTTCTACAACACCGGCCACGGCCACCTGGGCTGGACGCTCTCTGCCATCACCGCCGATATGCTGGCGGATGCTGTACAGCAACAAGAGACAGCCTCTGGGGCAGTCACCACAACACGGTCAACTTAATACTCAGACTTAATGATCTGATTTAATGCTCTGACTTAATACACTGAACAGTACGGCAGTGTGAAAAGCATGTGAGGGACGCTCAACGTCCCTCATATACACAAACACTAGGCCTCTATCCCAGCATCACTCCTATACTCAAACATTAGGCGCTTCAATCTCCAAAAAGCGCCTTACCCGCTCTGTTTTAGGGGTAACGAAGAACTCGTCGGGGTGTGATTTTTCAATAATGATACCCTTATCGAGAAAAACCACCTGGTCGGATACAGCACGGGCAAACTCCATCTCATGGGTCACCAGCACCATCGTGTAGCCCTCTTTAGATAGGTCTTTGATAACCCCCAACACTTCACCCACTAGCTCCGGGTCTAGTGCCGAGGTGGGCTCATCAAACAGCATGACTTTGGGCTGCATGGCCAACGCCCGAGCAATCGCCACTCGCTGCTTTTGACCACCGGAAAGCGTATAAGGATAGTTATCGCGTTTATCGACCATGCCAACTTTTTCAAGTAGCGCCATGGCGCGTTCCTCGGCTTCCTTCTTGCTAACACCCTGAACATGAATGGGCGCCTCGGTAACATTGCGAAGTACACTTAGATGGGGCCACAGATTGAAGCCCTGGAACACCATGCCTAACCGGGCGCGCATGGTTGCCAGTTGCCGCCGGGACATGGCTTTTCCACTGTCACTCACGCCAATGCGGTCACCGGCAATGCGGATATCGCCACGATCGGGGGTTTCCAGCCAGTTAATACAGCGTAATAGCGTCGACTTGCCAGATCCCGACGAGCCCAGAATGCTCACCACTTCCCCTGGCTGCACGTCTAACGACACGTCCCGTAGCACTTCGATTCCATCGAAGCTTTTGGAAAGATTACGAATAGTGACAGCGGCTGTCTCAGGCATTTTCAAATCCTCGCTTGGCGCCAAAACGGCCAATCAATTTAATAAACAGTTCCAAACCAATGCTGATCAGCCAGTAGAAGCCGATGACGACAATGAATGCCTCCATGGGAATGAAGTAGGTGCTCGATAGGCTGCTCGCCGCTGCCGTCAGCTCGCGCACCGTGATAATCACTAGGAAAGCAGTATCTTTAAGCAAGATAATAAGCTGGTTACCCAGTAATCCGCGGGTTTTTAAAATCAGTTGAGGGAGGATAATGCGCATAAACATACTGGGCTGAGAAAACCCTTGGGCAATCGCCGCTTCTACTTGCCCTTGGGCGAAAGTAGCGCGACAGCCACGCAATATCTCCGCGAAGTAAGCGCCGTGGTACATCACCAAGGCAATGATCCCTGCGGTCCAGGCGCTCATTCGGATGCCCGCGCTGGGCAGGCCGTAATAGAGTAAATAGGCCAATATCAAAAACGGCAGCATGCGCATGGCATCAATAAAGATACGCAGCGGAATCTTTAACCGCGGACGAGACCCTTCCAGTAAGAATACGATGCCGCTGCCCAAGATAAACGCCAGCACGGCGGATAAACCAAACAGCTTTAAGGTGTTATAGAAACCGTTCAGAAAGACGTCATGCGACGCCCAAAGAATGTCCCAGTTGCTCATAGAGGCTCCCCTAAATGGCCACGTTAGACGGCCAATCGGCTGGCTTTACGCTCAGCCATGCGTTGAAGCCATACCAGCAGGCTGATGATCAGCATATACAGCGCTGCCGCCGCTAGAATCGGTGGCAGCGGATCATAGGTAACCGCCGAAATACGGTTGGTCACACGGGTTAGGTCGACCACACCAATGACCGCAATCGCAGGGCTGCCTTTGATTAAAAACGACATTTCGTTGACCAAGCCCGGTAGGCTGGTAATAGTGATTTGCGGCAGCATGATGCGGCGAAAATAGACCCACGGCGTCATGCCAATCGCCAGGGCCGCTTCACGCTGTTCTTTGGAGAAGTTATTAAAGGCAGAGCGCCATATTTCGGCGTTAAAGGCAGTGGTATTTAAGGTTAGCGCGATAATACCGGCCACATTGCGATTGAGGTTAACGCCCATGGTCGGTGCGGTTAGAAATATAAACAGCACCAGCGTGACCAGCGGCGTTGCTCTCGCCAAGCTAATATAAACTCCTAACACCTGGTGCAGAACAGGGATTTTTGCCACCCGAAGCAGAGCGATCACCAGCCCCATGACGACACCGATGGTAATGGAGATGCCGGAGATCCACAGCGTTGTCCAGGCTCCCTGAATGAGAAGTCCCCATGCGCTACTGTCCATGCGTTCCCCTTACTCTCTGGATAAAGACACGCAGCCGCTGCACCATTAGTCAGGTGAGCGGCTGCTATACATCACGCCTTACATACCGGCCATTTCGTGGAACTCTTCCACCGAGGTAATCGGGGTTGTCGGCAGGTCATCAAACGACTCACCAAACCACTCTTCCTGAAGCTCTGCCAAGCGACCAGAATCGCGCAGGTGGCTCATAAAGTCAGTGATATAGGTCAGCAGTTCAGGGCTGCTTTTAGGCATCGGCCAAGCCACATAGCCTGGGCCCGAAACGGCTTGGCCTGCTTCAAACACATCGGGACGTTCGCGAATCAAGTCATTAACCGGCACGATTGAGTTGATAACGTAATCCACCCGACCGTTGGCCAGATCCGCATAGATCTCTGGGTAGGCTTCATACTCCATCACATTGCCCAGCTGGCCACCGCTCTCTTCCAACATGGCTTCGAGTTCTGGCAGGCGCGAAAGCAGTGCGCTGCCCGCCTGAACGCCCAGGGTCATACCGCTTAAATCTTCAATGCTATTGATACGATCATCGCCTGCGCGCTTGATGTAGAAGTGCTGTGCAGAGGCAAAGGGCGGCGCGTAATTAAACACCCGCAGCCGCTCATCAGTGACGGAAGCACCGGTAAGTGCCATGTCATACTGCCCCGATGAGACCGAGGCTAGCAGGCCTGTCCAGGGCAAAATATCCTGGCGAATCTCGAAGTCAGCATACTCTTCCAGTTCAATCAAAATATCTTTAATGAAGCCATCTGGGTCGCTGCCGCTCATAAAGTTAAACGGCGCGTAATTATCTTCGGTGGCCACGCTCAAGTAGCCGCGACTCTGAATTTCATCTAAGTCAGCAGCCGTGGCGGTAAGCGATACGCTTAATGCCAGTACGCCAATGCTCAACGCAGAGGTTAATAACGCTATTTTTTTCATCGTCTAATATTCCCTAAGTTTTCAAAACCTGAGTGTTCAAAAAAGTGGCCAATATCTCACTCGCTGTTTTGCATCTGCGTTGTTTTTTTACCTGCGCGTTTTACAAAGACGTCGTGTTTACAGACGCTTCAGCGATATGCAGAAGGTGACTTCACCCTAGATTTTTATCTTCTCAGCGATTAGAGCCAGTTAGCGTAAATTAAAAGGACAGTTGCTTATCGGAAAACTGGCACGAAAGATGCTAGCTATCTTGTACCGCCTATAGATAAGGCAAGAGGTCATAGGAGTGCTGGATGACAACGCTATGTCTTGAGGTTGACCCTAACGCCGCAGCCTGCTTGCAAGAACAACTGCGCAAAACACTGCTAGAAGCGATTCGTATGGGAAGTTTACCCAGCGAAGATGCACTCCCTTCCTGCCGCAAGCTTTCTCAGCAGTTAGGTATTTCCCGTAATACGGTAGCGATTGTTTACGAAAAGCTGGTTGAAGATGGGTATTTAATTAGTCGTCCACGGAGCGGATATTACTTACACCCCGATTATAATGACTCCCACGTCACTCTTAACGCTTCTTTAACAGCGTTATCTGAAAACACTGGCAGTGCCACAACTGCACCAAACTGGCACAAGCGCATTATTCAGCGCCCTACTAACTACCAAGGAATTCTCAAACCAGGTAACTGGTCCGAGTATGCCTATCCGTTTATCTATGGACAGTTAGATACCCGGCTCTTCCCGTTAGCCCAATGGCGTGACGTGTCCCGGCGATTGTTAAGTTCACAGCGCGATAAGCCCTGGCTACGTGATCGTATTGATCAGGATGACCCTTTACTTATTGAGCAGCTGCGTAAGCGTATTCTGCCGCGCCGGGGCATCTTCGCCCGGCCGGAGGAGATCCTCATCACCATGGGAACGCAAAATGCGCTGTACCTGATTGCACAATTGCTGTGCCACAGGGGAACGCGGGTGGCGTTAGAGTCGCCGGGCTATCGTGAGGCGATGAATGTGTTTTCCCAGCGCGGCGCCAGTTTGCAGTTTCAGCCAATGGACGCTGAGGGGATATGCCTGGAGAGCACACAGCAGTGCGACTACCTCTATGTCATGCCCAGCCACCAGGTGCCCACCGGCATCACCATGAGCCGAGCTCGGCGTGATGCTTTATTAGCCCAGCTACCCCACCGCGATCAGATTGTTATTGAGGATGACTACGACGCAGAAATACACGGTGATCAGTTCGCGCTCCCAGCGCTCAAAGCCAGTGCGCAAAGTGCACGTATCATTTACATGGGTAGCCTATCCAAGGCTCTCTCGCCGGGTCTGCGCATGGGTTATGTCGTGGCCGATGCTGAAGTCATCGATGAGCTACGCGCATTGCGCCGCCTGATGTACCGCCACCCACCAGCGGCGTTGCAGCACCAACTGGCGCAATTTATTTCCCAGGGCTATTACGAACGCTACCTCAAGCTGCATGTGGAAGAAATTGATCGGCGCAGAGACGCCATGCGCCTTGCCATCGATCAGGCATTGCCCGGCTGTCGGAGCCATAGCAGTGCACGCTCAAGCGCCTTCTGGATGGAAGCGGATGCCAGTATCGATACCCAGCGCCTTGCCTGGCACGCGGCTCAACGAGGCGTACTCATTGAACCGGGCTTTCAGCACTTCTTTGATGCCGCACCGCCCCGGCGCTTTTTCCGCTTGGGATTTGGCGCCATCGAAAGAGAGCGTATTGACCCAGGCATACAGTGCCTGGGCCTTGCCTACGACGGCGCTTTAAATACTCAGCTTTAAATACTCAGCTTTAAATACTTAGCTTTAGCACTTTAGCTTTAACTACTTAAGCGACTGATATCAGGCAGAAACCGCGTAGCTTTTAAACACGCGTTCCAGGATTGCCAAGCCCTCTTCAATCTCCGCAGCGGATACAGTGCACGGCGGCACTACATGGATGCGGTTTTCGACGGTGAAGACCAGCAGGCCTTGCTCCATCAGTTGCCGCTTAAGCGTTAGCACTTCCGCTCCAGGCAGGGGCGTTTTGCGCACCGGATCACTGACCATCTCCAGGGCGTGAAATACACCCAGGCCGCGCCAATCACCAATAACAGCGTGACGCTCAGCCAGTTGCTTAAGCCCTTCCGCTAATGGTCCGTTACCCATTTTGTCAGCGTTTTCTACGATGCCCTCTTCTTCCATAGCATCCAGAGTGGCGACAATCGCCGCCATCGCTAGCGGGTGGCCGGAGTAGGTTAGCCCGCCGACAAAAAAGTGATCGTCAAAGTAGCGGGAGATAGGCTCTGAAATAATCACGCCACCTGCGGGCACATAGCCGGAGTTGACCCCTTTGGCAAAGACAATTAAGTCGGGCGCCATATCGTAGTGTTCAAAGGCGAACCAGCGGCCCGTGCGGCCAAAACCAGCCATCACTTCATCAAGTATCAGCACAATGCCAAACTCATCGGCGAGCTTTCTGACACCTTGTAAATACGCTTTGGGAGGTAATAAGACGCCAGCGGTACCGGGAATAGTTTCCAGCAAAATAGCGGCGACTGCCTTAGCACCTTCGCACTCAATCACTCGACGCAGGTGGGTCAATGCCCGTTCACACTCCTCATCTTCACTGCATGCCCAAAAATCGCTGCGATACAGGTAGGGGTTAAAAAAGTGCACATGCCCGCTAGCATACTCGTTGGGTACGCGCCGCCAGTCGCCGGTAGCAGCTATCGCCGAGCCGGTATTGCCGTGGTAGGAGCGGTAAGCGGAAAGTATTTTGCTGCGCCCAGTATAAAGCCGTGCCATACGGATGGCATTTTCATTAGCATCAGCACCCGCATTAGTAAAAAACACTTTACTAAAACCTGCAGGCGCTTTGGCGATGATGCGTTTAGCCGCCTCGCCACGGGCTAAATTGGCATGGGCCGGGGCAATGGTACACAGGCTTGCCGCCTGGGCCTGAATCGCGCTCACCACCTTAGGATGCTGATGGCCTATATTGGTATTGACCAACTGACTACTAAAATCTAAATACGAGCGGCCCGCATAGTCCCACACCCGACATCCTTGCGCGCCAGCAATCACCATCGGGTCTAAACTGCCTTGCTGCGCCCAGGAGTGGAACACATACTGCCGATCCAGGCCGTGCACATAAGTATTATCCACATCACTTAGCGGTGGATGTGAAGCCGCAATATTGGTATTCATAGCAAGCACCTTATAAATCCAGTCAGAAATAGCATGCTTGCCAGCCTAGTGAGTTCGCCCCTTGGGCTATAGGGCCAGTAGTGATACATCATCAGGACAGCGGATGTCTCACTGGCTACCGCCATCTGGCTCTAAACGCATGAACTTAGGTTGCTTACAGTAGAGCAACTTTGCACACTATCGCCTTATAAAACGTTAACTAACACGGAGATACCGCAATGCCTAGTGTACTTATCACAGGAGCTACCTCAGGGTTTGGTAAAGCAGCGGCCCAGCGGTTTGCCAAGGCAGGCTGGTCGTTGATACTCACCGGCCGCCGTCAGGAGCGTTTGGATGCGCTGGAAAAAGAGCTAAGCCAGCATGTACCCGTACTGACACTTGCGTTGGATGTCCGTGACAGTGACGCGGTGACAAGCGCGATTAGCGGGTTGCCAGAGGCGTTTTTGCCGCTCACTTGCTTGATTAACAATGCCGGCTTGGCGCTAGCACCTGAACCGGCACAAAAGGTAGCGCTGCAAGATTGGCACACCATGATCGATACCAACATTACCGGGTTGGTGAATGTGACTCATGCGGCATTGCCGCTACTGCTCAAAAACAGCGAAGGCGCGAGCATTCTCAATCTAGGTTCGGTAGCGGGGCAGTGGCCCTACCCCGGCGGCCATGTTTATGGCGCATCGAAAGCCTTTGTCCAGCAGTTCAGCTATAACCTGCGCTGTGACCTGTTAGGTACCGGCGTGCGCGTCACGGACCTGGCCCCCGGCATGGCGGAAACCGAGTTCACGTTGGTCAGAACCAAAGGCAATCAAGAAGCATCTGATGCGCTTTACAGGGGCACAACACCACTCCAAGCGGAAGATATTGCCGAGCAGCTCTTTTATCTTGCGACACTGCCACCGCATATCAACATCAATCGCCTGGAGATAATGCCAGTACGCCAAGCGTGGTCAGCATTTGCCATTGATCGCGACCCGGCTTAAACGCTGGCTTTTTTTCAGCGAGTGGTTTGTTAAAGCGGCACCAGCACCTTTGACGCTTCCAGCCGAAGGTGCTTGGTCAGTTTCGTCAACAGCGCTCCTCCATTGCGCCAGTAGTGCCA
Organism: Halomonas sp.; assembly: GCF_007692655.1. GTDB lineage: Bacteria > Pseudomonadota > Gammaproteobacteria > Pseudomonadales > Halomonadaceae > Vreelandella. Next base: position 24,187 of record NZ_REBQ01000137.1, read on the forward strand.
GTACAGCGGCACCTCGATAAACCGCCCAGGAAATAGCTCCACTAGCTCACCGAGGCTTAACTCTTTTTGCACCTGTAGCTCCGGTGCTAATCCCCATCCTAGACCGCCTTGCATAAGTCGTACAAAGCCCTCCGATGAAGGACACAAATGGTAGTCGAAGTCATTTGTTGCCCCCAGCTCTGCTAAATAGCGGTGCTGCAATTGGTCGTCTGAACCGAATACGATAGCGGGAACACGCTGTAGTGCAGCAACATTGATGCCATTAGCGAAGTAGCGCGCAATAAAAGCCGGGCTAGCCAATGCCCGATAGCGCATTGCGCCTAACAGCAGGCCTTGAGCACCGGCCACGGGATGCTCCGCTGCACATATACAACCGGCAACCTCACCGGCCCGCATGCGCTTTAGTCCCACCTCCTGATCTTCAACGACCAGCTCTAGCAACACATTGTGATGCGAGCAAAACTCACCTACCGCCGCGCCCCACCACGTCGCCAAGCTGTCGGCATTGATCGCGATGCGTAAGCGCTCCGGCACCCCATCATCTAGCCCAGGCACCTGGGTTTTTAGGTCACGTTCCAGCAAGCGCACCTGCTGCACATGGTTAAGCAAACGCCGCCCAAGGTCCGTTGGCGTCGGCGGCGTGGCGCGAACCAGCACAGGCTGGCCAACCCGTGCTTCCAGCAGCTTAATCCGCTGCGACACTGCCGACTGTGACAACCCCAACAGGTTGGCTGCCCGTTCAAAGCCGCCCTGTTCCACCACGGAGGCCAACGCCGCTAGCAACTTGTAGTCGAGCAATTAATTCTCCTAATGAGGCATCAGCATTATTCGTTTTTCTTATACGTCAGTTTTTATCAAACTGCCACTTCTCCCAGCGTTGAGAACGCCTTCAGGCGTCATCATAGATCACAAGGAATAAAAGCATGTGGCAGAGTTATAGCAACGGCTTATTGCTGTCCATTGGCTTAATCATGGCACTCGGCGCTCAGAACGCCTTTGTTCTGTCACAAAGCCTACGCCGCGAGCATCATATAGCAGTGGCACTGGTGTGCATCGTTTGCGATAGCGTATTGGTGGCAGCTGGCGTGTTCGGTTTGGCCAGTTTATTAGCGCAAAATCCTGTCATGCTCGCGATTGCTCGCTGGGGAGGAATCGCGTTCTTGCTCTGCTATGGTACTCAAGCGCTGCGGCGCGCCTATCGGCCCCAGGCACTTCAAGCTGACCCTATCGAATCGAGAACGCTGCTTCCGGTGCTTATGGCGACCTTAGCCGTCACGCTACTCAATCCGCATGTTTACCTGGATACCGTACTACTCATTGGATCCCTGGGCGCTCAGCAATCTGTACCAGGCGCTTACGCCCTGGGAGCAGCCAGCGCTTCGCTACTATGGTTTAGCACGCTAGCCTTAGGCGGAGCTTGGTTAGCTCCGTGGCTTGCGCGCCCCCTTACCTGGCGGCTAATTGATGTGGGAGTTGCCATCATGATGTTTGCCGTTGCGGCGCAGCTATTAACCGGAGCTCTCTAACCCTGTTCCGTACTCGCAAGCTGAACATCATGATCACGTTGGTGGTATGCCGTTGAACGAGGCTTTGCTTAAGCTTGCTTCGCCGAACTGAATAGATCGCCCGATGACACTTGATCACGTCCTTTATCTTTCGCCAGATAAAGGGCGTCATCAGCGCGCTTCATCACGCTTTTGATCGGCTCATTAGGATGCACTTCCACCACCCCAAAACTTGCCGTAACGCTACCTTGCGTGGGAAAGAAGTTGTTTTTGATCGCTACTCTAATTTTATCTGCCAACTGAACAGCCTGCTCCAACTCAGTTTCAGGTGCCAAAAGCATAAACTCTTCGCCCCCCCAGCGTGCACAGCAGTCAGCTTTGCGTAGGTTACTCTTGAGTAAGTTGGCAAATTCTACAAGCACTTGATCACCCACATCGTGGCCGTGGGCATCGTTTATAGCTTTGAAGTGGTCAATGTCGAGCATGATCAGGGAAAGCGGGCGGGCATGGCGGTGATGGCGGCTAAACTCACTTTTCAACACGGCATCAAACTGTGACCTGTTAACCAGCCCCGTCAGCATATCCGTGGTCGCTAGCCGTTCAAGCTGCGCTTCTTTTTCTATTTGCTTAGTAATGTCACGCTGCGTCAATACTAGGGTAATGTCATCATTATGACGTACCCCCATGGCAGTAATTCGCCACTCGATATGCCGCCGGGTGCCATCGTGGCGACGATTGACTTCGAGACCACCAATCCCTTCGAAGAAGTACCCCTCAACGTTCATCAATGGATTCAACGCATCATGAAGCTGAGCAAAAATTTGCTGATTGATAGCCTCTTTTTGTACCACGACAGGGGCAGCGCCTAACCAATCTTCACGGCTACCACCCCATAAACGCTGGTAGTCGGTGTTAACGTCTACGATATATATTCCAGGTGAGTTTCCTTGCACACGGAGGATAGCCACCGCGTGTCCTGGCAGTCCGGAATCGGCTTCCGGCCCCGGTCGCGAATAGTGCTGATACATTCTATTTACTCATCCCTGTCAAATAGTAGTGCGGTAATGTTGCTGGATTTTCGCAACAATATTGGCATGCATCAGTACCAATGGGCCCAGCTAAACGACTTGCATCGTCTGCTACCGCGCGATATCACTCCCCAAGTTACATAATTATAATATCAGTTACACTTCGACTACAAAACAAAAATTAAGGCATTCGAAAATGCCTGCAACACGAGGTGATCTGAACAATGCGCTCCCAAATAGTTCCCTAGCAAGGCTAGACGACACTTAGCCCTTCCTTTTAAGAGGCTTATATATGGTCATGCATTGGACTCAACTTATAACTCTATTAAGCAGCAGTTTTACATCATTAAATGCTAAATAAAACGCTACTCCACATCGCCGTTTATCACCACTTCCTAAACTAAAACGACTAAAACTACAATGTTCATTACAAATACCAACACAAAGTAGCCCACGCCTCGCAAAAACTCAAAGTGAAACAGCGTGAATCATTATTATGCACTACGTATTCTCACTTTAATAAAAAGTCGGCTAAGCCCTTTTTCGTATACTTAACAGGAGCTAATGGTAAACAAACTAGCAATAGCCTTAGGTTTCCGCATACAAAGGTCGCGCTACCCACAGACGGTAAAGAGCCGGAGTGAAGAAAAACGACACCAGCGTTGCCAACAGCAAACCAAACCCAACCGTTTGCGCAAAGGGTGGCCACAAACCGCCAGTAGCCACCATCAGCGGAATTAACCCAGCAAAGGTGGTGACTGTCGTTGAAATGATATGTCGGCTGGTGGGTCCGCTGATGACGGCCAGCATGGCACCTATGTCACCTTGACGAGCGGCGGCATCATCATCGAAGGCGGCAATAATGATGATGGTGGCATTAATGGCCACCCCCACCAGACCCATAATGCCCACGATAATGACAAACCCAAATGCATGACCGCTGAGCAGGAGCGCCACAATGCCCATTCCCATGGCCTGCGCACCGGCAATAAACACAATGGCGGCGCGGCGAAAAGAGTTAAACGCCAGCACCACGGTGGCCACCATGGCAATCACCAGTAGCGCCACAGAGGCGAGCAGTTGCCCTACCGCTTCATCCCGCTCGGCAGCTTCACCGCCGGTTTCAATACGGTAGCCCGCAGGAAGGCGAATCTCTCCCCTATCTAGCGCGGCCCGGAGTTTGGTCGTTAGCTGAGCCATTGAGACCGCTGGCAGCGCGTCAGCGACTAAATAGCCCTGCACCAGTTGCACCCGTTCGGCATTGCGCCGGGTGATCACGCTCCAGGCTGGGGTCAGCGACACCTCTGCCACCGCCGCTAATGGCAACCCTTCAGCGACGTGATCGCTGACCAAACGGAGTGCTTCAAGCTGTTCAGCACCCGTACGCCACTCATCACTATAGCGCACCCGAACCGGCAACTGCTGGGTGTCCTCCAGTAGCCTGCCCGCAGGCTGACCGGACAGCGCAGCCCCTACCTGCTCGGCCAAGTTTTGCGGTGTTAATCCCGCATCGCTAAGCGCCGTATGGTCTATATCTAGTGTTAGCCTAGGCAGGTCACGCTGCATGCCTGTACGTACATGGGTGACATCAGGCAGTTGGTGCATCAAGCCCGCCAGTTCACGCCCCAGCGATGACAATATGGCGAGATCGTCACCATACACACGCAGTTCAATGGGGGCTTTAAACGGTGGCCCTTGTTCGTATTTACGCACCACGCTCTGAGCTTGGGGGAAGCGTTGATCAAGCGTCCGCTGCAGCTCGGGCACCCGCTGATTAGTCACGTTTAACGACACTGTGTCCACGATGACATGCAAAAACGCCGGATTATTATCTTCATTGGTCAAAACGTTGTAGTACATCATGGGCGCACTTTCACCGATAAACGCCGACACCCGGGTGATACCAGGCATCTCACGGATCATCGACTCTACCTCAAGCGCCAGCTCCTCAGTGTTGGCTATGCTGCTGGCCGCAGGGAGACGTACTTCAATATGAAACTGGTCTCGATCCGCCGGAGGGAAAAACGCTACGTCCAGCGTTGACATCAGCGCAATCCCGCCCAGGGGTACGCACAGAGTAATGACCATGGCAGCCACCGGATGACGCAGCGCACTATGTATCACGCGGCGAAAACCTCGCTTCACGATGCTCGCTGCGCTATCTCTAGTTGCAGGCGATTTAGCAGCTACCTTGGCTAACAACATGGGTGAAAGCGCGGGTACCAATAGCAGAGACACGAGATAGGAACTGACCAGCGCCACCATTACCGCCAGGGCTAGCGGCCCCACAAACTCCCCCGCCGGACCAGGCATCAGCACAATCGGCATAAACGCCAGAATGGTCGTTAACGTGCTGGCTAGCAGTGGAACGGCTAGATGGCGCAGTGTGTCCCGAGTCGCGGCAATGGCCGAATCACCCTTCAGGAAGCGTTCGCGAAGGGCGTTGGTCATCACAATGGCGTTATCCACCATTAGCCCCAGCGCCACAATGATGCCCGTGATGCTCATCTGATGGATATCAATGCCCAATGGCTTAAAGAGAGCCAAGGTAAGTAGCGCGGTGGCGGGAATGGCTAACCCCACCGTTACTGCAGAGCGCCAGCCCATGGTTAAAAAAAGGATGGCTATCACCAGCACCAAGCCCAACAGCAGGCTTCCAACGACGTCACTTAAGCGCTGGTTGGTGTAGCTGGCCTGCTCAAATACTTCCTCTACCTCAATGCCGAGGGGTAGCTCATCCTCAAACGCCGCCAGCTGTTGCTGCGCCCGCTCTACCCAAGCATCAATCCGTTGACCGGGTGCCATACGCGCGCCAACAAACACCGCTCGCTGTCCGTTAAGCAGTGCAGCCGCCGCTGGCGGGTCTTGCACGCCGCGGCGCAGCTCGGCCAGTTCGCCAAGCGTTACCGTTTGTCCCTGCTGGGTCGCTACATCGACATCACGCAACCGGTCTAGCGCGCCAAACTCACCGCTTAGGCCTACCGTTAGTCGGTGTCCACTGGAAACCACTTCACCTGCGGCACGACGGCCATCACTGGCTTCAATAAGCGCAGCAAGCTGACCCACGGAAAGCCCCAGGGCATTAAGTTCTACAGGGTCAACCATGACCTCGACCTGCTCGCCTGCAACGCCAAAGCGATGGGTATATTCTGTGCCTGCAATCCGCCGCAGCTGATCTTCCAAACGCTCGGCGTAGCGCTCCATTAGTTGACGATTAGGGGGAGAATCCAGTGTCCAACGCAGTGCGGCCACTAGGCTGAATGCATAGCCCCGGTCGTCTAACAGTTCGGGAGAGTGCACGCCGCTTGGCAGCGTTGGGGCAACATCGCCCAGTTTGTCTCGCACGCGGCTCCATACTGGCGTTACGTCGGTTACCTCATCTGCTAACTCGATACTAATCAGGGCAATGCCTTGCCGCGACGTGGTTTCCAGCACTTTAATCTCAGCAATGGTTCGCAGCTCATCCTCAATAGGCCGGGCGACTAAGGCTTCTATTTGTTCAGGTGTCGCACCAGGGTACGGGGCAAGCACGGTGGCCATACGCGCCACGAGATAAGGATCTTCCGCTCGCGGAAGCGTTTGAATTGCCGACAGACCAGCCACTACAAGGAGCCCGACAACAAGCGCCACTAAGCGGCGGTTAAATAACCACTCAATGCGCTGCATGGGCCACTTCTTCACTAAGTGTGACTATCTGCCCTGGAAGAATACGATGGGTGCCACTGGTTATCATCCGCATGCCAGGCACCAGTGTGCCGCGCACAAACGCTTGGTCGCCCGACGTATGCAGCAGTTCCACGCTTGCCCGCGCCACGCGGTAGCGGTCATTTTCCAACGGTTCGGCCACCAGCACATTCCACAACCCCCGATCGGCGGCGATCAAGGCATCCAACGGCACCCAGTACCCACGGGCAGGCTCGGTAATCCCATAGCGCAACTCTACCAAATCGCCAGGAACAGCGACGGTTGACGGCTCCATTGACACCACCAGCGTCTGCGTACGGCTATCGTTATCCACCTGGGGGAGCCGTGTGCGTACTTTTCCACTGACGGTGTGACCATTGACGCTGAGTGTTACCGGCTCTCCAGGCACAAACGTTGCAGCCAGCCGCGCTGGTAAACCCAGGTGCGCTTCAAGTTGCTCAATATCGACAAGATCAAAGGCAGTGGTTCCACTGCTGATCAAGCTGCCTACGCTTACATAGCGCTCAATAACACGCCCTGAAAAAGGAGCTGTTAACGTGCTGTCATCCAGGTCTGCCGTTAGGCTGGCACGCTCAGCCGCCAGCGCGGCAAGGCGGGCTTGTAGTGTCAACCTATCGGTGCGGGCCTGATCCAGCGCGGTGCGGCTGGCAAAATTATTCTGATTTAGCTGCGCTTCACGCTCTTCTTGACGCTGGGCAAGCGCCAGGCTGGCACGGGCTTCATCGCTTCGCGCCGCCACTTCAGCTAGGCGGCTCTCCAAACGCCGGGTATCAAGGGTGGCCAGCATGTCGCCCTCTTCAACCGCATCGCCTCTATCGACGATGATGCTACTCACACGCCCTGCTGGCTCGAATGCTAACGACACCGACTGATGCGCCACCACTCGCCCGGTTAAGCGAACATCGCGCTTAAGCTGTTCTGCTTGTTCAAGGTGCTGAGCTGCTACCTGGAGCAGGGTATTGTCAGCCCCCTGCTGCTGCCCCAGCTGGGCACTGCTGTAGCGGCTGGTGAGCAGCGCTACCACCGCGAAGGTAGCCCCGATCATAAATAGGGCCATCAGCGTGCCCTGCAACCGGTGACGCCAGGAGGTTTCAAGCGGCTTGCCCATAATGGCCTCGAAATGGTTTATTATTGAACGATACCGTTCACTATAATATGTGTACGCTGGCGTTCAATATTTATTTTCGACAGGCATGGATTCCACCGAATGACTCGCTATCAACATAACCCGCCTGACCAAAAGCGTAGCGCTGGACGCCCCAAAGATATGGTGAAGCACAACGCGATGCTGGATGCGGCGGCGTGCCTGTTTTTTCGCAATGGTTTGGAAGGTGTCACCATGGAAGCTGTCGCCCGCGAGGCAAACGTTTCCAAAGTCACCGTGTACGGCCACTTTGCGACCAAAGAGGCGCTGTTTGGCAGCGTGATTCGACGCGAGACCGACACCATTCGTCGTGGACTAGACAAGCTGCCTGATACCCACGAGGCGGTTCGTCAATCGCTGATTGAGGTCGGCACTAGCCTGGTACACTTTTTATTAGAGCCCCATGTGCTGGCGGTTGAGCGCGTGATGAATGCACAGGGAATACACCACCCAGAGCTACTAAAGGCCTTTTTCGAGGCAGGCCCCTGGGCCACTAAGCAGTGGTTGAAGGAAAAGCTGGAAGGGTTATCCGACGCAGGTCATTTAACGCTCGACGCTCACACGCTGGCTGCCGAGCAGCTGTGCAGCATGTGGCAAGGCATGCTGGTCACAGAAGTGCGCATGGGCGTTCGCCAGCCCCCTAGCGATAAAGAACTCAATCGTCAGATCAGTAGCGCCGTGGATGTATTTTTAGCAGCCTATGGAACAGGGCGTTAGCGCTGCTCCAACACCCCAATTAGCTCTGGAATCGATAGGCTTTGGTCCTCAACTGAGTGGTAAAGGTTACGGACCGCTTCGGCGATACCGCCTTCAACGGCGAGCTCATTGGTCATGGTGTGATAGTACCCCAGGTCTTTGCTGGCATTAGCGACCGTGAACTTGAACCCAGAGGGGTCGTTGTCAGCAATATAAGGACGCAGTCGTTCCAGCACCACACCGCCACCGCCGCCAGCGCCTAGCACTTCTAACAGAGCGGAATCGCTGATGCCCGCTTTACGAGAGGCAGCCGTGGCCTCCGCTAAAACGGCGGAAAACCCCAACGAAACAAAGTTATGTAATAACTTCAGGGTATGTCCCGCTCCTACCTCGCCTGCATGGGCAATATTTTCAGCAAAACTCTGTAGTAGCGGCAGCGTTTCATCAAACAACGGCTTAGGCGCTCCAACAATCAAGTTAAGCCGCCCTTCAGCGGCTTCTTTGGGAGTACGCGTCATTGCCGCATCCATAAAGCGCCCTCCCGCCTCAGTCACTCTGGCAGCCACGTGCTCAGTAGAGCTGGGCAATGCAGTAGAGCAATCGACCACTACACAACCGGGCGTTAACCCCGCTAACACGCCGCGGGGCTCAAACAGCACCGATTCCACCTGGGGCGAACCGGTCACACACAAAATCACCACCTCAGCGCTCTGGGCGACTTCCCGGCCCGAGCTTAGCGCAGTGGCACCGGCGGCCAACAGATCTTCTACCGGCTGGTTACCCGGATGTTCAAGAAAACTTACCTGATGGCCTGCCCGTAACAGGCTGCTGGCAATACCATGACCCATTAAACCCACACCGACGATGCCGACCTGGCGAGATGTTGTCATTGTTATCTCCTTTAAGAGTGAAGCGTCCGTTAATGTTTAATCGCGATAGTTTTAATCCGTGTGTAACTGCGCAGGCCTTCAAAGCCTTTCTCGCGACCATGGCCGGAGCGGCCAACGCCACCAAAAGGTAGTTCAACGCCACCGGCGGCGCCGTAATTGTTGATAAATACCTGACCACTGCGAATGCCTTTCGCCAAGCGAAGCTGGCGCCCACCATCCCGCGTCCAAATACCCGCACACAGGCCAAAATCGGTGGCATTGGCCAGTGCGAGCGCTTCGGCTTCATCCTCAAACACCTGCACCACCAGCACTGGGCCAAACAGTTCTTCTTTAAGCACTTCATGACCGTCAGGAATATCGGTCAGCAATTGCGGTAGCACGAAATGACCGCCAACGGGTGCGCTTGACGCTAACTGGCCCCTTGCTGCCACGCAAATACCATCGGCCTCAGCCGCTGCCAAGCGCGCCTCCAATTTGGCTTTTTGGCGCGCATTGATAAGCGGTCCACAGCTAGCATCGGCTTCACCTGCATCACAGCGCAGAGCAGCAAAGCGCTCACACAAATGTGCGACCACGCTTTCGGCGATGTCACGCTGCACTAGCAATCGGCTACCTGCTGAACAGGTCTGCCCAGCATTCTGGATAATGCCCCGCACTACTGCCGGAAGTGCCGCATCGAGGTCCGCATCAGCAAACACAAGCTGGGGCGATTTCCCGCCTAGCTCCAGCGTCACCGGCACATGGTGCTGTGCCGCCGCTTGAGCAACCTGGGTACCGGTCTCCGGCGAGCCGGTAAACGAGAGATGATCAATCTGGGGATGAGCAGCAAGAGACGCGCCCGCCTCATAACCAAACCCTGGCACCACGTTGAGTGCACCGGCGGGCAGGCTATGATTAACCGCCAGTTCTGCTAAGCACAGCACGCTTAAACAGGCATCTTCGGCAGGCTTCAATACGATGGTATTGCCCGCCGCTAATGCCGCAGCCACACAGCGGCCAAAGATCTGAGCAGGGTAATTCCAGGGAATAATCTGGGCACACACCCCATAGGGTTCGCGCAGCGTCATTACGGCAAAATCATTTTCAAAAGGGATGGTTTCACCGTGCAGCTTGTCCGCCGCACCGCCGTAAAAGCGGAAGTAGCGTGCGCAAGCGGAGATATCGCCCTTGGCTTGGGTCATCGGCTTACCGGTGTCTGCGCACTCAAGCTGAGCCAACTGCTCTTGGTGCGCCTCAATTACATCGGCAAAACGCAGCAGCCATTCACTGCGCTGCCGGGCAGACCAACTGGCCCACTCGCCCAACTGACCGGCAAATGCTTGCCGTGCTGCCTGTACCGCTGCATCTACCTCTTCTGCTTGGCAGCGGGCAATACGCGCCAAGGGCTCACCGGTGGCGGGTGCTTCGACCTGCATCGTCGCTGCCGTGTTTACCCACTGCCCGCCTATCAGCGCCTGCTGTGGCGGCAGGGTCATCGCATGTGACATCTAACACTCCTTTTATTGTGCTTGTTTTGTGACTGTTTTATTCGCCAAACATCTTTCCCCAAACACCTCTCTCCAAGAACCTTTCTTCAAACACCTTTCTTCAAACCCTGCCTGCCTAACCGTAGAAGATGTTCACCAAGCCCATCGAGATCCATGGCATATAGGTGATGGCCATCAAGCATGCCAGCACCACCAGTACAAAGCGCACCAGCCAGGGCAGCATTTGATCAATCGAAATTTTGGCCACCGCACAGGCGGCAAATAGATTCACGCCCAGCGGCGGCGTAATCATGCCCAGCGCCAGGTTCACCACCATCACCAATCCAAAATGGACGGGGTGAATACCAAACTGAATGGCAATGGGTGTGAGGATAGGCGCCAGCACCAGGATGGCAGCAGAGGTTTCAATAAACATGCCGACGATCAACAGCAGCGCATTCACGACCAGCAGGAACATGATGGGGTCATCAATGGTGTTGGTGACCAGGGTGGCGATTTGCGCGGGTAAGCCTGTACGGCTGAGCAGAAAGCTGAATAGCGATGCCGCTGCGATGATTAACATGACCGCCGCTGTGGAAATCACGCTTTGGCGCAAAATGGGCCACATATCCGCCATTTTTAGCTCGCGGTAGTAGAAACCACCGGCGAAGAGCGCAAAAAAAACCGCAACGGCGGACGCTTCTGTGGGTGTAAATACACCGCCGTAGATGCCGCCAATCACTACCACTGGCATCAACATGGCAACCCAGGCGCGTTTGACTGAGATCATGAAACCGGTGCTGTCCTTGTAGTCGTCTTTACCGTAACCACGCAGCTTGCAAAAAATATAGAGAAAGACGATCAACGCCGAGCCAATCAACACGCCAGGCCCGATGCCAGCCATGAAGAGCTGCCCAATAGAGGTATCGGTACTCACCCCATACAAAATCAGCGGAATAGAGGGTGGAATCAACACGCCAAGTTCAGCGGATGATGCCTGGATTGAGGCCGCCAACGGTTTGGGGTAGCCATGCTTGACCATCGCCGGGATCAAAATGGCACCAATGGCAAAGGTGGTCGCCACACTGGATCCTGAGACGGCTGCAAACATCATGCAGGTGAGGACACAGGACATCGCCAATCCGCCCTGTACTCGTCCTACGATGGACTTGGCCAAATCGACCAGCCGCTGAGAGATCCCCCCCGCTGCCATCAAGTTGCCAGCAAGAATAAAAAATGGGATGGCCATCAGCGGGAACTTATCGATACCGATAAACATCTGCTGGGGCACTAACAGCAGTGGCAGGCGAGTAAAGAACTCAATGCCAATAATCGATGCCAAAATGATAGAAATGGCAATCGGTACGCCGAAGGTAAACAGAATAATCAGCGACAAGCCAATCACCATGTTCATGGCTGAGGCCTCCTTTTTGTTAGGTGGTCTTCTTCAGGATGCTCTGTGTTTAAGGGCTCGGTTTTTAAGAGCTCAGTTTTTAAGAGCTCTGTTTTTAAGAGCTCTGCCTCAGGAGTAATCTCGCTATTTTCTGGGCCCACCTTCTCCCGCCCACTCAGTTGGGCCAGTAGACGCGCAATGACAGCAACGATGGCAAAACTGGCCCCCGTAGGGATCGCCGCATACGCCCACGACATTGAGATATTCATGCCCGACATGGTTTGGTTGCTCACCCGCATGGTCATTTGAATGCCGTAATGGATCAGCACCCCCAATACCAGCAGGCAGCACATCACAATCGCTATTTCTAATAGCCGCAAAAAGCGCTGGGGCACGATTTTATACACGACTTCCACCGCCATCATGTAACCACCCCGAAAGGTGGCGGCAGCGGCCATGAACACACACCAGATCATTGCCGCGCGGGAGGCGACTTCTGTCCAGGTGGAAGGTGCATTAAAGACGAACCGGGTAAGCACCTGATAAAAACTGAGCGTCACCGATATCACCAGCATCACCACAGCAATTAGCATCGCAAGCCGGGTTAACTGATGCTCCACACGAAGAAATACCGCTAGCATAAGAAGTCACCGTGCCAAAGCGGCCTCCGGCACTACCGGAGGCCTAAGGTGTGAGAAGCGTTCAGCAACCGCTGGCTTTTTCCTGAATGCGATCCAGCATCTCGGTGCCATACTGCGAGGTAAATATTTCGTAGGCTGGCTCCACTGCTGCCTGGAATGGCGCAATATCCACATCGGTTTTGACCGTCATACCGTTCTCTTCCAGCAGTGCGACCCCTTCGCGTTCCAAACGTGACACCTCTTCACGGGTGGCTTCTGCTGACGCTGCAGCAGCCTGCATAAACCAATCACGCTCCTCTTCGCTTAAGCCGTCCATCAGAATGGGTGAACCAAGCACAATGGCCGGCGAGTAGACGTGACCAGTGAGTGAGAGGTAGTCCTGCACTTCCCAAAAATTGGTGGCCACAATCACGGTGATGGGGTTTTCCTGACCATCCACGGTGCCCTGCTGAAGCGCGGTGAACAGTTCAGGGAAGGCCATCGGTGTTGGCCGTGCGCCCATTTGGCGGAACGCCTCCTGATGCACGGCGTTTTCCATGGTACGTACACGCAGCCCCTCAGCATCTGCAGGCGTGGCAATTTCACGGCGGCTATTGGTCAAGTGGCGAAAACCGTTTTCGGTCCATGCCAAACCAACCAAGTCGTGATCGCTCATTTTTTCCAACAGCTCATCGCCCAGCTCGCTGTCCAGCACACAGCGGGCTTGGTCGTAGTTCTCAAACAGGAACGGCAGGTCGAGCACATAGGTTTCAGGCACGAAGTTACCCAGCGGGCCCGTCGAGGTAATCACCACATCCACAGTGCCAATCTGCAGGCCTTCGATCATCTCACGCTCACCGCCGAGGGACCCTGAGGTATGCTCGGTGACCGTGAACTCACCGTCAGACAGACGTTCTAGTGTCTCCTTAAAGGCGTCTGCGCCTACCGAGTAGTGGGATGTGGAGGAGAGCGTGTGACCTAAGCTGATTTCCGTCGCGGCGTGCGCCTGAACTGCAAAGCCTGCTGTCGCAATAGCGCTAATGGCGGTTACCAGTGCTTGGCGTGTAAGGTGTTTATTCATAGTAAAGCCCTCTTTATATTGTTGTGAGGGTGGATAGTTGAGCGACTTACCCTTCGAGGGTTTCGCCCAGGCAGTTACCTGCCGCGAACGGCAGGCCGGGGAACTCACTGTTGTTCAGTAACGAAGGCATCAATAATCTGCTTAAAGCTGTCATCGCCCACAAACCCCAGTTGCTTGGCTTTTGCGGTTTCAAAGTGCGCGGGCCAGCCAGCCACAATGGCTTCGATGCGCGCATCGGGCTCATGGCGAACCAATGACAGCGCCTTCTCGCCTGCCGTTTCACGCAGCGCCTCAAGCATTTCAGCCACCGTGACGGTAATACCTGGCAGCATAAAAGCTCTAAACGGCGCTAACGATTTGCTCGGCACCTCGGCGCCGTGAATCAGCGCCTCTACCACTTTGCCCGGCGACATCACAAACATCGGCAGCTCGACAGGCACCGGGCAAATGGCCTCTTCACCGTTTAAGGGTTCACGCAGGATACTAGAGGCAAAGCTGGAGGCGGCGGCGTTGGGCCGCCCAGGGCGAATCACTATCGTTGGCAGGCGCAGTACCAGGCCATCGATAATCCCGCGTCGGCTGTAATCATTGATTAACAGCTCACACATGGCTTTTTGAGCGCCATAGGAGTTTTGTGGATTCAGGGCCGTCATATCATCCAGCACCGCTGGCAGCGCTCCACCATAGGCGGCAACCGAGCTGGCCATAATCAAACGTGTTTGCGTTAACTCCTTCGCTCGGCAGCCTTCCAGCAGCGCCCGAGTGGCATCGAAATTAACCCGCATGCCAAGCTCCAAGTCGGCTTCTGCTGCTGAACTCACCACCGCTGCCAGGTGATAAATAACATCAGGACGTTGATCAAGCACGCTATCCAGCGCGCCTGGCGCGGTAATATCCAGGGCCAGCGATGACACAGAGAGGCTTCCCGACTCAGGTAACGGCGCCTCTACCTGATCAAGCAGCGTTAGCCGTGTAATCGGCTGCTGGCGAAGCTCGCCATGTGCGAGCAACTGTTGGACTAGCCGCTGACCGAGAAATCCAGCTGCACCGGTAATCGCTATATGCATCTTTTGCTCCAATGACGTGTTGTTATTGTTGATTTCTTGAGGCCAATCAGTAGGGAGCTAGCCCCCAGGTTGCGCCCCAGCCCAAGCCTGCGCGCGTTTCAGCCCTGGGCCGATACTCACAGCCAACCCAGCCGCGATAGCCCAATGCGCTTAGCCGTTCAAAAATAGCGGGGTAATGCACTTCACCTACATTGGGCTCGTGACGCTCGGGCACGCCCGCCACTTGAATATGGCCAATGGCGCTAAACTGGCGCTCAAGATGACGAATTAAGTCTCCGTCCATAATTTGGCAGTGGTAGAGATCAAACTGTAGTTTTAGGTTTTCGGCCCCTACCTCTTCAATAACCGCCATGGCTTGCGCTTGGCGCGAAAGGAAAAAGCCGGGCATATCGCGGGTATTAATTGGTTCGATCAATATGTCGCGGCCAGCCTTTGCCGCCTCCCCCGTTGCAAAGCGCAGGTTGCGCACGTAAGTCGCATGGTGGTCGGCCTGGGTGGCATCATCGGCGCCCTCGGGTAGCAACCCTGCCATGGCATGCACTTGGGGGCAGTTGAGGATCTCGGCATAGCGCAGCGCCTCAATGACCGAGTCACGAAACTCTCCCTCGCGGCCCGGCAGACTAGCCAAGCCGCGCTCACCGGCGTCCCAATCCCCTGGCGGCAGATTAAACAGCACCTGCTCCAACTGCGCCTCTTGCAAGGCATGCTGTATATCTTCAGCGTCAAACGCATAGGGGAACAGATACTCCACGCCTTTAAACCCCGCCTCTGCAGCGGCGGCAAAGCGGTCGATAAAAGCGTGTTCGTTAAACAGCATGCTGAGGTTGGCGGCTAATCGAATCATGGGGTGCTCTTGTCGTTAAATACGTCGTTAATCCCGTGGAAAGCGCGCTTCAAGCTCAGCGACTTGCTCTGGCGTCAATCCTCGTGGGTTCTCGCCCCGTAACAGCAGATAGAGCTTGGCGGTCTCTTCCAGCTCTTCAGTGGCGTAGACCGCAGCTTCCAAGTTTTTCCCCGCCACCACCGGGCCGTGGTTGGCCAGCAGTACCGCGCTGTGTTTACCCGCTAAGCCCCGCACCGCATCGCCCAGTTTTGGGTCGCCGGGGATGTGGTAGGGAATCAGCGGTAGCTTGCCCACCCGCATGACGTAGTAGGCGGTTAGCGGCGGAATGCAGTCGCAGGGATCGACGCCCGGCAAACACGACACCGCCACCGAATGGGTAGAGTGCAGATGCACAATAGCGCCGGACTGCGGGCGCTCCTCATACATTGCCATATGCAGGAACTGCTCTTTGGTGGGCGCATCGCCGCTGAGCAGTTGGCCGTGTTGGTCCAGATGCGAGATCCGCGCCGGGTCTAGCCGCCCCAGGCAGGCGTTGGTCGGGGTCATCAGCCAGCCGCCATCTTCAAGGCGCACGCTGATATTGCCGCTGGAGCCCATAGTGAGGCCGCGATCAAACAGCGATTTCCCCAGGGTGCTGATCTGCTCCCGCAGGCTGTTCTGGTGATGACGATGCAAGTGGATACTCATACCAGCACCTCAAAGGCTCGGGTAAAGAAGTCCACCCCTCCGAAGTTGCCGGACTTCAGCGCCAGCGACAGCGGCGCCTCGTGGCCTGGCAGCTGGGCCTGGGTCCAGGGCACACCGGGATCGATCTGCTCACCAATGCGCAAGGACGTAATGCCTAGTGACGAGACTACCGCGCCAGAGGTCTCGCCCCCGGCAACCAGCAAACGGCCCACGCCTTCATTGACCAGCGTGACGGCCAACTGGCTCAGCGCTTTTTCCACCAGCGCGCCTGCCCGCGCAACGCCTAGCGCTTGTTGGGCGGCATTGACCTTCTCCGGATCCGCAGAAGCGTAAATCAATACCGGGGTATTGCTGGATAGGCGCTTCTGAGCGAAAGCCAGGGCCTGTTGTTGCTGTTGTTCACTCTCTGCCAACGCCAAGGGATCGAGGGCAAAGCCGCCGTCAGGGTGCTTGGCCAGAAAATCCGCCACCTGGCCCAGTGTTGCCCGGGAGCAGCTGCCGGAGAGCACCAGCGCACTGCCTGAGGGTGGGGATAAACGTCCCGGCTCTGAAATCGTGTCTAACCAGCCTTGAGCACGGTACTGGGCGGGCAGTGCCTGGCCTAAACCGGAACCTCCAGTGACCAGGGGCATCAACACCGTCGCTTCAGCCAATACGTCCAAATCCTGCTCATCCAGGGAGTCACAAATCACATGGCGAACACCCTGCTCTCCCAGCGCTGATAAATGAGCGCGGGTTGCATCACCCCCTTGGATTAGCACAGCGCGATTGGCCAGACCCACCGGGTGCGGCGTTTGGCGGGAGAGCACCCGCACCAGGTCGGCATCGGTCATCGGCGTCAACGGGTGATGCTGCATACCGCTATCGTTTAGTAAGCGATCACCGACAAACAGATGGCCCTGGTAGACCGTGCGGCCATTAATGGGAAAGGCGGGCACCATCACGGTTTGGCTATCCCCAAGGGCTTCGAGAAGCGCATCCGCCACCGGGCCGATATTGCCTTCGTTGGTAGAGTCAAAGGTGGAGCAGTACTTAAAAAACAGCTGGCGGGCGCCCTGCTGGCGGAGCCAGCCCAGTGCCGCAAGGGAATCCGCCACGGCCTCATCCACCGGGCTGGAGCGGGACTTTAACGCCACCACCACGGCATCAATATCCTGCAGATTGACCGCCTCCGACGGCACGCCGATGACCTGCAGGCAGCGCATACCACCGCGCACCAGGTTATTGGCAAGGTCGGTAGCCCCGGTAAAGTCGTCGGCGATGGCCCCTAATACGATGCGCGTTTCAATGCCCATTTTCAGCCTCCCTGGGCATCGTTAGCGGCTTCCGGCAAGGTAATGCCTGATAGCCGTTGATAGACTTTGATCACCGCCGAGTCATCTTCGCGGCCAAAACCGGCCCCACTTGCGGCGGTAAACTGCTGTAAAGCACTCGCCGCAACGGGGGTTGCCAGCGCCAGTTCGCGGCCGGTTTGATGGACGATATTGAGATCTTTAACAAAGATATCCACTGCAGAAAGCGGCGTGTAATCACCACTCAGAATATGCGGCACGCGGTTTTCGAACATCCAGGAGTTACCCGCCGAATGGGTAATCACCTCGTAAATCACCTCAGGGTCGAGCCCCATGCGAATGCCCAGCGCCATGGCTTCGGCGGCCGTGGCGATATGTACCCCTGCCAATAGCTGATTGACCAGTTTCATGCTAGAGCCCACGCCGGGCGCATCACCGAGGCGATAAACTTTAGCCGCCATGGTATCCAGTACGGTCTGGGCGTAGCTAAATGCCTCAGGCGTGCCGGATGCCATCACCGAAAGCTCACCGCTTTTGGCCTTTGCAGCGCCACCGCTAATGGGTGCATCCAGCATCATCATGCCTGCTGTCGCCAGCCGCTCACCAAGCTGCTTGGCTTGGCTGGGTGCCACCGTCGCGCACTGCATGATCAGACTACCGGAGGCCAAGTGGCCCACCACGCCCTGCTTGCCAAACAGCACTTGTTCAACCTGCTCACCGTTGACGACAACCACCAATACGATATGGCAGTGAGCGAGCTCTGCAGGCGTAGCAACGCTTCTCCCGCCTGCGCTAACGAAGGCATCGCGAGCAGTTGCAGATATGTCACAGCCTGTCACGCTTAAGCCCTGCTGGAGTAGTGCAGTGGCGGTGCCCATCCCCATGGCCCCCAAACCAACGACGCCTACCTGAAGTGCTTGTTCGCTTCGTTTACTCACCTGCTAACACCCCGCTACTGTGCTGATTGTTGTTATCGTCTCGATGCTTTACCGCTATTAACCAAGCAAATGGTAGCGCTGTCATGATAGCGCTACCATTCCTTTTAGATTATTCTTTGCGAATCGACAAGTTGAACATCAGGGACGTGCGACCAATGTCTAAAGACTTCCCCGCCGCCGTTAAACAGCGCCGAAGCTCCGACCAAGTCACGTTAAGCCAAGTCGCACAAGCGGCAGGGGTATCGCCCATCACGGCTTCACGGGCACTGAACCATCCCGACAAAGTCAGCGATAGCGCGCGGCGCAGCGTGTTGGAAGCTGTCGAGCGTTTAGGCTACGTACCCAACCTTGTGGCCGGTAGCCTCGCCTCTTCACGGTCGCGCTTAATTGCGGTCATTGTGCCTTCGCTTATCAATACGGTGTTTGTGGAAGTGATCAAAGGCCTTCAGGAAACCCTGGAAGCCGAGGGGTACCAGATACTGCTTGGCAATACCGACTACGACCTAGACCGCGAGTACCAACTGGTGCGCACTTTTTTGGGCTGGTCGTGTTCGGCACTGATCACCGCTGGGTTACGCCACAACAAGGCATGCCATACGCTGCTGGCTAACTGGGACCATCCCATTATGGAGGTGATGGAGCTGGGCAAGGGAATGGACTTGAATGTAGGTTTGGATCACGTTGCCGCCGGCCGCTGCATGGCGGGTCACCTGGTTGATAAAGGCTATCGCCATATTGTTTATGTGGGCGCGCGGCTTGCCCAGGATTACCGTGCAGGCATGCGCTATGAGGGACATAAAGCGGTGCTAAAGGCCAACGGGATCGAAGCCCCTTTAGTGGAGCTCACCACGCTGGGTAGCCTGCAAGCGGGGGCAGACAGCCTGGCCCAGGTATTGACGCAATACCCCCACACCCAGGCCATCCATTTTGCCAACGACGACCTGGCGGCAGGCGCCCTGTTAGCTGCCCAGCGTCAAGGCCTCAATGTGCCGGGCGATATCGCCATTGCAGGCTTTAATGGCCTGCCCCTTGGCCAGCATGTGACGCCCCGGCTCACCACCATTCTCTCGCCAAGAGAGGAAATGGGCCGCTTAGCCGCGAAAGAACTTATCCGTCGGCTCGGCGGTAAAAACGTCTACCGCCGCCAGCACGATGTTGGGTTTACGCTCCAGACTGGCGGCAGTACATAACCTGTTTGGGTTCACACCATTGGCGGCTGACCAAGAATCTCTAAGCCTGTGCCCAGTTCGTTCTCAATCGCCTGCCCAATCGCCAGCAACTTAGCGTCTTGCCATGGCCCAGCCATTATTTGCAGGCCTACGGGCATGTGAGCGGCATCTTTCCCCACCGGTAGCGTTAGCGCACATAGGCCAAGAAAGTTGGCGATCACCGTATTGCGCAAGGCGTGCATATTGGCTTTGGGGTAGGCGCCATCGGGCTGAAGACTTTCGATCGTGGGCGGGGTAATCGCCACCGTCGGGGTGAGCACTGCATCGACATCGGCCATACGCGCCACGGCCGATTGATAGAGCGACTCCAGCACCGTGCGACGACGCACATATTCCCAGGCGGGCATATCATCTGCCGCTGCAATACGGGCCGCCACGTTAGGGTCGAGAAATTCAACTATCTCGGGCAGTTCAGTCTTTAAAAACGCGGCCAGCTCTGCTGCCGCGACGCCACCCAGTTTAAATAACTCATAGGCTTCGTCGATTCCCGGTAGCTCCAACGTCACCACCCGTGCGCCGGCGGCTTCCAGCTGTTTGATAGCAGCGCGCACTGTTTCCGCGATGCCCGGACTGCAATCGTCCCAGAAAAACGTTTCCGGAACGCCAAAGGTCAGATCGGCAAGGGAGGGCGTCGCAGGGACTTGATCATCTTTACCGCTAAGCCCAGCGTCCAACGCATCAAACGCAAAGGCGATATCATCTACTCGCCGGGCTAGCAGCCCAGGGGTGTCCAAGGTAGTGGAGAGCGGTACGATCTGCCCAGTCGACCAGCGCCCGGCGGTGGTTTTTAACCCCGCCACCCCGGTCATTGACGCAGGAATGCGAACAGAGCCTGCCGTGTCGGTACCTAGCGCTAAGCTTGCAGTGCCGCCTATCAAAGAGACGCCTGCCCCTGAACTGGACCCCCCTGGCGTGCGATGCTGGCTTATATCCCAAGGGTTGCGCGGCGCTCCCCAGTGGGCATTCGTGCCCAACCCGCCAAAGGCAAATTCGACGGAGTGTGTTTTTCCCATCACCGAAGGCAACTGCTTCAACAGCGCACTTACCACCGGACCAGAGTGTTCCCATCGTTTGGGCAAACGCTGGGAGGAGCCCGCATAGGTGGGCAACCCGGTCACGGCGAAAATATCTTTGATGGATACTGCCAACCCCATTAGCGCCCCTGCATCGCCGCCTTGGGCAAGCACGGCATCCGTGGCGTTTGCCATCGCCAGGGCCTGATCGCCATTCCAGGTGAGGTAGGCGTGATCGTGTTTACCACGCTGCTGGTAAGCGGCGATTGATGCCTCCGCAAGGGCGGTCGCAGTGAGCGTACCTGCACGCAGCTGTGCGCGCTGTTCCCGTAGGGGTAGAAAAATCGGTGAGTCCTGCATCGTTCACGTACCTCCGGCCAGTGCTTAGCGCACCTCAAAAATAGCTTCGACTTCAACCGCAGCATTACCCGGCAGCGTCGCAACCCCAATAGCAGTTCTAGCGTGTCGCCCTGCTTCGCCAAACAGCGCAACAAATAGCTCTGAGGCACCGTTAATCACTAACGGTACGTCATGAAACCCCGGCGCTACATTGACAAAGCCGTTCATGCGCACGCAGCGCACAACTCGGGATAAGTCACCATCGACGGCATCACTGAGTGATGCCAAGAGGTTCAAGGCACATGCCTGGGCAGCCAATTTGCCGGTTTCAAGGTCAAATTCAGCACCCACCTTTCCAGCATAGAGAACCTCCCCTCCGCGCTCACAAATTTGCCCGGCTAAAAATAGCTGACTACCCAACTGAGACCAGGGCAGAAACATGCCGCGTGGTTTGGGAATAGCGGGCATTGTAAGGCCCTGCTCCCCTATGGCTTGTTCAATCGTTTTACTCATCGTTCATTGTCCTTATTCATTCGTACATTTAAGCCACCGGTTAATAGATCAGCGAGGGCAGCCAGGTACTTAGCCAGGGAATATAGGTGATAACGATCAGTGCCAGCAGCATCAAACCAATCAGCGGCAAGCAGGCCTTAAACACCTCCTGCAGTGACATTTTGGATATCGCCATGGCGACAAACAGGTTCAGGCCGACGGGCGGTGTGATCATGCCCACCGAGAAGTTAATCAGTGTGATAACCCCGAAGTGAACCGGGTCGACGCCTACTTGCGCGGCGATAGGCTGCAAGAGCGGCGAGAGCACGATAATCGCTGATGCACTATCCAGGAAAAAGCCGGCAACAATCATCACCACGTTAAACAGCGCCATCACCTGGAAGGGATCATCTGTCCACGAAAGTACCTGCCCTGCCAGTTGACTAGGCGTACCGGTAATCGCGAGCAGCCACGAGAACGCCGAGGCGCCCGCAGTAATGAGCAGCAGGGTTGCAGAGATCAATCCTGAACTTCTTAACGTTCCAGCCAACTCTCTAAGATTGATGGTGCGATACACCACCATGCCGACAAATAAACCGTAAACGCAGGCCACCGCGGCTGATTCAGTCGGGGTAAATATCCCACTATAGATGCCACCCAACAGAATCACCGGCAGGCCAAGCCCCCAAGCGGCGGATTTAAAGGCCGCTAAAATTTCACGCAGCGTTGGGAATGGAGAGCGCTCGTAGCCCTTTATACTGCTGTAAATAATGCAGTAGGCAATCAGGATAGAGGCAATCACAATGGCCGGTAATAAGCCTGCAGCAAACAGACGGCCGACAGACGTTCCGGTGACGGAGCCGTAGATAATCAGCGCAATACTCGGTGGCACAATGGGCCCTAGCGTGCCTGCAGTGGCAATCAAACCAATGGCGAAGCGCTTATCGTAGCCAGCGGCTACCAGCGCTGGGAACATAATCGATCCAATCGCCACCACCGTGGCTGGGCTTGACCCAGAAATGGCACCAAAGAATAGGCATGAAAGTACAGTAGCCGCGGCTAAGCCGCCGGGCACCCACCCGACTAACGCTTTAGCGAGGTTGATCAACCGGTCCGAAAGGCCACCAATACGCATTAACTCCGCCGCCAGAATAAAAAACGGAATCGCCATCAGCGAGAAGTTATTCATGCCGGTAAACATGCGCATTGGCACGATCACAGGATTGGTAGTGCCAAAAAACTCAATGGCGAGAAATACCGCCAACGCCAGTGAAGCAAAGATCGGTAGCCCGAGTAGCAGAACGGCAAAAAAGATAGGTAATAATGCAGTAATCATGGTCGCTCTCCAGGGGTTAAACGAGCTTATCCGACTCAGCCACAAGCTCTTCGGAGAGGCTCACCGGAGGCTTCTTCCAGACTTCGTTGATCAGCCACAAATAGCGAAGGATCAACAGCACACCGGAAACCCCAATGGGTAGATAGAACCACGCCATGGGCAGACGAAGCGCGGCGGTTAGCTGTCCTCGACCAAGCGTATTGAAATAGAGAACAAACCCGTAATAGGTCATAAAACCGGCAAACACGATGCCAATAACGGCGGCAGTAATATGTAGCCAGCGGTTAATCGCCGGCGTGGCAATCGCGTTCAGTACATCCACCGAAATATGAGTGCCATGCCGTACCCCCATACTGGCCCCGATGAAGCTCATACAAATAATGGAATAGATAACGACTTCTTCAGCCCAAAACAGCGAACCGCTAAAGCCGTAGCGATAGACGACTTGGATGGTAGTGAGGATGGTCGCAATCGACATGAAAACGACCATCGCCACGCTTTCCAAGCGATCAAGAAACTTATTGAGCGCTTCGAACATGAGATATCCACACCCTTAATGGGTCAGAAGAGAACGGCTTCGTTTAGGAAACCTAGGCTTAATACTCAATACCTACCGCGTCATAAACCTTATGCAGCAGTTCGGTGGTGACAATGCTTTCGTACTCTTCATGCACCGGCATGCTGGCTTCAATAAAGGCTTCACGCTGCTCTGCGGATAGCTCGTTAATGGCAATTTCGCCGCTAATCGCTTCCATAATGGTCTCTTCATCCTGAAGCGTTAACTCGCGCGACGTGTCACGGCCATTATCGAAGGCTTCTAGCATGACCGCTTGCAGGTCTTCTGGCAGCGAATCCCAAGCATCCTGATTGATTACCGCCGCATAGGCGTGGTAAGCGTGATTGGTTAGGGAGAGATAATCCTGTACTTCATGAAAACGCATGGTGTAGATGTTGGCGAGCGGGTTTTCCTGACCAGACACCACCCCCTGCTGAAGGCCGTTATACACCTCGGTAAACGCCATCGCGGTTGCATTGGCACCTAGGTTCTCGTAGGTGGAGATGATGATTGGCGCCTGCATGGTGCGCATGCGAATGCTATCCATATCCTCGGGTGTTTCAATCGGGCGATCATTGTTAGTAATATGCCGGAAACCCGCGCCCCAGAAGTTGACACCATACATATTGTGGCCGTCTAACGTATCGAGGATTTCGCGTCCCACCTCACCGTCTAGGGTTTCTACCATGGTGTCGTAATCGGCAATTAAGAAGGGTAAATCCAGAATCTGCATGCGTGGTTCGAAGTTGCCTAACGTCGCCGTTGGCGGAATGCCGATATCGACCAAGCCCATCTGAATCTGCTCAATAATTTCAACATCGCCACCTACTTGAGCGGCTGGCAGTACGTTGATTTCTATGCGGCCGTCCGACTTCTCTTCCACTTCTTCTTTAAACCTCAGCGCCGCTTGTCCATTCGGGGTGTCCTCAATCAACACATGGGCAAAACTGAACGTATAGTCGGCTGCGTGAAGTTGAGCAGCACTAAAAGAGGCAACTGCGATAGCAGCAGAGAGAGTGGCTTTTGTCAGCGTTAGTTTCATGTCCTACACCTTTATATAGTTATGATGAATTGCTTTTTTAGTTTCCTGGTACCGCAGATGAGCAAGGTTGAGAGGCAGCTCACGCCATCAAGCGCTCCATCGCCTTACCCAGCGCTTCGCGCGGGGTACTACTCAGCAGTAAGGCAAGCGCAAGCCTCGCCTTACGTGCACTGATATCGTTAAGTGTTATCACCCCCGCAGAGGCTAAGTCTGCAAGGCTGCCGCTAAATTCATAGCTGCTGTTCACAGGCCCTTGGACGCAGCTACTAACGATCACCACGGGCACCCCTATGCCAACCAGCTCTCTTACTGTGGCCATCCAGCTAGGGGGCACATGGCCACGTCCCAAACCGTCAATCACCAACGCCTTTGCCCCGCTTTCAATGCAGGCTTGCAATAATTTTGGCGAGGCATCCAAATAAGCTGGGAGTAGATCCACCCGTGGTAGTGGAGCCTCCCATCCGACGATTGGAGGGGCTATCTCTGTCGCAGCGTGATAAAGCTTTACCCGTTGCCCATCGATATATCCCAAGGGCCCCACCCCTGGTGCATCGAAACCGTGCAGTTGAAAGCTGCTCACCTTGCGGGCATAGCGGGCTGATAATATTGATTCGTTAAACACCACCACACAGCCAAGCTGACTTAGTTGCGGACGTGTAGCGGCGACAATGGCATCGGAGATATTTTTAAACGCATCAGTACCCAGTTGGTGAGGTGCACGCTGGGAACCGGTAATGACGCACGGTTTGTTAGCCAGAAGCGTCAGTGACAAAAAATAGGCAGTCTCTTCTAAGGTGTCGGTGCCGTGGGTGATCACCAGTCCGTCGATATCCTCTCTCTTCATTGCTGCTTGCCCTTGATAGCAAAGCTGAGCGAGGTCGTTGAGGGTTACAGCGTTACTCGGTTTTTGCAGAATCGAGTGCACTTCTAACGTGACCTCAACACCTTGAGGCAGCGACACCTGATCAAGTAGCTGTTCACCGCTTAATGCTCCTGACTGGCTGCGCCCTGAATAGCTAGGCTTGCTGGCGATCGTGCCGCCTGTCGTCAAGACCATGATGTGCTTTTTGGTCATGCAGATTCCTGTGTTTTATGTCTAGCTAATACAAACAGCAGACATCAGATGTCTGATTTCAGACTAGACTGAACCGTGCGCTATTAGCAAGGCGGCATAACCAACGAAAATAGAATAATCATATTTATTATAAGTATATGCGGTCGAGTATCTTAAACCGCTAGGCTTATGACATTGCTAGAATGCACAAACACCGATAAGCAACGCGAGGCCCTCATGAGTTTGAAACGCCAGCCCGAGACTTCCTCGACGAATACACTCTCTTTCGGAGATTCAATGGAGCGCAGCTCAGTCGCGCTGCAACTGCTGGAGCGTATCAAAAGCGCCTTGATACGCGGCGACCTTAAGCCCGGCGATTACCTGCCATCAGAAACGGAATTGACCCACAGTCTTGGGATTGGCAAGTCGAGCGTGCGCGAAGCCATCAAAATGTTACAAGCGATTGGCATTGTGGAAGTCAAACGCGGGCAAGGCACCATGATCCGCCGTGAACCCGGCACGCCGCTGGTGGACCCAATGGCGTTTGGAATGATCTTGGCGCGAGGTATGACACGGGACGTGTTGGAATTTCGTCTCATGTTTGAACCTGCATATACCCTTCAAGCAATGAGCCGCGCGACAGCCGATGATCACCAGCGCATTCAGCAGAGTATTGATGCCATGGAAGAGGCGATCCGGGTAGGTGCACAAACTTCCCAGCACGACATCGCCTTTCATCGCGCCATTTTGCATAGCACGCACAACCCGATGACCATCCGCGTCGGTGAAACCTTACTGCAACTGATTGAAGCCGCGTTAGAAACTTCTATGCGCTCGCTACCGGAGACGGCCTTGAAGGATCATAAAGCTATCTATGCTGCCTTCGAAGCAGGCGATATAGCAGGTATCCATCAGGCCATCGCTGTTAGCAGCGAAAGCTGGGAAACAAACCTTACCTATGAAGATGACACTGGATTAAGCTCAGCACCACGCTTATAACGAACGCCTCACTCCTCCTATCTTCTTCCGAATAAAACGGTCACCAACGCGGCCGTGAGTGAAACGCCAACAGGCCCTTATGTTTCTCAATGTGACGTTAGGTCATCGTGACACGCTACGTCTAACGTAGCGTGATAAGCATTCGCCCCGCCAACATGGGAGGGGCTATTTACCCTTTCCTAACGTTATAGCCCTACTTGTTGGCAGTGCCCTCAAGCTATACAACTAATCAGCTATATAAATAGCGGGTGCCAACCTAAACACGAGACAACCTAAACACCACTTATGCATACAATGTATAACACGAGCACACTAAAAAATTACTTATAAGATATTTCTTACATAAGAATAGCGAATTTCCTACACGGTCCGTCAACAATATCCTACATACACAGCAGTCAATACCTTCAACAATCAGGTAGACATAAATAAAGAAATATTAAAAAAACCAACTTGCACATTTGTGACAGCTAATGAACTTAAACGGTTCAGTATTAAACACTCAGACATGCACGCGCATTGAGCTCGCATTAATAGAACTCGCATTAACTGACCCAATTACTGCAAGGAAATCCCAATGAAAGCCAACACTGATATCGTAAAAATAGGTAAACATTGCGTGCATGTGGAAATGTATCAACAGCCACAAAATACCGAAAGCATCATCATGGTGAATGGTGCTCTCGCAACCACCGCCTCTTTTACTAACTGTGTTAAGTATTTGAGTGATGGATTAAATGTCATTCTTTTCGATTTACCTTTTGCCGGCCAATCGAAACCTCACAACCCCGTAGGCGGCATTATTACCAAGGAGGATGAAGTTAATATTCTCCTGGCCCTGATTGAACGTTTCCAGCCAACATCGCTACTATCCGTTTCCTGGGGCGGCTATGCCGCTATGATGGCACTGGCCAAGTCGCCAAGTTCTATCAAAAAAGCCGTACTGGCTTCGTTCTCAACACAGCTGAATGATGGGATGTTGAGATATATCAATGGGGCGCGTCATTACATTAAGGTAGGTGACGTTAAGACGGCTGCCAATCTGCTTAATCAAGAAGTTGGCAAATACTTGCCTCGCTTACTGAAATATATCAATTACAAACACCTATCGCGTCTGGATGATCAAGAACTCCAGCAGGTTTGCTTTCACATCGAGCAAATACTTTCCATGAACGATACCGACTACGAACAGCTACTGGGCAACATTGAGATACCAACGCTATTCGTTAATGGCAAACTAGATGAATACACAACACCAGAAGATATTCGAATAGCTGATAATTATATGCCGCAATGCGAATTCGAAGTCGTACCTAACGCAGGTCACTTTCTCGATCTTGAGCATTCTGACGCCCGAAAAAGAATGGAAAAGATACTCCGCGGATTCTTAATCCCTAGCGCGCAGGAAAGGCAAGTTGCGTAACCCCTTTCGCCAACAGCATAGTGTCACCTCGCTAAGCGCCATAGGCCGCTAGCGAGGTGTTTCGAACAAGCTTTTCAACCAGCATGGCGTCCGCCACTCTTTTGTTCAGGGATTAAGCGCTATCTGTGTCAACGCAGCTACCGCGAGAGTGAGCGCTGCCTCATCAAAATCAAAGCAGGCGTGATGGTGACCCGCCGCAAGGTCAGCACCAAAAATCATATAGGTCGCCTGGCCACCGCGCTCCATCACCCTGGCCATTAACGAAGTGGCATCCTCAGAGCCCGCTGGCGTCACATCGTGCCTCACCAGGTGGGCGATTGCAGGGTGATCGGCAAGGCAAGCGGCCACTTTTTCTACCAAAGCCGGGCTGGCGGCGCAGGCGCTGGCAGCCCCCATGCGCTTGATCGAGACGCTTACGCCCTGCATGGCGGCAGCCCCTTTCAGCACCTCAAAAGCACGGCCTTCCATATAGTCGTTTATATCCGCCGTGGCGCCACGGGTCTCCAGCGTTAACAGCGCACTATCGGCAATGATATTGCGCCCACTCCCAGCATGCAGTTGACCAACGTTAATCCGCGCTGCGCCTTGGCTATGGGGGGCGATGGCGTGCAAACCAAGCGTCGCCTGGGCGGCCGCCAGCAAGGCATTGTGGCCGATCTCTGGCTGACCGCCGGCATGGGCTGCCTTGCCTGAAAAATGGGCATCCAGTTTGGTGGTGGCAAGAAAGCCATCGGCAGCGCATACCACCTGGCCGCTGGGGTGTCCGAGGCCCAAGTGAGTGGCGATCAAGCTATCAACGTCATCCACCACACCCGCCTCCACCATCGATTGGGCGCCCCGCACGCCCTCTTCGGCGGGTTGGAAAATCAATTTTATTTTGCCGCACAGCTGACTGGAAAACTGGCTTAACAGTTCGGCCAGCCCCAGCCCAATGGTGGCATGGCCATCATGACCGCAGGCGTGCATTGAGCCTTGGTTGAGCGAGTTAAAGCCCTCTTGGTAAGGACGGTGATCACCCTCGATGGACTCAACGATTGGCAGGGCATCAAGGTCGAAACGGAACGCCTGGGTTGGCCCAGGACGCTGGGTGTCCAATATGCCCACTACACCGGTAAAGCCGCCCTCCAAAGCAGGCAGCCAGCGCTCAATGGCTCCCTGAGTGCGTGCCTGCGCCAAGGCTGCGCTCAGCGTTTGTGGATCAGGCACCCCCATACGCGCGCGTTCACTCACCACTGCTTGCCCCAACTCAACGGCAAAACCCAGCTGGCTAAGCCGCTCCGCCACATGACTTGCGGTGCGAAACTCCATCCACCCCTGCTCGGGGTAGCGATGAAAGTCACGCCGTTGGGCAGAGAGGTGGGGGGCGATGGCGTTGGCGGCCTCAATGATATTCGCGTTCATAAGATACCTCCGCCGTTAGCCCAGCGCCTGAGTCAGCATGCCAAAGCGCGTTAACGGCCCTTCCTCGACAGCCTCGCCACAGCGCATGCGGGTTATTTGATCGACGCAGGTGAGTCCTAACTCCGTCAGCCAGCTATCGTCATCGGGATCCACCAAGTCGATGCGTATAAAATCACCCTCAGCATCCGCCAGCAGCGCCCATACCAGTGCCTGCGCCTGTTCGGCGCTGCGTGCCAAAATGGGGCCAATATGCTCACCACGCCCATACGTGCGCTTTAGCGCTAACCCTTCAATGACACCCTCATTTTCGATCACCACCCCTTTGTTAGCAGATTGAACGGCCACCGCATGAGCCGGGCTGTCGGATGAGAGTGCAATCAGTGCCGCCTGATCGCTTGCCTCCATCGCGCGTAAACCCGGCAGCAGCGTCGCAGGCGGTGCGCCGGTGACCACCCCTTGGTATTGGCAGATGCGATTGCACGGCTCGAAGCCCAGTTTTTGATACAGGGGCTGGCCTGCGGTCGTGGCGACCAACAGCAGCGTCCGAGGGCCCGCCAACGCCATCAGCCGCACCATCATCTCGCGCCCCAGCCCGAGGCCCTGCCACTCGTCACTAATCACTACCAGACCCAGGGTGGCCACAGCCCCTTGATTAAAGCAGAGCCCAGTGCCCACCAGCTCACCATCGACGCTTTCCAGCACGACGCCCTCTCCCACCTCAAGCATCTGGTGCCAATCGTCGACGCGGTGGGGCCAACCGAGTTTATGGGACAGGCTTTGCGCCCCCTCAAGATCGTTAACGGTCATTGTTCGCCACGTTAAGTTCTCACGTTCAAAGCGTGTGGGAGCGCTAGCTAAAGAAGCAGACATCGAAGGGGAGTCAGTCATCGCACTATTTTCCTTGAGCTGATGTTGATCGGTTTGCCGCTACTTTGGCACTCAGGGCGGCGCGGTGCCACGCCGAAAAAGGGCGTTTGGTGCAATTCAGCAGATTTAACCGTCGCGGCTATAGGTCAGCGCATCCCCTGCGCCCAACCACCCTGTACTCAGCACCCCATGCTGGGGCATCCGACCTAGGATGGTAGACAAGCTATGCACCCGGTTGGGTGCCGCCCCTTGTTCATTCTCAAGTGGCTATCTTCAAGGACTTTCATTAAGCACTGTTATCAAGGACTACCATGCCAAGTTTCGATCCTGCCCAGGTTCTCCTCCCCTGTGCGCACTTTATCCAGGGCCAGCGCGTTATTGACCCGAGCGCGCTCAGCGTATCGCGCCCCTCCGATGGCGCCGTCTATGCCGAGCTGCCCATGGCCGATGCCAATCGCGTCGATGATGCGGTAACCAGTGCCCACCAGGCGTTTATGCGCGGCGACTGGTCACGCTGCGCGCCGCGGGAGCGGGCGCGGGTTATGCGCCGCTGGGCTGATCTAATTGAGGCCGATATTGATTATCTCGCCCCGCTGGAATCCCTCGGCTCCACCCGGCCGATTGATCAGACCCGGGCCTGGGATGTGCCCTATACCGCAGAGGGTATTCGCTTCTTTGCTGAATTCGCCGACAAACATGGCGGCGAAGTAGCGGCGACCGCCCACGACCACCTGGGCATGCAGATTGCCGAGCCGCTAGGCGTCGTTGGCGCGATAGCGCCCTGGAATTTCCCCCTCAGCATGACCTGCTGGAAAGTAGCTCCCGCCCTGGCAGCGGGCAACACGGTGGTGCTTAAACCCTCCGAGATGACCCCTTTCACCGCCGTGCGCTTGGCCGAGCTAGCCATCGAGGCGGGCATGCCACCAGGGGTGTTCAACGTTATCCAGGGCAACGGGCCGTTGACTGGCGACGCGCTCTGCCGTCACCCCTATGTGGCCAAGGTAACCTTCACCGGCTCAACGGTGACCGGACGTACCATCATGGGCGCCTGTGCAGAGACCGGCCCCAAACCGGTGACCTTAGAGCTCGGTGGCAAAAGCCCCCAACTGGTGTTTGCGGATATCCCGGATATTGATCGCACCGCTAAAACTCTCGCCGCCGCGATTACCGGCAACGCCGGGCAAGTATGCGTCGCCGGCTCGCGGCTATTGATTCAACGCGAACTGCTTGAGCCCATGATTGAGCGGCTTAGCGAGCTTTTCAAAACCCTCGCCCCCGGCCCCACCTGGCAAACGGGCAGTTGGTTTTCGCCGATTATTTCCGCCACCCAGTTGACCCGTATTGAGTCCATTGTGACGCGCTCCCGCGAGGCGGGCGCCGAACTGCTGTGTGGTGGAGAGCGCTTTGAACGCCATGATGGCGGGCACTTTTACCAGCCCACCCTGCTGCATACAAACGACCGTCACAATCCCGCCGTGGAGGAGGAGATCTTTGGCCCCGTACTTACCATTCAAACCTTCGAGAGTGAAGAGGAAGCATTAGCGCTGGCCGAGCACGATGTTTACGGCTTGGCTGCAGGCATTCATACCGCAGACCTGGGGCGCGCGCTACGCACGGTAAGGAAGCTCTCCGCGGGCACGGTATGGGTGAACCGTTACGGTCGAAGCAACGACTACATTCTTCCCACCGGCGGCTACAAACGCTCGGGGGTGGGCCGCGACCTAGGCCGTGCTGCCTTTGACGCCTGCCTGCAGCATAAAAGCGTGCTGATTGATCTCAATCAATGAGTTACGCAGCGAATTGGCAGGTTATTTTATCTACTACATAGAGGTAGCAAACATGTTTATCAATGTGGACGCCGTAAATGATAGTCCCGAGTTTCCAGAACAAGTCGATGTGGTGGTGATTGGCGGCGGCATTGTGGGGACTACTGCAGCCTATGAGTTGGCGCGCCAAGGAGTGTCGGTTGCGCTACTGGAGAAGGGGCTTATCGGCGCTGAGCAGTCAAGCCGCAACTGGGGCTGGGTGCGCCAGCAGAATCGCGATATGTTCGAGCTGCCACTCGCCATGTATAGCCTTGACCGCTGGGAAGCGTTCTCCAAAGAGATAGGGCGGGATGTGGGGTTTCGTCGCAACGGCATCGTTTACACCACGGATAGCCAGGCCAGCCTTGCCAAATGGGAGGCCTGGGGGCAGCAGGCCCGGGAGCGGGGCTTTATCAGCCATATGTTGAGTGGCGAAGAGGCCCGTGAGCGCGCCCCCGGCACCACCTCAAGCTGTATTGGCGGTGTTTGGTCGCCCAGCGATGCCCAGGCCGAACCCTCAATGGCCTGCTCGGCCATTGCTACTGGTGCCCGTGAACACGGTGCCTACCTTCACCAAAACTGTGCGGTGCGCGGCCTGGATCTGCATGACGGACGGGTGAGTGGCGTTTGGACGGAGCACGGATTGATCAAAACCGCGACGGTCATCTGTGCAGGCGGGGCCTGGAGTTCTCGCTTCTGCCGTCGCCACGGCGTTGAGCTACCCTCGGCCAATATCATGGGCACCGCGCTGCAAACCACCGCCGCACCAGAGGTCACACCGGGCTGTCTGATCACCCCCAAGGTCGCGCTGCGCCGCCGCCTGGATGGCAGCTACACCTTGGCGCTGCCAGGGCTTGGCCGGGTGGAAATCAGCCCCCAAGGGCTACGCTACGCGAGCAAATTCTACGCCGCCTACCGCAGCAAATTAGCCAAGAAGCTGCAGATACGCATTGGCGCGTCTTTCTTTAACGGGCCAGAGGCTGCGGGTAGCTGGCAGTTTGATCAGGTATCGCCGTTTGAGCGTCAGCGCGTTCTTGACCCCACCCCTGACCTGCCCCAGGCACGTGCCGCCCTGGCGGCCATGCAGGCAGAGTACCCCGCGCTTAAAGGTGTCCATATTGCCCGCGCCTGGGCCGGCATGATCGATACCACGCCGGATATGATCCCGATCATCTCCCCTGTCGATGCCATCCCCGGCTTTATCGTCGCCGCTGGCTTTAGCGGCCACGGATTTGGCATTGGCCCTGGAGCGGGCAGGCTGGCGGCGGATTTGGCGACCAATGCAACCCCCGTTGTCGACCCCACGCCTTACCACATCAAGCGCTTCTCCGATGGCAGCCGTATCCGTCAGCCAGAAATGATGTGAGCGGCCTGCCGCATTGTGTGCTGCATCAGCCAAAAAAAAAGCGTGTTTGTGTTAGTCGGGCGCGCACTTTCAGCGTCTGGCGCCTGCTCAAGAGTGCTGTAATGAAATGAGTCGCTGCGCTAAAGACTCTCCCATTACACCAATCATGACAAATGAGGATCAAACACCATGAGCGAGATTATGCGCCCTAAGTACATCACCTTTGATTGTTACGGCACACTCACCAACTTCCAAATGGGGCGCATGACCCGCGAAATTTTCGCTGATCGCATCCCTGATGCGGAGCGCATGGAGCGCTTCGTGCAGGATTTTGGCGCCTACCGTTACGACGAAGTACTCGGCGAGTGGAAACCCTACGCTGAGATTCTCTGCGCAGCGCTGGAGCGCACCTGCAAACGTTGGGGCATCGAATACCGCGACAACGAAGGCATGCTCTACTACCAGGCAGTACCTACCTGGGGCCCCCACCCGGACGTGATTGAAGGACTGGCGAAAATTGCCGACAAAATCCCGCTGGTGATTTACTCCAACGCCGATGACAGCCAAATCATGTCGAACGTGCAGAAGCTTGAGGTGCCCTTTCACAAGGTGTTCACTGCCGATACGTTCAAAGTCTACAAGCCCCGTTTAGCCGCCTTCGAAGCCATGATCGACAGCCTGGACTGCCACCCCGAAGAGCTGCTGCACGTCTCCTCAAGCTTCCGCTATGACCTTATTTCAGCCCACCTCATGGGTATCAAGAACAAGGCCTTTGTGGCGCGCAACCACGAGCCCTATTGCGACGGCTACGGGGCCACCAAGATTAACGATATCCGTGGATTACCTGCACTCGTCGGCCTTTAAGCCATCTGTTTCGTGAACCGTGCAGGAATCGCCCATGCAACTTAACTCCTATTGGCTCGCCACCGCTCCCGCCTTTGGCGGCGGTCAGCAGGCCCTCACCGAAGAGCACTACGATGTTGCGGTGGTGGGTGGCGGTTTTACCGGCCTTTCGGCTGCCCGCACGCTGGCCCGGAGCGGTGCCCGCGTAGCGCTGCTGGAGGCAGGCCAAATCATCGGTGAAGCCTCCGGGCGCAACGGCGGTCAGTGCAACACCGGCGTGGCTCAAGACTACGCCAGCCTGGTTGAGCAGCTTGGCCGTGAGCGGGCGGTTGCCCACTACACTACCTACGCCGAGGCAGTCTCCAGCGTCGAGCAGGTAATTGGCGAAGAGGCGATCGACTGTGACTACCTACGCCACGGCAAGCTGAAACTGGCGGCTAAACCGGAACACTACGACAAGCTCGCGCGCACCTGCGACGCCATTCGCCGTGATGTGGATAGCGACGTGGAGATGCTCTCCGCCACCGCCGTGAAAGAGGAGGTCGACTCAAAGTTCTACCATGGCGGGCTGCTGCAGCGTAACGGCGGCCAGATGCATATGGGGCGCTTCGGCGTCGGCTTAGCCGAATCCGCGGCCAGACATGGCACGCATATTTTTGAACATACCCCGATGACCCGCGTCACCCGCGAGAAGTCCGCCTACCGGCTGGGTACACCCAGTGGCGATATTCGGGCTGAAAATGTACTGCTGGCCACCGGCGCTTCGCAAACAGGCCCGCTGAGCTGGTTTCGCCGCCGCCTGGTGCCGGTGGGCAGCTTTATCGTCGTCACCGAGCCGCTTTCAGCCGCCCAGTGTGCCCAGCTGCTGCCCCAGCGGCGCTCTTACGTTACCAGTCGCATTGTTGGTCACTATTTCCGCCTGACCGCCGATAACCGGCTGCTGTTTGGTGGTCGGGCACGGTTTGCCATGTCCGGTAGCCAATCGGATGCCAAAAGCGGCGAGATACTGCGCCGCGGCCTGGAAGAGGCCTTTCCCCAACTTAAAGGGATACGGCTCGACTACTGCTGGGGCGGGCTGGTCGATATGAGCAAAGATCGGCTACCGCATGCAGGGCAGCACAAAGGTATGTACTACGCCATGGGCTATAGCGGCCATGGCGTGCAGATGTCGGTGCACCTGGGGCATGTCATGGCCGACGTTATCCTGGGTAATCGCCAAAGCCACCCTTGGCAGGACACTAAGTGGCCAGCCATCCCTGGCCATTTCGGCAAACCGTGGTTTTTACCTTTGGTGGGCAGTTGGTACCGACTACAGGATCGATTGCATTAAGCCATAACGCCAGTCCGACCGTTGCAAGATTCACCAAGAGAGCGATCACCCAAAACAACTCCTACACAAACGTCTATTACAAAAAAAGCTAAGCACGCGCTGCCAGACTCACAACAACATTTAATTGCAGTTAGGAGAAGGCTTATGACACGTGAAAAAACTCCAATGATCTGGAAGAGAGATTTGGACATGACCGCTTCGGAATCAATACAGGCGACACACTTCGGTCCAGTAAGTCGCAGGGCGCTGTTGTGCGCCTCTGTCGGTGCCCTTGCGCTAATCGGGGCTGGCACGCTTGCGGCGCAGACACCGCCGGAAACGCCCACAGGTCAGGTGATCGTGGGACTGTCTCAGGAAGCCACCGTTTTCAACCCGCTGATGGCCGGGATAGAGGTGGATGAAACGATCTGGATGCAGATCTATTCTCCTCTCTGGTATTCCGGCCCTGATGGAACGTTGCTGCCGGAACTGGCTGCAGAAATCCCGACCGCCGAGAACGGCGGCATTTCCGAGGATGGGCGGACCTGGACCATCCACCTGCGCGATGATGTGACCTGGCATGACGGGACGCCATTTACCGCAGAAGACGTAAAATTCTCGCTTGAGCTGATCAACAGCCCCGATTTCCGCGCTGGCAATCGTATGGGCCATGAACTGATCGAAGAGATCACTGTGACCGACCCGCATGAGATCACTTGGACTATGCAAGAGCCCTATGCACCCTATCACGCCTTGCTGGCTGCCACCTATATGGTGCCGCGCCACATTGTCGAGGCCGCTGACGATCCTCATACGGCCCTTGCCTCTGCCCCTGTGGGCACCGGTCCCTTCGTGTGGGGCGCACGTGCTTCTGGCGACAGCATTACCTTGCATGCCAATGAAGATTTCTTCGGTGACGGTCCTTATATGGAACGTGCGGTCTTCCGCTACATCCCCGAGCAGACGGCCCTTTATGCACAGTTTCGCGCAGGCCAGCTGGACGCGACAATCGGAAGCGGTATCCCCGCAAACTATTTTGCAGAGGCGCAGGAACTGCCTGGTCTGGTAGTCGAAGCAGCTCCGAACGCATCGTTGGAAATTGTAATGCCCAACCTTGAGCATCCTGCCCTGCAAGACGTGGCTGTTCGCCGCGCACTGTTCGCTGCAATCGATTCCGAAGCGATCATCGAGGCGGTCTACTATGATCTGCACCAACCCAATGTGTCCTTCGCCCCGATTGAAAGCTGGGCCTATAACGATGCGCTGGAGCCACATGTTTTTGACATTGACGAGGCCAACCGCCTGTTGGACGAAGCCGGTTGGGAAATGGGTTCCGGCAATGTGCGCGAAAAGGATGGCGTACCGCTGGCATTCGATATCTCGACCACCACGGGCAACGCGCTGCGAGAGCAGGCGCAACAGCTGATGATTGAAACATGGCGTGCCATCGGGGCGCAGGTGTCGATCAACAACATGCCTGCTGCCGTGATCTGGGGTGATTTCTATCGCCTGTCGGAGTTCGACACGCTGCTTGTGGGTACTACGTTCCGTACCGGCATGGATCCGGATCCATCTAACCGGTTTCTAAGCTCTGCGATTCCCGCGCAGGGCGGCGCAGGGGCGAATTACATGCAATGGCAAAACGAAGAAGCTGATGCGTTGCTGCACGAAGGCATCACCACCTTCGACACTGACCGCCGCCGCGAAATCTATCACCGCCTGCAGGAGATCGTCCGCGACGAGTTACCCATCATCCCGATTTACCAGTATCAGGTGGTCGAGGGCCGCAAGGAAGGGCTGGAAGGCTATGTTCCCAACATCAACGCGCGCCACAACAGCTGGAACCTGCGCGAATGGTACTGGGCACAGGACTGATTCCGCACACGGCTGACAAAAGGATCCGCCCATGACCAGATTTCTTATTGTACGCCTCGGCCAATCCCTGCTCTTGCTGTGGATCGTCTCGATCGTCGGATTTGCCATCCTGCATCTGGCACCGGGCGGCCCCATGTCGCAATTCGCCGAAGCCGGAAACATGACACAGGCCGATATGGACCGCATGGCGGAGCAACTGGGCCTCAACCGGCCCCTGCCGCTCCAGTACGTGCAATGGTTGAGCAATATCGTTGTTGGCGACTGGGGCGTGTCCTACCGCGATCAGCAGCCGGTGCTGCGCATCATCTTTTCACACCTCGGGGCAACCTTTGAACTAATGCTTGCCTCGACCCTGATCGCAATATTCATTGGGGTATGGGTCGGCGTTCTGGGGGCCGTCTGGCGCTATTCATTGTTCGATAGCGTGGCTACTATCTTTGCCATGGTTGCCCTGTCAATCCCCACCTTCTGGTTCGGCCTGGTGGTCATCTGGTTTTTCTCGATAGAGCTGGGCTGGCTGCCCGCAGGCAGCCGCATGACACCGGGCGACGGCTCTTTCATGAACAGGGTTCATCACCTGATCGGCCCGGCACTGGTGCTGGCCCTTGTCTCGACCGCAATTTGGAGCCGATACATGCGCTCTTCCATGCTTGATGTCATCAACCAGGACTACATCCGCACCGCCCGATCCAAGGGCATATCGGAATGGCGCATCCTAACGCGGCACGCGCTGCGCAACGCGCTTCTGCCGATGATCACCATTCTGGGCCTGCAACTACCGAACCTGCTCAGCGGGGCACTGGTCACCGAAACGGTCTTCTCCTGGCCAGGAATGGGGCGTTTGTTCCTCGACTCAATCAATTACCGCGACTATCCGACAGTTATGGGAATCCTGATGTTTACGGCAATTCTGGTGCTTATCGGCAACCTGATTGCCGATATCCTTTATGGGCTGGCCGATCCACGCATCGGAGGGCGCGCAAGATGAATACTGCAACACTTACTCATGTGGCCCCGCGCCTCCGTATTCAGCAAAGCCCTGCCCTGCGTCGATTCTTGAGGCATCGGCTTGCCGTTATCGGGACAATCACCATTCTGACAATGGTGCTTCTGGTTATTGTTGGGCCTTGGCTGATGCCCTTCGAGCCGACCGCCATCAATATCCGCAACCGGTTCCTACCGCCTCTGGACGGGACGCATCTGTTGGGCACCGACCCGCTGGGGCGCGATACATTGACACGCCTTCTGCACGCGGGGCGGATCTCGTTGGCGGTGGGGTTTTCGGTAATGATCCTAAGTATGGCTATCGGCATTTTCGTCGGCACCATCGCGGGTTTTTACGGCGGTGCGTTGGGAGCAGCGCTGATGCGCTTCGTCGATGCAATGCTGTGCTTTCCACCTATCTTTCTGCTGCTGGCAATCTCTGCGCTGATCAACCCTTCCGTGACCTCGATCATCATCCTGATCTCTGCCGCATCCTGGATGGAAATCGCGCGGGTAGTCGAGGCACAGGTCCGATCTTTGAAAGAGCGCGACTACGCGGTCGCAGCCGAGGCCCTCGGAGCGAATGACCGGCGCATAATCCTACGCGAGATCCTGCCTAACGCGGTCGCACCCATCGTTGTTGCCGCGACCCTGAACGTCGCCAGCGCAATCCTTGCAGAATCCTATATCAGCTTCCTGGGTTTTGGCGTGCAGCCACCCACACCCAGCTGGGGCAACATGCTTCAGGATGCGCAAGGCTATCTACGCTCTGCGCCTTGGCTTGCCATCATTCCGGGCATCGCAATCACACTCGCGGTGACCAGTTTCAACTTTATCGGAGACGGGCTGCGTGACGCGCTGGACCCGCGAATGGATAACAGATGAGTAGACCCCAAACCCAAGCGGCCGCGCCGCCCGTGCTGCAGGTTCGCGACCTTGCAATCACCTTCAACACGCGGGCCGGGCCTGTCCGAGCTGTCAGCGACGTCAATTTCGAGATTGCGCGCGGGGAAACCCTCGCCATTGTCGGCGAAAGCGGCTCTGGAAAGTCGGTCACCAGCCTTGCCATGCTTCGACTGCTGCCCGGCGCGCCGTTTTGCGACGTATCCGGTCAGGTGTTGCTGTCGCATGACGGCCAGCAGACTGATCTTGTCACCTGCTCCACTGCCGAGATGCGCGGCATTCGTGGACGCCATGCATCAATCGTGTTTCAGGAACCGATGACCTCGCTCAATCCTGTCCACACAGCTGGCACCCAGATCGCAGAATCCATCCGCAGGCATATGGGCCTTGGACAGCGTGCTGCCATGGAGCGGGCAATTGAACTGCTGGATCTGGTCGGCATTCCGGATCCGCGTAGCCGTGCGGCCAGTTTTCCGCATGAGATGTCGGGCGGCATGCGCCAGCGGGTGATGATCGCGCTGGCACTGGCCTGTGACCCAAGCCTGTTGATAGCGGATGAGCCGACGACTGCGCTGGATGTCACCATTCAGGCGCAGATTATCGAACTGATGAAAGAGATCCAGGCGCGCACTGATCTGGCCATCATCTTCATTACCCACAATCTGGGTGTCGTGGCCGATGTGGCCGACAAGGTTATGGTCATGTATGCAGGATCGCCTGTGGAAACTGCCCCGGTCGCTGATCTGTTCGAGCGCCCTTTGATGCCCTATACGCGGGGGCTTTTGCAATCGGTGCCGCGGATCACGTTTTCCGCATCGCGGGGCCAGCCACTACCGGCCATCAGGGGCACAGTGCCAAGCCCGCTAGCCCTGCCAAAGGGGTGCAGCTTTGGCCCGCGCTGCGACTGGTTTCTGTCCGGCACTTGCGATGCAGGTACACCGCTGCTGCAGTCCGTGCAGCGCGGGCATGACGTGCGGTGCCATCGATGCGAAACAATCCTGCAGGAGTCGGCCATCCAATGACGTCACCTCTGGTTGAACTAAATAATATCTCCCGACATTTTGTTGGCAAGCGCAGCAGCCTGTTTGGCCCGCCCGAAACAGTACGTGCTGTGGATGGCCTGTCGCTGCGGATCAACCGTGGCGAAGTGCTAAGCCTGGTCGGCGAAAGCGGTTCTGGGAAAAGCACGGTGGGCAAGGCGCTGATGCGGTTGACCGACTTGACAGCAGGCGAGATTGTCTTTGACGGGCAGGAAATCAGCCGCTTTGACCGCGCACGCATGCGTCCGTTGCGCCGCCGGATCCAGATGGTTTTTCAGGACCCCTATGCCTCGTTGAACCCCAAGGCCAGCGTGGCCGATACATTGGCCGCCCCGCTGGAAATCCACGAGCCGAATTTGTCGCGCGCCCAGCGACAGGAACGAGTTGCCGATATTCTGGAAACGGTTGGACTGTCGCCGGATTTCGCCACCCGCTATCCGCACGAGTTTTCAGGCGGTCAGCGCCAGCGCATTGGATTAGCACGCGCGCTGATCACCAAGCCCGACCTGCTGGTAGCAGATGAGCCGATCTCGGCGCTGGACGTTTCTGTGCAGGCACAGGTCATCAATCTGTTGCTTGAGTTGCAGCAGCGGCTGGGATTGACGATCCTGTTCATTTCCCATGATCTGTCGGTGGTCAGCCATATCTCGGACCGGATTGCGGTGATGTATCTTGGACGCGTGGTTGAGGTCGCCCCTGCCGAAACGTTGTTCCGCGCGCCGCGTCACCCCTATACCGAGGCGTTGCTGTCTGCCATTCCCGAGCCCAACATGCGCGCGCGGCGCAAGCGCATGATCCTCAAGGGCGACATTCCCAGCCCGACCAACCCCCCTTCCGGGTGCAGTTTCCGCACGCGCTGTCCGTATGCGATTGCAGACTGTGCGGCCGTTCGTCCGCCGCTTGAGACAGCAGGGCCGAACCATTTGAAGGCCTGCATTCGTGAGGATCTAGACCTGTCACCCGCGCTGACCTCAGACACATGAAAACGATGTTTGAAGGCGCATACGTGACCGGCCTCTGGCGATACCCAGTCAGCACCCTGGCAGGCGAGCAGTGCGCCAGCTTGCAACTTGACCCCGACGGCCCCCGCGCTGACCGTACGCACGGGCTGTTCGACGCCGCAACTGGCGCCCCCGCCTACCCTGTGCGCGACCCGTCGTGGAATCAGGCACCCGCACTGCAGGCCAAAGTGGGGCAGGGTGGCCCCGTTCTGTCACACGATGGCCAGATATGGCACGACATTAACGGCGCGGCGACCCTTGAGATGCTATCGAAACATTTTGGTCGCCCGGTTCTAGCGCAGCGCTACGGCGCGACACTGCCTGATGGCACAATTGCGAAAGCACGCTATAACATGGCACCGGTGCATCTGATCAGCCGTCAGGCCCTGACCCAGCTGGAACGGCTGCTGCCTGATAGTCAGATAGACCCCCGTCGCTTTCGTCCCAATATCGTGGTCGATCTGCCCTATGCTCCGGCGGGCATCCCCGAATACAACCTGCTGGGGCAGACCTTCCGCATCGGGGACGTAACCTTGCGAGGGGTCGCACCCTGCGGGCGTTGTGGGTTCACCACGTTGCAGCAAGGCGATCTTGCCCGCGATCCTGACGTGCTGAGCGCGCTGACCAAGCACTTTCAACGCAACCTCGGGATCTATTGCGTGATCGAGTCCCCCGGCGAGATCCATATCGAGCAGTCGCTATGTGTACCGCGAATGCGTCCCATCGTGATCGTGGGTGCAGGGCAGGCAGGTGCGATGACCGCCCGCACGCTGCGAGAATTGGGTCATCAAGCACCGCTACACCTGATCGGTGACGAACCGCATGCCCCCTATGAGCGGCCCCAGCTGTCAAAGGCCCTGTTTCGAACAGAAGCCCCGACCGCAGCGATGACGCGCGCGGAGGCACAAGACCTGAATATCGATCTGCAGACCGGTTGTCGTGTCGTCGCGCTGGATGCTGATGCGCGAACCTTGAAGCTGGCCGATGGTACCCGTCTTGAATATGCCCGACTGGTGATTGCAACAGGCGGTCAGGCACGCAATCCATTGGAATTGTCGGGGCCGCGGGTGCGAACCCTGCGCACGCGCAAAGATGCGCAGGCCATCGCCACAGCGGCCCCGCGCAGGCTATTGGTTCTGGGCGGTGGGTGGATCGCAATGGAAGCCGCCGCCGCTGCGCGTGCTGCCGGAATTGAGGTCACGGTTCTGGTACGGGGGCCAGCGCTAGCGCACCGCCTGTTGCCCGTCGAAGTGACGGATCATCTGGCCGCGCTGCACCGTGCCAACGGCGTTGACCTGCGGCTGGGAGTCACGCCTAGGTTCACTGTGGAGGACACCTGCGTGCGCGCAACTATCGAAGGCGCCACGGTCACAGCCGATCTATTGCTGGTGGCCACCGGGATCACCCCAGATGACTCTCTAGGGCATCAGGCAGGGATAGCATCTGGCAACGGCATAGCGACAGATACGGCGGGCGCAACGTCTCAACCGTTGATTCATGCCGTGGGCGATGTGGCACTGCAACCATTTGCTGACACACGCATGCGCATCGAAAGCTGGCAGAACGCCAATGATCAGTCACGCGCCTGCGCGCATGCCATGCTGGGCTTGCCGTTGTCCGAACGCGCGCCCCTGCGGTTTTGGTCTGACCAGTTCGGCAAACGGATACAGATCGCGGGCCAGGCTACGCCCGATGCGCCCCTCCGCGCGCGCCCTGCTGACGCTGCACGCCCCTTTTGGAACTATGGCACCTTCGCGGTCGGGATCGACAGACCACAGGAGATCCATCAATTTGACTCCTATCCCGCGTCAGAACGCGCAAACAGACGCCCCCTCCTGCCAGAGGGCCCGGGCCGCGCGCTTGTTGCCAGCCTCGCGGTGCCAGAGGGCGCGCTGATCCGTGTCGAAGATCCAGTACATGGTGCGCTTGCCCTTACGCGACTGGACGGGCAGGTGCATGCGGTGGCGGATGCATGCCCCCATGCCGTCGCGTCACTGGCCGACGGCTTTGTGGCGAATGGCCATATCGTGTGCCCGTTACATTTTGCCGAATTTGCTCTGACCGACGGCACTCCCCGCAACGCACCCGCCGGATGCGGCAGACTGGCATGCTGGCCCGTCAGTGAAGCGGGCGGTGAAATCCTGATCCATGATATGCAGGATGGACCAGCCCGCACCGGGTTAAAAAGTTAATGATCAACTCATACGCAGCCATCAACTCCGCCAGCTTAAGACGGAGCTACGGAGCTGTTCAGTCCGATTGAAACAGCTGTATTGATTGCCACCCAGGCCACCCAGACCTTTTAAACGCCCTCTACCTGGGCGCGCCCATCAGGTCTATGACAAGGAGAAAAGCATGGCTAAACTGACCCTTAAAGATAGTGACCTGCTACGCGAGCAGGCCTTTATCAACGCGCAATGGTGTGATGCCGACAATGCGGACACGCTGACCGTCACCAACCCCGCCACCGGCGCAGCGCTAGCCAGCGTGCCCAGCATGGGCGCCAGCGAAACCCGCCGTGCCATTGAGGCCGCCGAAGCGGCGTGGCCCGCCTGGCGTGCCCGCACAGCGGCAGAGCGAGCAGCACTGCTGGAGCGCTGGCATGCGCTGGTACTGGAAAATAGCGAGGATCTGGCGGTACTGATGACCCTGGAGCAGGGGAAACCGCTAGCCGAATCACAAGGAGAAGTTAAGTACGGCGCGAGTTTTATCAAGTGGTTTGCGGAAGAGGCGCGCCGCGCCTACGGCGAAACGATCCCCTCCCCCAGTGCAGATCGGCGCATTGTGATCCTTAAACAGCCAGTGGGCGTGTGTGGTGCGATTACCCCCTGGAACTTTCCCATCGCCATGATTACCCGCAAGTGTGCTCCAGCGCTGGCGGCCGGTTGCCCGATTGTGATCAAACCCTCGGAGCTGACGCCGCTGTCGGCACTGGCCTTGGCGGTGCTTGCGGAGCGTGCGGGCTTCCCCCCAGGAGTAGTTAATATTGTCACCGGGCTGCCCGAAGGGATTGGCGGCGAACTAACCTCCAACCCCACCGTGCGTAAGCTCTCTTTCACCGGTTCAACCCGTGTGGGCAGCTTACTGATGCGCCAGAGCGCCGACGATATTAAGCGTCTCAGCCTGGAGTTGGGCGGCAATGCTCCGCTGATCGTATTTGACGATGCCGATCTGGAACTGGCAGTGGCCGGGGCTATGGCGAGCAAGTTCCGCAACGCCGGCCAGACCTGCGTTTGCGCCAACCGTATTCTGGTTCAATCCGGCATTCATGACCGCTTTGTGGCCCAGCTAGCAACCGAAATCGAGGCGTTGCACTGTGGCGATGGAATGGAGGAAGGCACGACCATCGGGCCATTA
This sequence comes from Halomonas sp., assembly GCF_007692655.1. Classification (GTDB taxonomy): domain Bacteria; phylum Pseudomonadota; class Gammaproteobacteria; order Pseudomonadales; family Halomonadaceae; genus Vreelandella. The sequence goes on from NZ_REBQ01000137.1 coordinate 68,756, forward strand.
ATCAACGACCAAGCGGTGAGCAAAGTCGCCCGCCATCTTGATGATGCCTTATCCCATGGGGCTGAGCTGGTGCTTGGCAATGTACCCAGTGGTCAGGATCGCTTTGTGGCGCCGATACTGCTCACCAAAGTAACCGAAGCGATGCTGGTCACCCAGGAAGAGACCTTTGGCCCCGTCGCCCCCATTATGCAATTTGAGCACGAAGAAGAGGCCCTACGCATTGCTAACGCAACGCCCTTTGGGCTAGCCGCTTACTTCTTTACCGAGAGCGTGCGCCGGGCCTGGCGGGTTGGCGAAGCGCTGGAGTTCGGTATGGTTGGCCTCAACACCGGCTCCATTTCAATGGAAGTAGCGCCGTTTGGCGGTATGAAACAGTCGGGGCTGGGCCGCGAAGGTGCCCGCCAGGGGCTAGACGAGTATCTGGAAGAGAAAGCGTTTCATATGGGCGGGCTAAACTGACGCTGAAATAACTAACGCCGACATAACCCCACTCGCTCCTCAATTCAAAGGGCGAGCGAGTGGGAAATACTAATGGTAAATACTGGAGGCACTAGTAACCCCGCTGTAAATCCACACGTCCTACCATTGGCTCCCCGCGCTGATAACGACGCAGGTTGTCCAGCAGGACGGGGAAGGCGCTATCCGGCTGCGTCATTGCTGCCACGTGGGGGGTTAGCAAAATGCGCTCGTCTCGCCAGAAGGGGTGATCGTCGGCGGGCGGCTCTTCACTCAGCACATCCAGTACCGCGGCACTCAAATGCCCGCTGTTAAGGGCTTGCGTCAGGTCGTGGTCAACCAGGTGCTCGCCACGACCAATGTTGATCAAGGCCGCGCCTTCGGGCATACGCGCAAAAAGGTCGCTATTGAGAATACCGCGGGTGGCGTCGGTCAGCGGCAGCACGCAGATTACAATATCGCTTTCAGCCAGGAACCCATCCAGCGCTGCCTGGCCACTGTAGCAATGAACATTCGCCAACTGCTTTGGCGAACGCGACCAGCCGCGCACGTCAAAACCGTAACTTGCCAGATGGGTGGCGATGGCACAGCCAAGCTGGCCTAAACCGAGTACACCGATGCGCCGTTTTGCGGTAGGCACAAGCATATGCGCCTGCCATTTTCCCTCGCGCTGCTGGCGCACATAGTCGCCCATGCGGCGGTGTAGCCATAGCGTGGCGAAGGTGGCGTACTCAATCATGCCGCTCTCAATGGCGGGGTCAAGCATCCGTACGACCGGTAGCTCTGAAGGCAGTGCGTCAAAATCAAACTGATCGACACCCGCGGATGTGGCAAATAGCACCTCAAGGGAGGGCAGGCACGCCATGATGTTTTCCGGGGGTTGCCACGCAAATAAATAGCGAATCTCGTTAGGGTCGCCGATATCGGGCCATTGGCGGAACTCAATATCAGGCGCGTGTTGGGCAAAAAGCGCTTTCCACCGGGCGCCGCGCACCGGATCAGATTTATACAGCAGTGCCATAGCAGCGTCTCCTTAGCTAAAACGTCATCCTACGGTGGTTTGAGAGGCAGCGGATACCGTTTTGGCGGTGATGAAGCAAAGCCATGCGCCTAAATCCGCGTTTTAGACGCAGATTACACTGCGCTCCCCCATGACAGTGGATCATGCTGCACAAGCTGGAAAATACGAAGGATTAAGCGGTTGCCGACGCCATGCCAAGCGTATCT
>NZ_REBQ01000068.1 GCF_007692655.1 Halomonas sp.
TGAACCAGCGGCGTGCGTTGTGGTAGCAGATATCCGCAGTGATCTCATCAAGCAGTTTATGGTCATTGGGTGCCAGCCCCTCAGCAACCCAGCGCCCGATGATGCGGCACAGCAACCTGCGGAAATACTCATGGCGGGGAAAGGATAAAAAGGATCGGCTGTCTGTCAACATACCAGTGAAGGTGGACAGTAACCCCATCTGAGCCAGTTGGTTCATCTGGTTTTCCATGCCGTCAAGCTGGTCATTGAACCACCATGCAGTACCTGCCTGAACTTTGCCTGCAATGCCACCGCCTTGAAAGTTGCCCGCCGTGGTGACGATGATCGGGTTTTTACTGGGATCCAGCGCATAAAGAATGGTGCGCGGTAGCTCATTGGTGCTATCCATTCGATCCAGTAATTTGTTTAACGGCTCGGCGATGGGCTTATCCTGAATGGCATCAGCTCCTGAGTCGCTGCCAGCTGCCCTGAATATTTGGGTACTGTTATTACGCAGCGGCCCTATATGCAACTGCATAACCAGATCCGCCCGCGCGTACGCACGGCCTAGCTCTACTAATACAGCCATCCGGAAGCTCTCTGCTTCGTTTGGCGCTAATGCTTTGCCTTGGCGACCTTTTTCCAGAATGGCATCAAGCTGGCTAGCACTTAGCTCATCGGCCTGCTCTAGCTGCCCAATACCGTGATCGGTGGCGCGGCAGCCATTGGCAATAAAGTACTCCAAACGATCCGTGAGCGCGCTGACCAGATGCTCGAAGGTGCTGATGGGCTGTCCGGTTAGGCTCTCTAGTTTGTCTATGTAGGCACTGAAACCTGGGCCTTCGATGGCCAGCGCGCGGTCTGGGCGAAAGGTAGGCACCATGGCAAGCCCGTCTTTGTGCGGCGAGGCAGCAAAGGCTTGGTGGTGCTCAAGGCTGTCGAGGGGATCATCGGTGGTACCAATGAGTTCGACCTTCATCTTTTTTAACAACCCCTGGGCACGAAAATCGGGCTGGCTCAGCTTTGCTTGGGTGGTTTGCCAGATATCCTCTGCGCTGTCGCCATTGATCAGCTTGCCCTCGTCACCAAAGTAGCGCCACAGTTCAAGATGGCTCCAGTGGTGCATCGGGTTGCCAATGGTTTTAGGCAGTATCTGGGCAAAGGCCGTGAATTTTTCCTTGTCGGTGGCGCTACCGGTAATATGCGACTCAGGCACGCCAGCCCAGCGCATCACGCGCCACTTGTAGTGGTCATGGCTCAGCCATAGATCGCCCAGGTTGTCCCAGGCGCGGTTGTTGGCTACTTCCTCGGGGGGCAGGTGGTTGTGGTAATCAATAATAGGTAAATCCGCCGCCACATCATGGTAGAGGCGCCGTGCTGTCTCTGTATCCAGCAGGAAATCAGCGTGTAGATAGTTATTCATAGGGAAGCCTTCTGGTTTAACGTTTCAGCGATAGCGGCATACGCAAAAGTACCCACACCGATGTGCAGCCACCGCGGTCGTAGTATGGTGTTGTCACCGCTCAAGATGCTTCTCCCAATGCGATCATTCCACCACGCTCGATAATTTGACCACCATAACTCAAGGGGCGGTTTTCACCTGCGGGCAGCACAATAGTGAGCTGTGAAAACGGGAAAGGCATATCGCCAGTATGGCTGATGTGCAGCTCCAGGCTATGCTCATTACCGCTAAGCAGCAGAGAGGTAAGGCAGTGCGGGCCCTCTTTGCTCTCGCCGTCATCGTCATAAATAAGCGAAGTGGAGGAAAATACCCCCGGCATGGGAAATAGCGCCAGGGTGCGGCCAACTTGCGCTTCAGGCGTTGCTTTGCTGGCCTCATTGGCAAGCGGCAGAATCGATCCGGCCTTAACAAACAAAGGCATATCCGCCAGTGCAACCGGCTTCTCGAACCAGGTTCCGGGAGCATGCAGTTGACCGGTCCAGTAGTCCCACCAGCCTGCCTGGTTGTCGGGCAGGTAGATGCGCCGCTTATCCGCACCTTGCTCAACCACCGACGCCACCAGTAAATCCCGGCCTAGCAGGAAGTCGTCGGTATCGGCATAGGTTTGTGCATCATGCTCATGATCGAGAAAGGTGGGCCGCAGCATGGGTTCGTGGTGGTTCACCGCCTGCCAAAGGCAGCTATAAAAATAAGGCAGCAAACGGTAGCGCAATTGAATAGCCGCGCGAATGCCATCGGCAACGCTGGGGTGCGTCCAGGGCTCGGTAACGGAGCCGTCGTCGTTCCAGCTGTGAATGGAGAAACGTGGGTGAAAAATGCCGTTCTGCACCCAGCGGAGCAGTAGTTCTGGCCCCGGCTGGGGCCCCGCAAACCCGCCGACATCATGGCCAATGTTGTAGATGCCCGAGAGCGACAGCCCCAGCCCCATGCGGATGTTCCAGCGCAGACTCTCCCAGCTGGTTTTGTTGTCTCCCGTCCAGGTCTGGGCGAACTGCTGTAGGCCCGCACAGCCTGATCGCGTCACCACATAGGGGCGCTGTTGCGGCGCGTGTTGTGACTGCGCTTGCCAAGAGGCATGCACCATCAACAGCGCATGCAAAGGTCGTATCAGACCTACCTCAACCGCTTCGCCAAAGCCAACGCAACGGGCGCCATGATCCCACACTTCAAATTCGTTGTTATCGTTCCAGGTTGACGTGATGCCGAGGTTCAGCAGTTGTTGCGTGACGTTCTCTTTCCACCAGCTGAGCGTGTCGGGGTTGGTGAAATCAAGGTGGGAGCCCTCATCGTCCCAGAAGCTTGAAAGCTCCGGCGTGTCGGACTCACTGTCTTGAATAAACAGCTTGTGCTGGGCCGCTTCCTGGTAACGGGGGTGATTCTTTAACAAGCAGGGTTTGATATTCGCGATTAAGTGCACACCGGCATCATTAAAGGCTTTCGCCAGTGCGGCGGGATCAGGCACCTTGTCGTTATTCCAATGAAACACATAGCGCTTATCTTCAATGGAGGTATACCCCGAGGAGAGATGGAAGCTATCGCAGGGGATGGCCTCGTTCTCCAGCTTGCGCAAAAAGCCGATAAGCTGATCCTGAGCATCAGGTGCATCGGTATAGGCCATGGTGGAGCCGGAGTAGCCCAGCGACCAGCGCGGTGGAAATGCCATGCCCCCGGTTAATGCAAGTTGGCCCTTCACCAGATCTAGAACCTTTGGAGACCAGCGAAAATAGTAATCCAGATCGCCATCATCGGCGGTAAACGAGCGGTAGGGGGCGTGGTAGTTATCAAGCTCCTGCCCGAGGTTCAACGCACAGGTGTTCAGCGTGTCGTAGAAAATACTAAAACTGCCGGTGGACGCGGTTTGGGTAATGGTGAACGGCAGGTGTTTATACAGCGGGTCGGTGCGCTCGGCGTCGTAGCCCATGGCGTCGAGGCTGCGCATCTCAAAACGCCGCCCGGTGCGTTCCAGCAGCCCCGCTTTTTCGCCCAGGCCATATACCCGTTCATTGGGCAGCCGACGTAAAAAGTGGCTGTGGGCATGGCTCTTAACGCTCAGCATATAAGCGCCCGTGGGTCTGTCTTCCGTCAGGGGCTGCCAGCTCCCGTCCAGGTAGGCTTCCCACTTGAAATGCAGCGGCTGAGAAACGGTAAGCCGCAATGCATCGGTCTCGATCTGCAAGCGGTCATCCAACCATCCAAGCCGATACGGTGGGCAACTGAACCCGGTCAGCGAATCACGGGAGCGGCCCTTTGGTAGGGTGTTGCCATCCGGGTTTACCGTCCATGAACGACCAAGTCGCCAAGCGCCGTTCTTTAACAGCCTTATGCGAAATAGTTGGTTTTCCAGAATATTGATGCAGACCAAGTGCCTGGCATCTACCCGCAGTTGCACGGTGGTGGTGTCGTGGTGCTCCAGGTGCCAGTTTTTTAAGGTTTTCATTGTTTATCCTTTGCTATAACGGTGACCATTGCCCAGGAGCGTTGCGTTAATAACCTAAGATAAGCTGGGGCAAGAATAAGCTGATTTGTGGGACAAAAGTCACCAGCAGCACAATGGCAATCAAGACCAAATAAAAGGGCAGGATGGGTTTCATCACTTGTCCGATACTGACGCCGCTAATGGAGCAGCCGACAAACAGCGCCGAGCCAACGGGCGGGGTACAGATACCGACGCAGAGGTTGATGGTCATGATGATGCCGAAGTGAACCGGGTCGATACCCAGTGTCTGCATCACCGGCATAAGAATAGGAGTGAAGATAAGCAGCGCCGGTGTCATATCCATAAAGGTGCCAATCAGCAGCAGTACGGCGGTAATGGACAATAGAATGATGATCGGGTTATCGGAGATGCCGATCATGAACGATGAGATGGTTTGCGGAACATCACCGAACGCCATGGCACGGGACATGGCAATGGAGCAACCGATCAATAACAGCACAATAGAGGTGGTGACGGCCGAGTCGATGAAGATTCTGGGGAGGTCAGCGACGCCTATTTCTCGGTACCAACATAACGACAGCAGCAGCGAATAGGCCACGGCGATGGCTGACGCCTCGGTGGCGGTAAAGATGCCGCTGATAATCCCGCCAATCACCACCACAATCAGGCCCAAGGGTAGTATCGACCGGCTCACTGCGGATTTGACTTCGGCCCGGGAAGGCTTTTCCGCCACCGGGTAGCCCTTGCGTTTTGCGATGATCCCCGCCACTACCATCAAGGATAAGCCCATGATAATGCCGGGCAGATAGCCGGCCAAAAACAGCGCTGCTATCGATGTTCCCCCTGTGATCAAGGAGTAAACAATCAGCGTGGTGCTTGGCGGAATCAACAGCCCCGTCGGGCAGGAGGTCACGTTAACCGCTGTCGAAAACGCAGGGTCATAGCCTTCCCGCTTTTGGATAGGGGACATCACACCGCCAACAGCCGCCGCCGACGCAACAGCGGAGCCAGACAAGGCACCGAACAGCATATTGGAAATGATGTTGACGTGGGCCAGCGAGCCGGGGAGCCTGCCGGCAAGCACTTTTGCCAAATCGATAAGGCGAAGTGCAATGCCGCCTCGATTCATGATATTGCCCGCTAAGATAAAGAAGGGGATTGCTATCAAAGTGAAGCTATCGAGCCCTGATGCCATCTGCTGGGCAACAATACTGAGGGACTGTTCAACACCCATGAATAACAAGAAAGTGAGTGTCGCAGATACCCCAATCGCAAAGGCAATGGGTATGCCCAAGAACATTAAAAACGCGAAGGATCCAAACAGCACGAGGACGGTTATATTCATGTTAATCGCTCTCTTGTGGGTCAGGTGCTTTGTGCGGATCGATGGTGAAGCCGCCTTCCGACGCTGGGTGAAGCCAGACCCGGCCTAAAAAGATGCAAGAGTAAAAAATGATGAGTAGCCCGGAAACCGGAATGGGGCCATACACATAACCCATGGGCAGCCTCAAGGTGGGGGTGATTTGGCCCGAGGCCAGCGTTCGGGAAACCATTTGCCAGCCACCCCAGACCATCACGAAGAACGCGAAGCCCGCCACGATCAACAAGATCAGAGTATTAAGCAGCTGACGCGCACGGCCGTTTAAGGCGAGGGGCAATAGGTCGATGGCAAGATGCCGCGCCTGACCAAAGGTGTAGGCACCGCCCAGCAGCGCTAACCACATGAACAATAAGCGTGCAATTTCGCTTGTGGCTGTGCTTGGGGTGCCGAGTACGTAGCGGGATAACACCTGCCATGTGACGCTGGCGACGATGATCAAGAGAATTAAAAACACAGCCGTGCCAAGCACATAGTCCATTGCGCGTTTCATACGTAAGACCTCTGGTTTTATTTTTGTGTATAGCCGACCAGCACCTTAACTGCTGAGTCATTATGCAGCGTCGCTGCTACCGCAAAAGATGTCAACCAATTTGTATTATTGGTTGACATGCTGTGGTCGGTAAGCCATCTTGCCCCTGTAACGTAGCAAGTCTACGTAGAAAGTCGCTGCTGCAATGACAACGGCTTTCAAGGCAACAATTACAACAACAAGCACAACAACAAGCACAACAACAATCAGGAGAAACAGCTGATGACAACGAAAGCCTTGCAACATACCGCCCTGATCAGTGCGGCGCTGTTCGCAGCAGCGGCTTCGGCTCAGGCCCAGACACTCCGGCTGAACCAGAATAATCCCGAAGACCACCCTACCCATGTCAGCATGCAGTACATGAGCGAACGTCTTTCAGAGCTCACCGATGGCGAACTGGATATCCGTATTTATGCCAATGCGCAACTTGGCTCGCAGCGTGAATCCATGGAGCTGGTGCAAAACTGCACCCTGGATATGGCGCGCAGCAATACGGCTGAACTGGAAGCGTTTGAGCCCCTTTACAGCGCCATGAATTTGCCCTTTATTTTTGCCAGTGAAGCGCATTTCGAGGAGGTCATAAACGGGGATATCGGCCAGGATATTCTTAACGCTTCACGGGACAAAGGCTTCATAGGGATCGCCTTTTTGACCGAGGGGGCCCGCTCGTTTTATGGCGATCGCGCCATTAACTCCCCGGCAGACCTTGAAGGCCTGAATGTGCGTGTACAGCCGAGCCCATCCGCCATCAGAATGGTGGAGTTGTTGGGAGGTAGCCCGACTCCCATTGACTGGGGTGAGCTCTACAGTGCGCTGCAGCAAGGGGTGGTCGAGATGGCTGAGAACAACCCGACGGCCCTGACTAACGCGCGTCACGGCGAGGTGGTTGGCCACTTTTCGCTTAATGAACATACCATCATTCCTTCCGTGGTCGTCATGTCCAGCTGCGCCTGGGATCGTATGTCAGAGGATCAGCAAGCGGCGATGAGACAGGCGGCGTCGGAGGCTCAGGCGTTCCATTCCGAGTCCTGGAATCAAGCGGCAATGGCGGCATTGGAAACCGCTGAAACAGAGATGGGTGTCGAGATCAATGAGGTGGACAAAGCGCCTTTCATTGAGGCTGTTATGCCTATGCATGAAGAAGTGGCCAGCCAGTCTGAAGAATTGGCCAACCTGATTAGCCAGATCAAGGCAATGGCTGACTAAAATCGCTGTAGGGGAGGCGGTAAGATGCTAGAGCGATCATCCATGGCTGACAATGCCCTAACGGCGTTACATGACGAGCAGTACGACGTGCCGTTGAATCTGCAAAATCTGAACCACTCTACAATGGTGTTCACGAAAGGTCGCACGTCTACGCCGCTGAACGGCAGTTGGAATTTTTGCGTGGACTTGCTCGATACCGGTCTGCGCCAAAAGTGGTATGAAATGCAGCCAGCCGACCCTGTCGATCGAGTGGAGCCCTGGGACTACGATCCTTATATGGGTGAGACCATCCCGGTGCCCTCAAACTGGGCCATGTTAAAGGAAAAGTGGTACTTTTTTGAGGGCAGCGCCTGGTACACCAAAAAACTGGATAGGATCAGCGAGTCCGGCCGTCGCTACCTTCTCAGGGTCGGGGCAGCGCAATACGACTGCAAAGTATTCCTCAATGGAAAATTTCTAGGCAATCACTATGGCGGCTCGACTCCCTTCTACGTTGAGCTGACGGATGATCTTGCCGAAGAAACCAATTGGCTGATGCTGTGTGTTAATAATAGTCGTACGCTGGATCGCGTGCCGATGCGCAATACAGACTGGTTTAACTATGGCGGTGTTTACCGGGAGGTGGCGCTATTTAGCCTGCCCAAAGCGTTTATCCGCGATATGTTTATTCGCCTTTCCCAGGATGGTACGGCAATAGAGGTGGATGTAGCTGTTGATAGTGTTGTTGATAGCGCTGTCGATGACCCCGGCATTCACCGGGCTTGCCTGGAGATACCCGAGTTAGGCATTGTCCAAGAGATAACCCTTGAACAGGGCAAAGGCAGCTGCAAAATAGCAGCAGCGCCAGCGCTATGGTCACCTGAAAACCCACGCCTCTACAACGTGATAGTCACGGCTGGCGAGGATCGTATTACTGACACTGTGGGGTTTCGCTCTATCGTTCGCCAAGGGGTCGATATTCTCCTCAACGGTGAGCCTATCTGGCTACGCGGTATTTCTGTCCATGAGGACGATAACACCCTCGGCAAAGTAACTTCCGACGCAGACATTCGCAGACGCCTCGCCCATGCGAAAGAGCTTGGGTGCAATTTTCTGCGCCTGGCGCACTATCCCCACCATGAACGGGTAGCAGAACTCGCCGATGAACTGGGCTTTTTACTCTGGCAGGAAATTCCCGTTTACTGGGCCATTGATTTTGATAATCAAAACACCCTTAAAGACGCTAAAAACCAACTGATTGAGTTGATTAAGCGTGACCGCAATAGAGCCAGCGTGAT
>NZ_REBQ01000116.1 GCF_007692655.1 Halomonas sp.
CATACCTGGGCAGCCAAAACCTTCGGCCAGAGTAAGGAAGTTAGGCGCCTGAATATCCACACCTAGACGCGCCACGCCGTTAGCATCCATATAGCGGCGAATCTCCTCAAAACCAGCGTTGTGCCACAGCACAATGACCAACGGCAGGCGCTCTTCTACCGCCGTGGCTAGCTCAGAAAGCGTAAACATCACCCCGCCATCACCCACCAGCGCCACCACGGGTAAGTCCGACCGCGCAAGCTGTGCGCCCAGTGCCGCTGGCAGCCCATAGCCCAGGGTGCCGTAGCCCGTGGAGGCATTGAAGTAACGCCGCGGCGCTGGCTGGCTCACTAAATGATTACCGGCATACACCGGCGCGGTGGAATCGCCCACCAAAATCGCTTCGGGCAGGTAGTCGGCCAGGGTTTTATAAAACGGCACGAAGTCGGCAAAAGCAGGATCGTTTACCAAATTGAGTGCGCTTAACGCCTCGGCGGTTCGCTTAATGCCATTGCGCTGCAGAGGGTTGGGGAAGTAATCGAGTAGCAGCTCAAGAGTACGCCCAGCGTCGCCCACTAGACCAAGGGTTGTACGCTGGTTACGCACCAGCTGTTCAGGGTCGAGATCAATGCGGATCAGCGTGCCATTAAGGTGAAAACCGCCGTCAAATACTACATCGTAATCAGTCTCGCCTAGCTCCGTGCCTACCGCCAGGATCACATCGGCCTTGGCCGCTAGTTCGCGCACTGCGGGCAGCGCGGCGTTAGCGCCCAAATCCAGCGGATGGTCGCGGCCTAGCAGCCCTTTAGCGTTGATAGTAGTCACCGTAGGTGCATCAAGCTTTTCTACCAATGCCCGCGCTGCTTCTGGTGCTGACACACAGCCACCGCCCAGCAATACCAAGGGCTGCTGGGCTTCTTTTAGTAACCTTGAGGCTTCGGCAAGGCCTTCTGGGTCGGGCGCTGCGCGGTAAAGCCTGGGCGCCTGCCAGCTAACCGGCACACTGACCGGCGCATTGAACAGATCGATAGGTATTTCAATGTGTACCGGGCCTGGGCGCGCCCCATTGAACACGGCAAAGGCCCGGGCCAGCACCTCGGGCAGCGTGTTGGCATCCAATAGCGTGTGGCTAAATCGTGCTACGCCGCTGATCATCTGCTGCTGGCTGGGCAGTTCGTGCAGCCGCCCCTGACCCAAGCCCAAGGTATCCCGGCGATTAACACTGGAGATCACCAGCATGGGGATCGAGTCCGCCAGGGCTTGGCCCATGGCGGTGGCAATATTGGTCATTCCCGGCCCGGTGATAATCAGGCAGACCCCTGGCTGGCCGCTAGCCCGCGCGTAGCCATCGGCCATAAACCCCGCCCCTTGCTCATGGCGCGGGGTTATATGCCGCACGTCGCTGTTCTCAAGCCCGCGATAAAGCTCCACGGTATGCACACCGGGAATACCAAACAGTGTGTTTACACCGTAAGTATCGCGAAGCAATCGAATCAGCAGCTGTGCGCAGGTCATTGTATTTCTGGCGCTCATAACCGGCCCCTTAGAAGAAGAACGTATGGGCCATAAAGGCGATGATCGGCAAGGTAATCGCGGTACGCAGTAAGAACACCACCGCCAACTCCCAGAACTTGATAGGAATCTTCGACTTGAGCAGCAGCGCACCGATCTCCGACATATACACCAATTGCGTCATGGAGAGGCAGGCAATGACAAAGCGGGTAAGCTCGCTTTCGATATTGGTCGCCAGCACCGCAGGCAGGAACATATCGGCAAAGCCGACCAGCGTTGCTGGGGCTGCCGCCTGAGCTTCAGGTATACGCAGCAGTTCCAGCACCGGAATCATGGGGTAGGAGAGCCAGGTAAACAGCGGAGTAAACTCGGCCAAAATCAGCGCGACAGTGCCAATCGCAAATACCAAGGGCAGCAGCGTCAGGAAAATATCAATCACGTTGAGTAGCGCCAGACGTGCCAACTGGCGCGGCCCAGGCGCACTGCCTGCACGACGGGTGGCCTGCAAAAGGCTATAGCGAAACAGGCCCACATTTTCAGTACGCTCTTCGCTCAACTGACAGCCAACCGGCTCATAGTAGTCATCAGACTTACGCGACAGCGGTGGGATCCGCGAGACGATAACCGCGGCGATCAACCCTGATACCACCACCGTTAAGTAGAACTGTACAAAGAGGTGGTTAAGGTCAATGAAGTTGATCACTAACAGACTGAACGCGATGGAAGCGACTGAAAAGTTGGTCGCTATCACCGAGGCTTCGCGGCCATTGTAGTAGCCTTGTTCGTACTGCTGGGCGGTAATCAACACGCCAACCGTTCCCGACCCCATCCATGAGGCGGTGGCATCGATAGCGCTGCGGCCCGGCAGATTAAAAATCACCCGAAACGGCTTACGCACCATGGTGCCAATAAACTCCATAAAACCGAATTCGACCAAAAACGGCAGCAACACTGCAGCAAAGAAGAAAAATGTCAGTAGCACCGGCGCCAAATCATTGAGCATGACACCACCGGTAAACGAAGCGGTAACGAACTCAGGGCCAAATTGGAAAAAGGTCATGATGACAAAAATGGCACCTAACACGCGCATCGCTATCCAAACAGCACCCACATCGAACATATCGTGAAAGGGGCCACTTTTTGCCCAGGTCGGTTGGGCTACTTTAACGTACAGCGTCACTACCACCGAGAGGCAAAGCACCACCATCGCGATCGCGGGCAGCGCTCCCCCAAGCAGGGTTTGCAAGCCATCCGCCATAATGCCCATGCCAATATTGATAGAATCACCGATCTGGAAGGGCACCAAAAACAGTAATACCCCAATGATGGAGGGGATCAGAAATTTCAGTAAGTGTTGACGCGGTATTGGCGCCGTCGATGTCGGTTCTTCCGACTTAGCATTGCTATAAGACATACGGGTCACCTATTGGAAGTGGTTATTGGAGGTGGGCTGGCGGCGTCCATATCGGCGGGAGAGATTGCTTCCCACCTTGAGTGTTTATGCACTGCGCCTTGTTAGGTCGGCGCTTTTTTAATACCTAAATTAATTACTATGTTTAATTATTTACCGCGCTTAACACCCGGCAGTACGCAGAGCATTTCGTAAAGCAGCGTGGCGCCCATCAGCGCGGTGTTACCGCTGGGATCGTAAGGTGGTGATACTTCCACCAGATCACAGCCGACTATGTTCAAACCAGCTGCACCACGGACAATTTCCAGGCCCTGAGCAGACGTTAGTCCGCCCATCTCCACCGTGCCGGTACCAGGAGCGACGGAAGGGTCCAAGCCGTCAATATCAAAACTGATATACACCGGGATATCGCCCATCTGCTCGCGCACTTCCTCCATCAACGGCGCCAGCGAGCGGTACCAGCACTCTTCAGCGGGCACCACGCGAAAACCTTGATCGCGGCACCAGTCAAAATCTTCAGCCGCATACCCGGTGCCACGCAGGCCGATTTGCACCACCTTGCCGTGGGCCAATAAGCCCTCCTCCTGGGCACGACGAAACGGCGTACCGTGGGCAATGGGTTCACCGAACATGTGCTCGTTGACATCGGCGTGGGCATCGATATGAATCAGCCCCACCGGGCCATGCTTTTTAGCCATGGCGCGAAGGATCGGCAGGGTGAGCGTATGTTCGCCGCCGAGCGTTAAGGGGATGCAACCGTGCTTGAGCACGTCATCGTAAAAAGCGGTGATAATGTCGACGCTTTTCGGCAGGTGGAAGGTATTGATCGGTACGTCGCCGATATCCGCCACTTGCAGGCTTTCAAAAGGGGCCGCGCGGGTCGCCATGTTATAGGGACGCAGCATGCGCGACTCATCGCGAATCTGACGCGGGCCTAGCCGCGTGCCGGGGCGGTTTGAGGTGCCAATATCCATGGGTATGCCAATAAATGCCGCGTCTAATCCCTCAGCTGTATCCTGGGTAGGTAGGCGCATCATCGTGGCGGGGCCGGCAAAGCGCGGCATCGTATTGCCACCCAACGGCTGATTGAAATCCGACATACACATCTCCTCGACCTTGTTTAACTTATTGAATCGCCATGTGAGCGTCTTTAAAGCCCTGCTTAATTGTTGAGAGCGATCTGTTAAGAGCTTTTCTGTTAATAACCTGTCTATTAATAGATAGTGCACAGAGCGTGCCAAGTCGTAGAAACCGCTTAGAAAGGCATTCTTGCGCTCAATTTGATGCAAAAATGAATTGATCTGAACAGCTTTCGATTCAACAATGCATCATCGATTCAAAAATGGTTCGTCTAAAAAGCTAGGCCACGAGGGAACTGAATGAGCCAAACAGCATGAGTGACCCCGCATGAGTGAAATAGACAAGCGTGTGCTGCAAACCATTGTGGAAACCGCCAACGACCACTTCTTTATCGTTAGTGGCGAGGGACGCGTGCTGGATATCAGCCCAGGCGCCGAGGCGGTATACGGCGTATCCCGAGAAGAGCTGCTCTCCAGCAGCGTTCAACAGCTGCAAGCCGCAGGAGTACTTAAGCCGTCGATCACCCTGGAAGTGATGCGCACCCGCAAGCCTGCGCAGCTAATGCAAGTAACAGGCACTGGCCGCCGGGTGATTGCCGAAGCCTACCCCGTCTTTGTGGAAGGAAAGCTTGAACGTATTATCAGCCGCTCTCGTGACTTGACCGATTTGCAGCTACTGCAGGATGAGTATGCGCTGCTGCAAAAACGCTTCAACGAACACCTTAAGCGCAGCCAAGCAGCACCGGATGCTGAAGAGCAAGCGCTAGATGATGCTCTGGATAATTTGCAGGTGCGCAGCAGCGTGATGCGTGAAATTGCACTGCTGCTTAAACGCGTTGCGCCCTCCGACGCCAACGTGCTGATGCTAGGTGAATCTGGGGTGGGTAAAACAGCGTTTGCCAAGCAGTTGCATCGCTGGAGCCAGCGCTGCGATGGCCCCTTTATTGAAGTTAACTGTGCCGCGATTCCAGAAAACCTGTTCGAATCCGAAATGTTTGGCTATCAGCCCGGTGCGTTTAGCGGCGCTGCGCGCCAGGGCAAGGCGGGATTATTAGAGCAAGCCGAAGGCGGCACACTGTTTTTAGATGAGATTGGTGAGCTGCCGCTGCTGATGCAGACCAAACTGCTTAAAGTCATTCAGGATGGCAGCCTGACTCGTCTGGGTGATACACGGCCACGCCGTGTCGACTTCCGTTTGGTGGTGGCCACCAATCAGGACTTAGCCAAACAGGTAGAAGCCGGACTGTTTCGTCTGGATCTATACTATCGACTCAACGTAATCCCAGTGACGCTGCCGCCGCTGCGGGATCGCCGTGAAGATATCCCCGTACTAGTGGAAGCCAGTCTGGGACGGCTTAACCAACGCTATGGCCGACAAAAAATTCTCGATACTCGAGTGTGGTCAACGCTGATGGGCAGCGAGTGGCCGGGCAATGTCCGCGAACTGGAAAACTGGTTAGAAAGAGCCTGGCTATCCAGCCCCACCGACCAAATTGAAGTGCCTGCTTTTCATCCCCACGCAGATCAAAACGTAACCGAAAGCTCGCCGGGAGCCACCCCTTCTTTTCCAACGGCACTAGAACCCCATGAAACGCTTAAGCAGTATCTCGCTCGCCTTGAGTACGAAACCCTTGCGGACCTGAGTAAAACACTGCCGAGTACCTACGCCATCGCCGAGCGATTAGGCATCAGCCAGTCCAGTGTGGTGCGCAGGCTGCAGCGCTATGGGATTAAGATCAGCAAGTGATTTTCGCTAAGTAGTCATCAATCGTCGATGTGTTGATTACGTTTTCAATGGGTTAGCGCTAAAGCGTTGATATGAGCGGGTGCAATGCCAAAAAGGCTTATTTTAACTCCTGTAAACTACTGATACCTTCTCATCATTGATCCCCATAACGAGAAAAATAATGTCAACGCAGAAAGCACCCAAATTTCGTTTGGTTACCCGCAGCGATTTTGATGGTTTGGTATGCGGCGCGCTACTCAAGCATCTTGATCTCATCGATGAGATTACTTTCGTGCATCCTAAAGATATGCAGGATGGAAAAATTGCCATTGATGCCAACGATATCACCACCAACTTGCCTTACGTACCTGGGTGCCACATTGCCTTTGACCACCATTTAAGCGAAACCGTAAGGAACGTCGAGCGGGCGGATAACCATGTGATTAACGCCAATGCGCCGTCCGCTGCCCGGGTAGTGTGGGAGTACTACGGCGGTTATGAGGCATTTCCCGCGCGTTGGGACGATATGATGGAAGCCGTCGACAAAGGGGACTCTGCCCAGTTTAATCAAGATGAAATCCTCAACCCCGAAGGCTGGGTGCTGCTTAACTTCATTATGGATGCCCGCACCGGTCTTGGCCGCTTCCGCGACTTTCGCATCTCCAATTACCAGTTGATGATGAAGCTGATTGATTACTGCCGTGAACACACGATTGAAGAAATTTTGGAACTGGACGATGTTCACGAGCGCACCGCGCTGTATCGAGAACACGAACAGCTGGCGAAGGAGCAAATCAAGCGCTGCGCCAAGGTACAGGGCAACGCTGTAGTGCTCGACCTGCGTAACGAAGACACCATTTACGCGACCAATCGCTTCGTGATTTACGCCCTATACCCCGAGGCCAATATATCTATCCATGTCATGTGGGGGCTAAAACAGCAAAACACTGTATTGGCCATTGGCAAGTCAATTCTCAACCGCTCGAGCAACACCAATATTGGCGAGCTTTGCCTAAGCTATGGCGGCGGCGGGCATTTAAATGCAGGTACTTGTCAGATAAATAACGATAAAGCCGAGCATGCCTTAAGCGATATTATTCAGCGTATTAATAGAGATGGTTAGCATACACGTATTCATTTACAGCTAACCGGTTGCTGGCTGTCGTTCATACGGCCAGCTTCTAGCGTAAGTACTGTTTGACACCCCGACATATAATCGTCATAAAGACGTCATACAATCGCAACACCTTCAACACAAGCTGAACCAATAACAATCAACAGCCGGTGATGTGTGTGCTATGTCAAATCAATCGCGTATCCGCTTGGAACGCGTCACCAAACGTTGGGACGCGACTACCGCCGTCGATCAAATTTCCTTCGACGTCACCCCCGGCCAGTTTGTCATTCTGCTTGGTCCGTCAGGCTGTGGTAAATCCACCACGCTGCGTATGATTGCAGGCCTTGAAGAGGCCAGCGATGGGCATATCCATATTGGTGAGCGCGACGTGACGCGTTTACCTCCTGGGGATCGCGGACTGAGCATGGTGTTTCAGTCCTATGCACTGTTCCCGCACCTAAGCGTAGCGGACAACATCGTGTTTGGACTGCGCAGCCGCAAAGTGCCCAAGGCAGAGCAGCGCGAGCGGTTGGCCAAGGTCGCCGAACTGGTCGATCTGACCGACTATCTACACCGTAAACCCGCCCAGCTTTCCGGCGGCCAGCGCCAACGCGTGGCACTGGCGCGCTCGGTGATATCCGAACACCCCATCTGCTTAATGGACGAGCCCCTTTCCAACCTGGATGCGCGGCTGCGCAGCGATATGCGCAGGGAAATCAAAGCGCTGCAAAGCCGCCTGAACATGACCGTGATCTACGTCACCCACGATCAGGTCGAAGCCATGAGCATGGGCGACCGCGTCATTCTAATGCAGCACGGCAAAATCGTGCAGGATGGCTCGCCAGACGAACTGTATAACCGGCCTGCCAGCGCCTTTGCCGCGAGCTTCATTGGCAGCCCCGCCATGAATCTGTTGCCACTGGTCGCCGGTGAGGATGGCGCTGTTATCGAAGGCGAGCCAAGCATCTCAGTAGCTCCCTCAGAAGCTGTTGGTGGTCAATTAGGCATCCGCCCGGAAGATATTGAGTTACACCCCGCTTCACCCTTCGGCGTACCCGCAATGGTCGTTAGCGACGAATACTTAGGCGCCGATACGATTGCCCATGTCAGCGTAGGTGGTCATACCTTAAGGGTACGGATGAGCGGCAAACATGCGCTGGCAGGTCAGCCCTGTTGCCTTAGCTGGGCAAGCGAACATGCCCACCTCTTTGATGCTGACGGCCTGCGGCGAGATGATTTAACGCCTAACGCCTTATTAAACATCCCCCGAGCAGTTCCTCGTCCACCCGCGGTGGGCTCTTTCCAATATTGATCGTTAAATAGCTGTTCACCATGGGCAGCC
>NZ_REBQ01000185.1 GCF_007692655.1 Halomonas sp.
ACTTCAGTGGCGTTCAACACGTCATTCAGGGTTTGTTCGATAATATTAATCACGCCATCGTAATCATCGTGATTGATCATTGCGATATAGAAGCCGGTTTGGCAGCCCATGGGGCTGATATCGACCACTTTATCGGTATGGTTGCGCGACAACTCAGCCATCAAATGCTCAAGGGAGTGCAGTGCAGGCATCTCCATATGGTCTTTGTTAGGCTGGCAGATACGCAGATCGTACTTATGAATACGGTCACCGTTCTGGCCTTCTTTGATGTCGGCTAGGCGTATATATGGAGCTTTTACCTTGGTGTGATCCAAATTAAAGCTCTCAACATTCATTTTCTTTTCGGTCATATTGGCTCCGTCGTGATGGTATGTCGTTTTACACTTTTGGGGCGTCGAAATTCCAAGGCTCGTCGGTGTAGACACACACGTTGGCATCTTCAATATCGCCGTCCGGAGACTCTACGTGCTGAGCGAAAAAGTCCTGAATTTCCTGGCGCTGGCAGTGTGCTTCAAACTCTTCTCTGCTGGCCCAAATTTCATGGAACACAATCGGGTAGCTGGTTCCTTGAGCAAAGGGGTTATCGATTTGACGAGTTACCGTGTAGTGAATACAGGCGTCCTCACGATGTGTGTTCGGCTCTAAGGATTGAAGCGCTTTGAACACCGCTTCTTCTTTACCAGGCTTAGGTTTAAAACTGGCAACACAGTAAATTTTTTCTGACATATTCGTATCCTAATTCGTTAAGCGCTCGCTATTATGCGCTGCCATCCCACTGGTTGACAGCCCCACCTAGCTAACGTTCAGCACTTTAGTTAGCACCGCTCTCCGCGACCTCTCGCAATATGTCCGCCACATTGTCTAACGGTAAGTCACACTCTTCCAATCCATGACGCTCAGCCAAATAGTGTGGGTCGTTCCACTCTAAACGCACCCCTTCATCGGTTTCGCGAACGACCATTTTCTGCGGGAGATCCAGTGCGACGCTGCCCTGACACTGCATCATGGGCGTGCCTACATTGGGATTGCCAAATATAAACGTTGTGGTGGGTGCCAATTCAAGGTCGTTGTCAGCGGCATTTTTCGCATGGTCAACCCTCGCTATTACGTTGAGCCCCTTATCTGCCAGAGCCAGATTCAGCTGCTCAATCACGGTATGGAAACGTGATTCACTGATGATGTGCTCAATACCGTTATCGCTCTCGGCCAATGCCGGTTGGCTTAAAAAGCCAAACACTGCCGCCATACCGATAAAATGGGAAAACCGCATAACATCTCCTTAGCTATTATTTTCATTGCTTATATTTTATTGCTTAACCGCTATTAATTAACCGGCTGGCCAGTGCTTCTAAGTCTGTGACGGTCATATCGGGTTCGATGCCCCAGGGATCAAAGGGCGCATCCGAACTCCGCCGTACCCAGGCGCTGCGTAAACCGACATACGTTGCGCCAATGACATCAAATGGGTTGCTGGAAATCAGCCAGGTCTGCTCCGGACGAGTCTCCAGACGCGCTCGCAGATAGCCATAAACGGCGGGATCAGGTTTAAAGCGTTTCACTTCATCCACGCTGATCACGTCATCCATGTGACTCTCAATGTCTGCGCGCCTTAATAACGTGGACACGGCATCGGCGGTACCGTTCGAGAATGCCACACAGCGTATGCCCGCTTCACGAAGCTGATCAAGCGCCGGCAATACATCATCAAATGCAGGCAGCTCAGCATATACCGCCATTAAGTGATCGCGATCATTCTCAGAGAGACCAGTTTGTAGCGCTCTATCAATAAATGTCAGCGCTTCGCGGGTGCACTCTGAAAAGGGTACATAGGCCCCCATCAGGCCGTGACGAAAACTATACTCAAGCTGTTTATCCCGCCAGCGACGGGCAAACTCTGCCGCTTTGTGTGGCTCTGCGAGACGATGCTCAAGTTCAATCGTCACTCCTTGGGTATCAATCAGTGTGCCGTACACATCAAAAGCCAAGACGGGTCGCATAGCCGCTCCTTAGATGTCAGATATGGTTTACCTGCATTGAGCATAGTCGACTCCTCCGCAAACAAAAACGCCGCTGCACAGGCAGCGGCGTTTAACATCCTCACGCTAGCGATTAAACCGTAAACGCGGCTTCTTGCTGACCGGTTTTTAAATCACCTGAGCGCACCAGTTCATCGGTAATGCGGTCAATGGCACGTTTGGCCCGGCCAATCATCTCATCCACTTCGCCACGGTTAATGGTCAGCGGCGGCGCGAAGCCAAGGATATCGCCTTGAGGCATGGCGCGGGCAATCAGGTTCTCTTCCATGGCAGCGGAGGCCACACGAGGACCCACTTTGAGTGCCGGATCGAAATGCAGTCGCTCTTGCGCATCCGGCGAGAATTCCAGCGCTGCCATTAATCCAACGCCACGCACATCGCCTAACAGCGGGTGGCCTGCAAAGTTAGCCTTTAACTGCTGCTGGAAGTAAGCACCGGTTTCGGCGGCATTGCCCACCAGGTTTTCGCGCTCAATAATATCCAGGTTAGCCAGGCCTGCCGCACAGCCCAGAGCGTGTCCCGAGTAGGTCCAGCCGTGGCCAATAGGCCCATATTCACCAGTGCCCTGCTCAAGCACCTGCCACACTTTATCGCCAACGATCACGCCAGAGAGCGGCTGGTAGGCGCTGGTTAACCCTTTGGCGATGGTGATCAGGTCAGGCTTCATATTGTAGTGGTGGCTACCAAAATCGGAGCCGGTGCGGCCAAAGCCACACACTACTTCGTCAGCGATCAGCAGCACATCGTACTTTTCCAGTACCGCTTGAATGGCGTCCCAGTAGCCTTCCGGGGGCGGCACGATACCGCCAGTCCCTAGCACCGGCTCGCCGATAAAGGCGGCCACGGTATCCGGCCCCTCTTCCAGAATCATCGCTTCCAGCTTGTCGGCACAATAGGCGGAGAACTCACGTTCGCTCATACCGTGCTGCTCGGCGGCGCGCAGGTAGTAGTGCGGCGCTTCAGTATGGCGGATGGTATCAATAGGCAGATCAAAGTGATCATGGAACGCTTTAAGACCGGTTAGCGAACCGGAGGCGATACCGGAACCGTGGTAGCCACGCATGCGTGAGATGACTTTTTTCTTCTGCGGGCGGCCCAGCACGTTGTTGTAGTAGCGCACGATCTTGAGCTGGGTTTCGTTGGCGTCCGAGCCGGACATACCGTAGTAGACCTTGGACATATTCATCCCGGCGATTTTCAAGATGCGCTCGGAAAGCTCGATCTGCGGCTCGTTAGAGTGGCCCACATAGGTGTGGTAGTAAGAGAGCTCTAGCGCTTGCTTGTAGATCGCCTCGGCGACTTCGGTACGACCGTAGCCGATGTTAACGCAGTAAAGCCCAGCGAAGCCGTCGATAAATTCACGGCCATCTTTATCCACAATATTGATGCCTTTACCGCCGGTAATCACGCGACCTGGCGCATCGCCGTGGGCGAAATCACGCAGATGGGTAGAGGCGTGGAAAGTGACTTTACGGTCGCGTTCGATCAGATCCTGATGCAGACTCATAGCGTTCTCTCTATACGGTAAACCTCCCCGATCAGCGGGGCGGCGTTAAAAATATTGCGGGCTGCACGGCTGATTAGGCACACGCGAACACGCTGTAAACCCATCCCTGGGCGCTCGGCTTTTTCATCTGACCGCCAAGGATGGCGGAAATGCCGGAATTGCATGGAGCCCTTTCCGGCCCTGAAAAAGACGGTTCGCTTAGTGCCTAACCAGCCTCGACTGCGACTCTATCCTCGCTAGCTCCCCGACACCGAACCCAGCGCCCCCAGGCAGTAGTACTTCGTTTCCAGGTACTCATCAATACCCGTGGCTCCACCTTCACGGCCAAGGCCGGACTGCTTAACGCCACCGAAAGGCACTGGCGGGCCGGTCATCTTCACCGAGTTAACGCTAACCATGCCGTACTCCAGCGCGCGCATTAGTTTCCAGATGCGGCGGATATCGTGGGTATAGATATACGCTGCCAGGCCGTACTCGGTGTCGTTGGCCATTTCAATCACTTCATCGTCAGTGCTGTAGGCGGTAATACCGGCTACAGGGGCGAAGTTCTCTTCCCGCCACACTTTCATTTGCGGCGTGACGCCCGTCAGCATCACCGGCATAAAGAAGTTCTCGCCGGGGGCCTGACTTTGATCGCCACCGATCACGGTCGCGCCTTTTGAAATGGCGTCATCGACAATCGCCGCCGCTTTCTCAACCGCCTGGCGATGAATCAGCGGTCCAAGATCGATCTCACTCTGCAAGCCATTACCCACGGTAAGGGCCAACATGCGCTCGCTGAAATGCTCAACGAACTCATCATGGATAGACTCGTGAACCAGAATGCGGTTGGCGGCCAAGCAGTCCTGCCCCGCGGTTTGGAACTTGGCGTCTATTGCCGCAAAGGCCGCCTCTTTGGGATCCATATCGGGCCCGACAATAAACGGCGCGTTGCCGCCTAGTTCCAAGGAGAGCCGCTTAACGGTGTTAGCGCTCTGCTCAATCAGCAGGCGACCTACCCGGGTAGAGCCAGTGAACGAGAGCGCCCTAATACGCGACTCACCGCACAGGATTTTCGAGACTTCGGCGGGGTCCCCCAGCACCACATTGAAAATACCCGCCGGAATACCTGCGCGCTCAGCAAGCTCCGCCAGCGCCAGCGCCGAAAACGGCGTCTCGTTGGCAGGTTTGACAATCACCGGACAGCCTGCAGCCAGCGCAGCGGCGGCTTTACGGGTGATCATTGCCAAGGGAAAGTTCCAGGGCGTGATCATGGCTGCGATACCGACTGGCTCTTTAATGGTACCCAGCGATGCGTTAGGAATGTGGCTGGGAATCGTTTCACCGTAGGTACGTTTGCCCTCTTCCGCGAACCAGCGCACAAAGCTTGCACCGTACTCCACCTCACCGCGGGCGTCGGGTAACGGCTTGCCCTGCTCTAGCGTCATAATGGTGGCAAGATCTTCACGGTTCGCTTGAATCAAGTCGTACCAAGCCAGCAAGCGCTCACAGCGCTCGTCGGCACGCATGGCGCGCCAATGCACAAACGCAGCTTCAGCGGCATCTACCGCCGCCGTGATTTGCTCAGCTTCCAATAACGGAATATGGCCGATGGCTTCATTAGTGGCGGGATCATAAACCGCTTCTTCGCGACCGCCTTCGCCATGGGTCCATTTGCCATCCACATAGGCGTACTGCCGGAACAGGCGCGGATCTTCAAGGCGTTTGACGAGCGTGGTAGATAGTGTGTTCATGGAAACCTCCCCCTAACATGCAGCCTGGTTAACCGGCGCTGCAATCAATGCGTGGCATTAACAGCAAGCGCTCATCCGCATTGCCGTTGTATGCGTTCAGGTTAACGGAGAGTGACCACGAAGTGTTTTTGAAAACCGAGACTTATCACACGACTTTTTTTGTCAGCGGGCATTTGGCAGTGCTTTTTTTTGGTGAGACTTGCGATAACGTAGGGTGGGTTCCCGGCCACAAGGCATATGCCCATTAAAGTACGTCGTCAGTATCGATGCCTATTGGTACCCGTTTGACCGTTTTGGTCACAATATAGGTAAAGTAACGCTCAATACCGGCCTCAGACACCAGCCATCTATCCATTAGGCGCTGATAGCTATCAATGGTCCGCGCTTCAAACTTCACCAGGTAATCCACCCCACCACCCACCGCCACACACTCGGTAACTTCCGGGGTTTGCATCACCAGCGCTTCAAAACGCGAGAAGCTTTCGGCGTTGTGCTGTTTGAGTTCGATCTGTACCCAGACGGGGTTACGCGGTACTAATACCTCGCTATTAATACGCGCGCTGTACCCCTGAATAACCCCAGCCTTTTCCAGGCGTTTCACCCGCTCCCAGCAAGGGCTGACCGAGAGGTTGATCGCCTCTGCCAGCTTCGATTTGGTGATGCGGCCATCCCTGGAAAGGATATCGAGAATTTTTAGATCGTAGCGGTCAAGTTTCATCATGCCGTGGATGACGCCTCCAGGCGTTCAACAACATCGGCTATCACCGCCAGGGTGTCCCCCATATTGATTAACGAAGGCGCGCGGCGGGCCATCAAAATACCGTCGCGTTCCGCTTTATAAGCCACCGGCTCAGTGCCGCTGCGGGTCATGTCATACACATAGGCAATAGTTTGGCCCTGTTTAACTTCATCACCCAGCGCGACCAACAGCTCAAGCACACCGGAGTGCTGACTCTGAACATAACAGCTGGCATCGGGCATATCGAGATAGACCTGCCCATCTTTGGGCATGTCCACTTCACCTTTTACCAAACCATAGTGAATCAGGAAGTTGCGCACGCCGCGCTCAGCAATAGCAATGCTTTGGGGTGTAGAAGTACCACCACCACCAAGCTCGGTGGCGACAAACACCTTTCCCTGGCGCTCGCAGGCGGTATCGAACAGCTTTTCTGCATCCAGTTCAAACATCACCATGGCGTAGGGCGCACCGAAAGCTTTCGCGCCTTCCAGGGCAGCCTGCTGCTGCGCTTTGTTGTCCAGTACGTGAGAGGCACCAAAGGGCAGAATATCCAGCGTGCGGCCGCCGGAATGCAGGTCGAGCACGACATCTGCCATGGGCACCAGTACCCGGGTGAAATAGTCGGCAATTTGCGGCGTGACGCTGCCGTTAGGGTCGCCGGGAAAGCTGCGATTCAGATTGCCCTTGTCCATTGGCGAGGTGCGTTTGCCCGCCATCACCGCCGGGGTATTCATACACGGCACAATAATGACGCGGCCCGTTACCTCTTCTGCCTTCAGCGCTGAAGAGAGTTTTAGCAGCGAGGTAATGCCTTCGTACTCATCGCCATGGTTGCCGCCGGTTAGCAGCGCCGTCGGCCCTTGGCCGTTCTTAACGACGGTCACCGGGATCATTACCGCGCCCCAGGCAGACTCATCGGTGGAGATTGGCAACTTTAAAAAACCGTGTTGGACGCCATCGGCATCAAAATCAACAGTGGCTGAAATAGGACTTGGCCGCAGTTGGCTCGGTTGCTCGTTCATGGGATATTCCTTTTTACAAACCACTAATTTAACAAACCGCTATTTAACAAACAGCTGGCGCGGAAAATTGGCCAGGGTTTCGCAGCCATCTTCGGTAATCAAAATACTTTCGGTGATCTCTAGGCCCCACTCCTCCACCCAAAGCCCCGGCATAAAGTGAAACGTCATGCCGGGCTGCAAAATGGTGTCATCCGAGGGACGCAGGCTCATGGTGCGCTCACCCCAGTCAGGAGGATAAGAGATACCAATGGGGTAACCACAGCGGGCACCACCGCGGTCAAAACCGTATTTATCCATAGCGGCACCCAGCGCCATGGCAATATCCGCCGTACGGTTACCCGGTTTAGCCACGGCTAAGCCATTCTCAATACCTTCTAATAACGCGGATTCCGCACGGATAAAATCCATGGGAGGCGTGCCCAGAAATACGGTACGCGACATCGGCGCGTGGTAGCGCTTAAACACTCCGGCAATCTCAAAAAACGTACCCTCCCCTTTGCGAAACGGGGTGTCATCCCAGGTCAAGTGAGGCGCGGCTGCGTCCTTACCGGTAGGCAGCATGGGCACAATGGCAGGATAGTCACCGCCAAACACCTTGCCGTTTTCATCAACAAACCCTTCAATACCCACGCGATAGATCTCAGATACAAGTTTACTTTTCGGTAGGCCCGGCTCAATCACTTCGAGAATACGCGTATGCATGCCCTCCACGATTTTGGCGGCAATGCGCATGTACGCGACTTCTTGGGGCGATTTAATCGCTCGACACCAATTCACCAAGGCGTTGGCATCCATAAAACGCGCATGGGGAAGCTCACGCAGAAGGCTCAGATAGGCCTTAGCGGAAAAGTAGTAGTTGTCCATCTCCATCCCAACTACACCCAGATGCCAGCCACGGTCCGGCAAAATCGACTGGGCCAGGTACTCCATAGGATGCATATCCGGGTTCTGCACATAGTAATCCGGATAGTAGGTAATGTTATCTGGGTGGATCCAGCATGTGCGCAGCGCGCCGTTGGCATCCATGCGACGCCCGAACCATACCGGTTCGCCTTCAAGGCCCACCAGCACACACTGATGCACATAAAACGACCAGCCGTCATAGCCGGTTAGCCAGGCCATAT
>NZ_REBQ01000226.1 GCF_007692655.1 Halomonas sp.
AATAAAGCCTTCTATTATCTAGAAGGCTTAACAGAGGGCACCGAAACCGTGCTGGCACTGGTGCTGTTCTGCCTATTTCCCCAATACTTCCCAACGCTCGCGACACTATTCGCCATTGCCTGCCTAATCACAACCGCCACTAGGCTATGGGGCGGCTATTGGACGCTGCACAGGCATGAAAGTCGTTAGATAGTATCTATCTCTATCACTCTATTACCGTCATTAAGGTGGAGTGTGTGGCCTAGCGCACTGACGCCACCCCTCGTCAGGCCCATATTTTATCAAGGAAGTATCGTCTGTGCGGCTTTCACAGCGCATTTTCACCAGGATGGAACCTGTGAATCAATTTCTCCGTTATGTGCGTCAGCATCATGCGTTTGCAGCGCCGTGGGATTCTACCACTCCCATTCGGGAGGAGTTGTTCAGCGCTGAGCGACTTGAACAGCACGCAGCCAGTTTGGCGCTTGCTCAAGAAGTGACCAGTACGCCGCTCAAAGTAGTCTCTTTAACACGGCGGCTCAATAATAACGCCAGCACACTGCTGACAGTTTATCGCGACAGTGCTGCAATGCTTGCGAATGGTCGCGATATAGTGCCTGCAGCGGCTTGGCTGCTCGACAACTACCATTTGATTGAAGCTCAAATTCGTGAGATTCGCAGTGACCTTCCTCCCGGCTATTATCGTCAGCTACCCAAGCTAGCGAATGGTCCTTTTGCCGGTTACCCGAGGGTTTTTGGAATCGCGTGGGCTTTTATTGCTCACACCGATAGCCATGTCGATCTAGACACTCTGCAAACATTCATTACTAGCTATCAACGTGTCCAGCCGCTCACCATTGGCGAGTTATGGGCCATTGCTATCACGCTTCGTATTGTACTGATTGAGAACCTTCGTCGGCTCGCTGACCAAATTAACAGCGAGCAAACGGCAAGAGAACAAGCGGACATATTAGCGGCTAAATGGCTTAAACCAGCAGACCAACACTCGGCACCAGAACCTCACAGTTTTAGCATCGAGGCCAATACCCTTAACTTTCATACAGGGCCTTTAGCGGAGCCCTTCAATGCGCAGCTTGCGAAAAGACTGCGCGGCTTAGACCCTCGCTGTAGTCCACTGGTTGGCTGGCTCGATGAACGGCTTAGCCATCAAGGGAAAACCACCGACGAGGTCGTTCAAAACGCTCAACAGCGCCAAGGCGCCGCTAACGTTACCGTACGCAATATCATTACCAGTATGCGATTTGTTTCTAGCATCGACTGGGCTGAACTGTTTGAAAGCGTCAGCCTGGTAGATGCGAGACTTCGCCAGCAAAGTCAGTTTGATCGGTTAGATTTTCCAACCCGAAACCAGTATCGCAGTGCAATAGAGCAGCTTGCCCGTGGCTCTCTCTACAGCGAACTTGAGGTAGTTGATGCGGCGCTGTCTTTATCCCAACAGGCAACTGTCAGCACCAATGACGCAATTGAAGCCGCACGCATGGGCGATCCTGGTTATTTTCTAATCGCTGCAGGTCGCCAAGCGCTTGAACACAAGGTGGCGTTTACCCCTTCCTCTCGCCAGTGGCTGCGCAAGGCGCTTGTCCATTATGGCATTCGCAGTTACATCGTGATGATGGCCACAGTCACCCTCGGCTTGATGGCACTAGGTGGCGGTCTGTTGCTTTCACTACCCTTAGGCATAAGCGAGGTGCCACTCCACTGGTTAATGCTTCTGGGCGCACTTGGCTTTCTACCCATTGTGGAAGTGGCGACCCAGATCGTTAACCGGTTGATTATTTACTGCCTTAATGCCCAGCCGCTGCCCAGCCTTGATCTTGCCAAAGGTATACCCTCCCAGCTACGAACACTGGTGGTTGTGCCGACACTGCTAACCAGTGAAGAAGATCTACGGGAACAGATTGAACGCCTTGAAGTACATCACCTATCAAGCGGTGATGGGGCGATCTCCTACGCCCTACTAGTTGACGGTATAGACGCACCTCAAGAG
Source organism: Halomonas sp. (assembly GCF_007692655.1). Classification (GTDB taxonomy): domain Bacteria; phylum Pseudomonadota; class Gammaproteobacteria; order Pseudomonadales; family Halomonadaceae; genus Vreelandella. Next base: position 1,988 of record NZ_REBQ01000226.1, read on the forward strand.
GAATTACCCGATGAGGTAGCGCTGTTATCTGCCGCCCATGCAGCAGTAACGCAATTAAATACGCGCTACTGCCTAGGCTCACCCTCCACCGGCAGCGATCAGCGCTTTTTCCTGCTCCATCGGCGGCGGGTATTTAATCCCAGTGAAAACACGTGGATGGGCTGGGAGCGAAAGCGCGGAAAGTTACATGAATTAAACCGCCTGCTAAGAGGCGCAACGGACACAACGTTTATCAACCCACCCCGTTTGCCTGACGATGTGCGCTATGTGATCACCCTGGACGCCGATACGCGACTCCCCCGGGGCTCGGCGAGTGGCTTAATTGGTAAAATGGCACACCCTCTTAACCAGCCACGAATGGACCAACGACAGCGCCGTGTCGTAGAGGGCTATGCCATTTTGCAGCCCCGCGTCACTCCGTCGTTACCTACAGGGGGCGAAGGATCTATCTATCAGCGTCTGTTTTCAGCGCCAGGCGGCATCGACCCATACGCCGCTGCGATATCAGACCTTTACCAGGATTTAGTAGGAGAAGGTTCGTTTGCCGGTAAAGGCATCTACGCCATTGATGCGTTTGAAGCATCATTGATTGATCGAGTGCCTGATAACAGCCTGCTCAGCCACGATCTGTTTGAAGGAATTTTTGCCCGCGCGGGGCTCGCCTCAGATGTGGAAGTGATTGAAGACTTTCCAGCCCGCTATGACGTAGCGGCCAAACGACAACATCGTTGGACCCGCGGCGACTGGCAGTTACTCCCCTGGCTAATGGGCTCTGCATTGCCACTTACCGGGCGCATGAAAATGCTCGCAAATCTACGGCGCTCTCTGTTACCCCCGCTGCTACTTGCAAGCCTTGCCGTTAGTTGGCAACTGCCGCTTAGCCTGGCAATAGCCAGTACGCTGCTACTGCTGGCCGTGATGGGAGCGCCAGCACTGCTCTCTCTTGCTACGTCATCGATACCGTTCCGCGCATGGGAAAAGCTACGCCATCACTACTATCTCTGGTTTGAAGAGTTCAAGCTCGGCGCCGTACAAATGCTGCTACAAGTGATCTTCTTGCCTGACCAAGCGTGGCGCATGCTGGACGCTATCTCCAGAACCCTGGTGCGGTTGTTAATCACCCATAAGCACCTGCTTGAGTGGACCTCTGCTGCCCAATCGATGAAGAGCCCTCCCCTAACAGTGCTGGGATTCTATCAGCGTATGGCACCCGGCACGGCGCTAGGGTTGGCAGTTGCCATTGCAACCATGTGGACAGCGAGTCATGCATGGCCAATCGTACTGCCAATGGTACTGCTCTGGCTGGCAGCGCCAGCCGTCGCGTCTTGGTTAAGCAGCAGTAAAAGCGCCGTTGTTCAGCCCGCTATTTCCACAGACGAAGCGCTTGAGCTGCGTTTAATCGCCAGGCGAACATGGCGCTACTTTGAAACTTTTGTAACCCCCAACGATAACCGGTTACCGCCGGACAATTTCCAGGAAGACCCGAAGCCTGTCCTCGCCCAGCGTACCTCGCCTACCAATATGGGCCTGTATTTGCTCTCGACGCTGGCTGCCCGAGATTTCGGCTGGATAGGCACACAGCATACCCTCGAACGTCTGGAGGCAACGCTGGAGGTTATGCAAGGACTGCCACGGTATCGGGGTCACTTTTTTAACTGGTACGCCACCCATGATCTGCGTCCGCTAGATCCCAGGTATGTATCGTCAGTGGATAGCGGCAACCTGGCGGGACATCTTATTGTCATCGCCAATGCCTGCGAGACTTGGCAGCACGAGTTGTTCTTAGCCGATCCGCGCGCTGGTATTGCAGACGCCCTTCATCTAGCTCGCCATGCACTGAAACACGCAGCGATGTTGCCGGGAAAAGGAGAGTCAGAGAATGGGCAGTCGAAAGAGGGGCTGCAGGCAAAAGCTGCCGAGCGGATCTCGGCACAACTTGACATCATTGAGGCCCAGCTTAAAGGCGAGACAGCGGTGCCTGACTGCCTGGCAAAGCTCACTATTTTGACGACTCACGCCTTGAGCGTGGCTCGCGCTGAGCTAAAAAATCCACTAGATCAGCGCATTGAGGATGTCCTGCTTTGGGTGGAAGCGATCCATCATGCGGTCACACAGCACAGTGATGACAGGTTTACAAAGAGTGAGCCAGCGGGTCAATCTGCAGCCCGTCTGCAACAGATTGCTGATACTGCAAGGCGCTTAGCCATCGGTATGGACTTTGCTTTTCTCCTCAATACCGAGCGCCAGTTGCTTTCGATCGGCTACTCTCTGGACGACAACTGCCTTGATACCAGCTGTTACGACCTGCTGGCCTCAGAGGCGCGCCTCGCTAGTCTATTTGCGATCGCCAAAGGCGATATTCCCACTCGCCACTGGTTCAGACTTGGCCGCGCGGCAACGCCGCTAACCTTTGGCTCCGCGTTGATTTCCTGGTCAGGCTCAATGTTTGAGTACCTGATGCCATCACTGGTGATGCGCGCGCCTGGGGGCAGCCTGCTGGAGCAAACCAACCGGCTGGTAGTGAGACGCCAAGAGGCTTATGCAGCTCAGCTTTCCGCTCCCTGGGGAATCTCTGAATCAGCTTACAACACGCGTGATTTGGAATTTACTTATCAATACTCCAATTTTGGCGTGCCCGGATTGGGGCTCAAGCGAGGACTCTCTGCCGACCTGGTGATAGCACCTTATGCGACCGGTTTAGCCGCGATGGTTGACCCTAACGCAGCCTGCCGCAATTTCAAACGTTTAGCCGAAATGGGCGCACTAGGGCGCTACGGTTTTTACGAGGCGCTCGACTTCACCCGTTCACGACTTCCAGCGGGTGAAGACGTTGTAATCGTGAAGAGCTTTATGGCCCACCATCAGGGCATGACCATCGTCGCCATTGCCAACACGCTGCATCATGGGCAGATGCGCTCGCGTTTTCACCGTGAGCCGATGATTCAAGCCAGCGAACTGCTTTTGCAGGAGCGAGTTCCCAAGAATGTGGCGATCGCTCATCCCCGCGCGGAAGAGGTTAAATCAACCGCCAGCCAGACCATCAACGAAGCCCATACCATCCGCCGCGTTTCAACCACGGCCAGCGGCCCACCGGTCACCCACCTACTTTCTAACGGCTGCTATTCAGTCATGCTGACGGCCAGAGGCGGCGGTTATAGCCGCTGGCGCAATATCGCCATTAGTCGCTGGCAGCCGGATACAACTCGCGACTCAATGGGTAGCTTTATCTTCCTGCGGGATACTGGGCGCCCTGGCTTATGGACCGCTACCGGCCAGGCGGCTGTGCCAGACATGGATGCTAAAGATGACAGCAACCATGTGGTATTTGCTGAAGATTACGCTCGCTACACTCATCGCCACCATGATATTACCAGCCACCTAGACGTGCTTGTTTCCGGCGAGGACGATAGCGAAGTCCGCCACCTGTCACTTACCAACCACAGTCGCAACCACCGCGATATCGACATTACTTCGTACTTAGAGCTAGTGCTAACCACCCCAGATGCTGACAATGCACACCCTGCCTTTGCCAAAATGTTTGTGGTTACCGAATTCCTGCCTGAATTTAATATTCTGGTCGCGACCCGTCGTCGCCGTGCTCCCAGTGAAGATGAAGTATGGGCGGCACACTTTGCGGTGGTGGAAGGTGAAACCGTGGGTGATATCCAGTTTGAGACTGACCGTGCGAAGTTTTTAGGGCGTGGACGTAGCACGCTACACGCCTCAGCGCTAGCGGATGGTCAGCACTTATCGGGTACCGTCGGGAGTGTATTAGACCCTGTTTTTGCGCTGCGTTATTGCTTACGAGTTGCGCCCGGAAAAATTGCTCGTATTGCGTACTGGACCGTGATCGCTGCCTCCCGAGAAGCGCTAATGGACCTGATCGATAAACACCATGATCGCAGCGCTTTTGAGCGCGCTAAAACTCTCGCCTGGACCCAAGCGCAAGTACAGCTCAGGCACATGGGTATCCAGCCGGAAGAAGCTGCCGATTTTCAACGGCTCGCCGCCCCTCTTCTGTACCCAGACGCTCGTTTTAGAGCCCCCTCGTATGCGATAGAGGGAGGTGCGGGGCCACAATCACGGTTATGGCAGCATGGAATTTCCGGCGACCTACCGATTATTCTCTTACGCATCGACTCAATTGACGACATAGGCCAAGTAAGCCAGTTGCTGCGCGCCCATGAATATTGGGGTATGAAGCGCTTAAGTGTCGATATAGTGATCATCAATGAACGAGCATCCTCCTATATTCAAGATCTCCAGCAAGCCATTGACACCGCCATCCTCAGTAGCCAGTCGCGACCTCGCTTTCGCAATGGTCATACGCACGGCAAAGTGATTGCGCTGCGTGCCGATCTGATAAGTCTGGATGTCCGCATGCTGCTTCAGTCGATTGCCAGAGTGGCACTGATGGCAAACCGAGGCCACATCGCTGAACAGCTGGCGTTAACCCTTCTTACCCATGCTGTGGCGACTCATCCCTCTGCGCTTGTTAAGCACCCCCTACCCAAGCATTTCCCTTTAAACGCCCAGGATAGCGCCCCTTCACCGCTCCCTACGCTGGAATTTTTTAACGGCATCGGGGGCTTTGCACAGCATGGACGTGAGTACATCACGATACTTGAGTCGGGAAGCACAACACCTGCCCCGTGGATTAATGTCATTGCTAACAAAGGCTTCGGTTTTCAGGTATCCGCAGAGGGCGCAGGCTACATATGGGCAGACAACAGCCGCGAAAACCAGTTGACTCAGTGGTCCAATGATCCGGTGGTAGACCCAAATGGCGATGTCATTTATGTCCGCGATGAAGAGTCATTGGCGCTCTACACGGCAACCGCGCGCCCTCTACGTGATCAAGGCCGCTATATTGCCCGCCATGGCTTTGGCTATAGCCAGTTTGAGCACCAAACGGACGGCATTGCGCTCGAACTACTGCACTTCGTGCCGTTAGAAGACCCGCTTAGAATTTCACGGCTGAGAATCACCAATCACTCAGGAAGGCCACGCACGCTCTCGGTCACCGCCTATGCAGAATGGGTGTTAGGTACCTCGCGCAGTGCGTCGGCGCCTTTTCTGATCTCGCGCCAAGACGTCTGCCGCGGCGCGCTGCTGGTTGAGAACCCCTGGAATATCAATTTCCCGGGCCGGGTGGCGTTCATAGATATAGGCGAACAACCCACCTCATGGACAGCTGACCGCAGCGAATTTATCGGCCATGGTGGAAGCCTGGCATCTCCAGCAGGACTAAGCCGTAAGGCGCTTCTTTCCGGAACCCAAGGCGCCGGATTAGACCCTTGTGCTGCACTCAACCGTGGCATTTCGTTAGCGGTAGGTGAAAGCGCTGATATTGTGGTACTGATGGGCCAGGGAGGCTCTACCGAAGAGGTACAAGCGCTCATCGACCGTTATCGCGCAACTGATATCGATACTGAGCTCGCTACGGTAACAGCGCACTGGCAAACGCAGCTTAATGCGGTCCAGGTGACCACTCCCGACCGCGCCATGGACATTATGCTTAACGGTTGGTTGCTTTACCAAACCATTGCCTGTCGGATCACCGCACGCTCTGGGTTCTATCAAGCCAGTGGAGCCTACGGCTTCCGCGACCAGCTTCAGGACGGCATGGCGTTAACCTTTACCAGCCCCGAGACAACTCGCGAGCATTTATTGCGTGCCGCTTCGCGACAATTTGTTGAAGGTGACGTACAGCATTGGTGGCTGCCCCACTCTGGCCAAGGCGTTCGTACACGTATTTCGGATGACCGGGTGTGGCTGGCTTATGCCAGCGCCCGCTATATAGCCACTTCTCAGGATAGTGCTGTACTGGACGAGCCAGTGAGTTTTTTGGAAGGTGCCTTATTAGCTCCCGGCGAACACGACAGCTTTTTCCAGCCCATGGTTGCTGCAGAAACTGCCTCGCTGTTTGAGCACTGTGCCCGAGGCTTAGACCAGAGCATCGAGCTGACCGGTGAACACGGCCTACCACTGATTGGGGGAGGCGACTGGAATGATGGCATGAACCGCGTTGGCGAAGCAGGCAAAGGCGAAAGCGTGTGGTTAGGCTGGCTACTGGTGCATACCCTTGAGCTGTTTTTACCTTTTGCTGAGCAGCGTGAACAGCAAGAGCCTTCAGCT
>NZ_REBQ01000193.1 GCF_007692655.1 Halomonas sp.
CTAGGCCTCGGTGGATTCAGGTAGCTCTCCACTGTGGTAAACGTTTTGCACGTCGTCCAGCTCGTTGAGCATGCCCAGGAATTTTTCAAACATTGCCACGTCATCGCCTTCCAGCGTAGTGGTGGTTTGCGGTAGAAACTGAATTTCGTCGGCCTCAAAGTCAATGTCACCGAAAGCATCTAAGAGCGCCTGCTTGGCTTTAGCGTATTCGGTATGTGGGGCGAAGACGGTGATGCGTTCACCTTCTTGCTCAATGTCTGTCACATCCACATCGGCTTCCATGAGTGCTTCTAGTACAGCTTCTTCATCGCTACCGATAAACGAGAAAATGGCGCAGTGGTCAAACATATGACTGACGCTACCCGGCGTACCGATTTTACTTTTGGTTTTGGTAAAGCAGCCGCGCACATCGCCAAAGGTGCGGTTAGGGTTGTCGGTCAGGCAGTCGACGATCACCATCACATTGCCGGGGCCAAACCCTTCGTAGCGCGCTGGTGAGAAGTCTTCACCGCCTGCACCGCTGGCTTTGTCGAGCGCTTTATCAATAACGTGGGAAGGCACTTGATCTTTTTTCGCCCGTTCCATCAAACCGCGCAGTGCCAAGTTGCCATTAGGGTCGCTGCCACCCGCTTTGGCGCAAACGTAAATTTCACGTCCATACTTGCTGTAGACCTTGGTCTTTGCATCGGCCGTTTTGGCCATGGATTCCTTACGGTTCTGAAAAGCCCTACCCATGTTGCCGTCCCTATGTTTGCTATACGCCCCGTGTGTTGAGCAGTGGGGCGGGTGTTTTTGAAAAAAGTAAAAGAGTGAAAAGAGTAAATTTTACCCAACAGCGTACCATGCTAACAGCGTTATTTACGGCGCTTGCCAAAGAGCAGCTTCACTTCGAGTATAGTGGCAGTTTATACCTATTAGGCTGACATAGGCCCCTTAACGAAGGAACCCGTATGCCGTTTACACTTTGGCTGTCATTAGCCGCTATCTGTGCCATGGGGGCAATGTCGCCAGGCCCAAGTTTGGCCCTGGTATTGCGTCATACGTTGGGCGGTGGTCGGTTTTCTGGGGTGACAGCAGCGCTGTTTCATGCCTTTGGTGTGGGCTTTTATGCGCTCCTGACCGTGTGGGGGTTGGGGGCTTTGATTGCAGGTTTTCCTCTTTTATTTCAATTGATTACTTGGTGTGGCGCCGGTTATTTGGCCTGGTTAGGGTTCAAAGCGTTGCGGGCAGGTCGGTCAGGCGCCTTGCAGGCTAATGTCATTGCCACTACTCAAAGCCAAGCCGCCAAAGAGGGGGTGTTGGTAGCGTTAGGCAACCCTAAACTCATTCTCTTTTTTGTCGCGTTACTTAGCCAGTTCGTGACCCCTGATATGAGTGGGCTAGCCAAAGCGATTATTGTGTTAACGGCGATGATTATTGATGGGGGGTGGTATGTATTGGTCGCGTTGGTGCTGTCCCACTCACGGATTTTGCCCTGGCTGCAACAGCATGCGCATTGGATTAATCGTATTACCGGGGTGTTATTGATCGCATTAGCGCTAAGAGTGGTCGCTGGGCCTCTGGTGTAAAAGGTATAGCCGTGGCATGGTGGCGAGTATGCCGTTTAGGGTGTTTGTAGGGCCTACCAATGACGATTTACGATGTAGACTGTTATACCCACCAAGGGCAGCCATTTAACCTGCGTGCACTGCGTGGCCAGGTCTTGCTGGTGGTTAATGTTGCGAGCCAGTGCGGCTTTACCCCGCAGTTGAAAGAGTTAGAAGCCTTTTATCAGCGCTACCGTGATCGCGGTTTCACGGTGCTAGGGTTTCCATGCAACCAGTTTGGAAAACAATCGCCGGAGAGTGCTGAGGCGTTTTGTACCTTCGGTGAGACCCAGTTTGGGGTTACTTTCCCGCTCATGGAAAAGGTGAAAGTGAATGGCGGTGACGCGCACCCACTCTTTGTATGGATGAAGGGAGAGGCGCCAGGCGTGCTAGGCACTAAGACAGTAAAATGGAACTTCACTAAATTTTTAATTGGGCGTGATGGCAACGTTATTGCGCGCTTTGGGCCTCGTGATCATGGCCGTCCGCTGCGATTGGCACTGGAAAAAGCATTAGACGCAGAGTAGGTGGCGTAGCACGGGAGGGGGGCGTTACGATACTTGCCCCCGCGCTACCATGACCCTGCTCATAAGCTCGCTCCAACGATGTCGGACCATCATGGTGGTCAGCCCGGAAAAAAGTGCCCAGCTTTTACGCCGCCAGCCTTTCAAACGTAAATTATGGTTAACCAACTGCTGCATCAATTTGTAATCATCAAATTTTCGCCACTCGCTAGCAATCGACAGCTGGTGGCGCGACATCACCGGTGCCATTTCTAAACGAAACATCCACTCCAGCTCCTTGAGCGTCATATCGTAACGCTGCACGACCTCTACCATGCGTGCGTAGTCTCGCTCGCTGGGTTCTCGGTCAAGCCACAGCGGCGCGAGAGCTAACCAAAGATCACCCCGTTCGTCTACTAGCTGCTGTGCATTCATGATCGCCTCATTAGGGAAGTCGTGACTGATATAAGTATCTGCGCATTACCTGAGACGCTATCGTGACGCGAAAGCGTCCCTAGCTCAAGGGCGGACAATCGTACACAAGGGCTAACAAATAGCTCAAGAGCGGACAGAGCGTGCGGAGACCGCTAGAATAGTCTCACTTAGAAATGACACCGTCATCACACAGCAATGGCGCTAATGATGATGTCAAAAGCCAAATTAATCTGATAGCGAGGTTCGATGTGATAATTAAACCTAAAGTACGCGGCTTTATTTGTACCACTACTCACCCCACTGGCTGTGAGCAAAATGTCCGCGAACAGATTGAAGCAACCCGCGCTCGTGGCTTAAACAAAGATGCCGGTCCAAAAAAAGTGCTCGTTATTGGCTCTTCAAGTGGTTACGGTTTGGCAGCTCGGATTACTGCAGCGTTTGGCTACGGCGCCGATACGCTGGGCGTATTCTTTGAAAAGCCCGCCACGGATAAAAAAACCGGAACCGCCGGTTGGTACAACAGTGCCGCTTTCGACAAATTTGCCAAGCAGGAAGGGCTTTACAGTAAATCGATTAACGGCGATGCCTTCTCCCACGAAGCGCGTGATAAAGCCATTGAGTTAATCAAGCAGGATATGGGTGAAATTGACCTGGTGGTGTACTCCCTGGCGTCCCCTGTGCGTAAGCTGCCGGACAGCGGTGAATTGAAGCGCTCCAGCCTTAAACCCATCGGTGAAACCTATCGCGCCACGGCGATTGATACCAACAAAGACGTGATCATCGAAACGGAAGTTGAGCCAGCGACCCAGCAAGAGATTGACGACACCATTACCGTCATGGGTGGCGAGGACTGGGAACTGTGGATGAGCGCACTGGACCAAGCTGGCGTGCTGGCTAAAGGCGCGCGCAGCGTTGCGTTTAGCTACATCGGCACCGAAATTACCTGGCCGATTTACTGGCACGGTGCTCTCGGCAAGGCCAAGGAAGATCTGGATCGTGCCGCCACAGCCATTGATAGCAAGTTGAAAGCGAGCGGCGGTGGAGCCAACGTTGCCGTACTCAAGTCGGTAGTCACCCAGGCCAGCGCGGCGATTCCGGTGATGCCACTTTATATCGCCATGGTCTATCGCATCATGAAAGAGCAGGGGCTCCATGAAGGTACCATTGACCAGTTAAATCGCCTCTTTGGTGAGCATCTTTACTCGCCTCAAGGGTTACGCGGCGAATTCGCTACCGACGAAGCTGCACGCCTGCGCTTAGATGACTGGGAGCTGCGTGACGATATTCAGCAGGCGTGTCAGGATCTGTGGCCGGAAGTCACGACTGACAACCTTTTCGACATTACCGACTATGCTGGTTATAAGCACGAATTTTTAAAGTTGTTCGGCTTTGAGCGTGATGACGTCGATTACGACGCTGATGTGAACCCTGAGGTGGTCTTCGATGTCATTAACTTATAATAGATGCTATTAATTTTTAAAACGTGACGTAGCTTTTTAATCGAGATCGCTTTTTAATCGAGATCGCTTTTCAATTAAGAATTGCCGTTACGCTTTCAACCGGATCGCCAGGAGGAATGATGGATACCAAGGAAAGCAAAACCCCGGAAGAAGAGAAAGAGCACGTACTGCATCAACGGATTCCAGAAGACTTTGATGAGGCTGAGCCACATCGCCAGCCAGAGGCCAAAAAGCCGCCTAGCGGGCTTTATAAAATGCTTCCTATAGTCATCATCGTGTTAGGCGTTGTGGTGGCGGGTATGGTCATACTTGGTATGGGCAACAGCGGCGGTTAAACCGAGCGCATTACTTTTCTCAATTGCTCTTCTTAATTGCTATTCTCAATTACCATCCTCAATTGCCGGGCTAAATGTCCGGCAATTTTCATTCATGCACCATGTTTTTGGCTGAGTGGTCATTGCGCTGCCTTCATCTGAACAATTGGGTAAGATATGGCTTTCACTAAACCGACGGCGGTTTTCATGCAGCTCAGTTATTTTTCATGCAGCCCAACTCGTTAACCCCGCAACCTGATACTGCCCGCAGGCGGGTGGCCTTTATGCTGCTTCCAGGTTTTTCGCTGCTGACCCATGCCAGTGCGCTTGAGCCACTGCAGATGGCCAATCATCTGAGCGGGCAGATGCTGTACCAGACAATGACCTTGAGCCTAAACAATGACCCTGTGCGCAGTGGTGCTCAGCTCTCATTGATCGCTCAACATGAGCTAGGCGCGGCGTTGGGTCCACTGGATATTATCTTAATATGCGCGCCCACGCCGCTGCCCTATGCGTTGCCTGCGAAGCTTAATGATTGGCTAAGGGAGCATCAGGGGCGCGGGGTGGCGTTGGGTGGCTTGGCAGGAGGTACGGAAGTTTTGGCGCGCTCGGGGTTGTTGGAAGGCTATCGCGCTACGCTGCCCTGGCAGCGTTTCGAAGCTTTTGCTCAAGCGTATCCGCAAGTAACGCTTTCTCAGCAGCTGTTTGAAATTGACCGCAACAGGTTGACCTGTGCGGGTGGCACCGCAGCGATGGATATGATGCTGACGCTGATTGGGCAGCATCACGGAGCCCGCTTGGCGGAGCAGGTGTCGGAACAGTTTGTATGTGGTCGTATTCGCTTGGGCGACGAACGCCAGCACGTTCCGCTGCGTAGCCGTTTGGCCCATGCACCGCAAAGTCTGGTGGAAGCTGTGACGCTAATGGAGGCCAATATTGAAGAGCCGCTCTCGACCCTGGAGCTTGCCGAGCACTTGGGTATCTCCCGGCGCCAGTTAGAGCGGCTATTTAAAAAGTATCTACAAGCGGTGCCCAGTCGCTATTACCTGGACTTGCGCTTACAGGAAGCCCGCAAACAGCTGCGGGAAAGCGATAGACCGGTAGGTGAGATCGCTTTTGTCACTGGATTTTCCTCTGGTGCTCACTTTTCAACCGCCTACCGGAATCACTTTGGCATGACGCCCAGGGAAGAGCGGCTGGGTTAGATGAATCAGGTTAAGGTATCGACAATACCGCCTTCTACGCGAAGCGCTGCCCCGGTGGTCGCACTGGCCTGGGGTGATGCGGCATAGACGCTCATGCTAGCGACTTCTTCGGGCGTTGCTAAACGCTGAATGATGGAAGTAGGGCGGTTCTCTTTTACAAAACGTGCTTCCATCTCTTGTTGTGAAACGCCTTCTTTCTCGGCCATCTCACTAATCATATTAATCACCCCTTCGGAGCGGGTGGGGCCGGGCAGAATGGCATTAACCGTCACCTGGGTGCCGCTGAGTAATTTTGCGAGTCCACGAGACACCGCCAGTAGAGCAGACTTAGTAACACCGTAGTGCACCATCTCGGTAGGAATGTTGATGCCTGACTCGCTGGATAGAAATTGGATGCGGCCCCAATCACGCTCACGCATACCTTGGGCATAGTGGCGAGTAAGGCGCACCGCGCTCATGATGTTAATGTCGAAAAATTGCTGCCAGGTGGCATCATCGACCTCAAAAAAGTCCTGCGGTCCGAAAATGCCCACATTATTGATCAAAATGTCCGCGTTAGGTTGCTGCTCAATGAGTGTTTGACAGCCTTCAGCGGTGCCAAGGTCGGCAGCGACTCCTTGGATGTTGGCACCAGGCGCATCTTTCTTGATCGCACTGATAGCCTTATCAATTCGCTCTTGAGAACGCCCGGTGATCACTACATCGGCACCCGCTTGGGCTAACCCTTGGGCAATCGCAAAACCAATACCCGCTGTTGAACCAGTAATAATGGCGTGTTTGCCGCTCAAATTAATCTGCATACGAAGTACTCCTCTCATCCTGAGTGTCAGTACGTCGCGATAGCTCGCTTGGTAAGCAGGACTTTATCGCTTGCCAATAAGTATGGCGCTCTTATAGCGTTCTTCAAGGCGCTAAAGGGTGCAGCTTTTCATAATTTTCCGTCACATTGCTGAAAGCAGGTAACCTAGTGGCCGCCTTATACTGTTGTTATTCCTTTCCTCCACTGGAGATAGAGCCCCATGAGCCATACCCCAAGCCGTCAGGATTATGACCACTACATGACGCCTAACTACTCGCCACAGCATGTCATTCCGGTGCGTGGAGAAGGTAGCCGCTTGTGGGATCAAGAAGGGCGTGAATATATCGACTTCGCTGGCGGTATCGCCGTGAACTCGCTGGGGCACTGCCATCCGGTGCTGGTGAATGCGCTGAAAGAGCAGGGCGAAAAGCTCTGGCACCTTTCCAACGTGTTTACCAACGAACCTGCACTTGCGTTGGCTAAAACCCTGGTCGAGCGTACTTTCGCGGATAAGGTGTTTTTATGCTCCTCTGGCGGCGAAGCCAATGAGGCGGCGCTTAAGCTGGCGCGCCGTTGGGCGGTAGATCATCACGGTGAGCACAAAGATAAAATCATTTCGTTTTATCAATCCTTCCATGGCCGCACCTTCTTCACCGTGAGCGTCGGCGGCCAGCCCAAGTACTCACAAGGTTTTGGCCCGGTGCCCGGCGGTATTCTGCATGCCGATTACAACGACTTGGAGAGTGTGCGCAAATTAGTCGGCGATGACACCTGCGCGATCATGGTTGAGCCGATGCAGGGCGAAGGTGGCATTGTCCCCGGTACACAGGCGTTCCTCCAGGGCCTACGCGACCTGTGTGACGAGCACAATGCACTGCTGATTTTTGACGAGGTGCAAACCGGCGTTGGCCGCAGCGGCGAACTCTATGCTTACAAAAACTTCGGCATTACGCCGGATATCCTCACTAGCGCAAAATCCCTTGGCGGCGGCTTCCCCATTGGCGCCATGTTGGCCACTGATGCGGTGGCTAAATCGCTGGTGGTGGGGACCCATGGTTCTACCTACGGCGGCAATGCATTGGCATCAGCCGTTGCCCTGGCGGCGGTGGAGTTTATCGATACTCCAGAGGTGCTTGAAGGGGTTAAACATCGTCACGATCTGTTTCGCGAGCACCTGGAAACCATCAACCGCAAGTACGGCGTTTTTAAAGAGATTCGCGGTATGGGGCTGCTGATGGGCGCTCAGATGTCGGATGCCTATGAAGGGCGTGCCAAGGACATTCTGCCGCTAGCGATTGAAGAAGGCTTGATGGCCCTTATCGCCGGGCCAAACGTACTGCGTATGGCGCCTTCTCTGGTCATTCCCGAAGCCGATATCGCTGAGGGTATGGCTCGCTTAGAGCGCGCGATTGAGCGGTTAGTTGCGGCAGCATGAGTGAACAGCAGACTGCGTCAATCGTGTTAACCGAAGGGGAGGCGTCGAGAATGCTGGTAGTTCGACCCGTTCAGGCGTCTGATCTCACGGCGCTTGAGCAATTAGCCGAGCATGCAGTGCCTAGACTAACCAACTTGCCTGCCAACCGAGAGCGGCTTCAGGAGCGTATTGAGCGCTCTCAAGAGGCCTTTAACGGCGACGTTGAGTTTCCTGAAAACGAGCACTATACGTTTGTTCTAGCCGACGACAATCGCCAGGAAGTGCTCGGTACAGCCACCATTCGTGCCCAGGCGGGCGCTAATGAGGCTTA
>NZ_REBQ01000140.1 GCF_007692655.1 Halomonas sp.
CGGCACCAAATTTAAGGGCTTAACGTTTATTCGTTAAGCCCTTTTTTGTGCCTGCCTTGCCCCTATTAACCGTTCATTAGCGTGGCCGTGCACTTAACGTCAAAAGCGGCTAAACGTCTGCGCGATAATTGATGGCTACCCAGTCAAACATCGTGCTGTCTTCGACCACGTAGCCGATACCTGGGAAGGCGATATGGCAGCCAGCCACCATGTATCTTTCCGAGACGGCTTCGGCAAAGGCCGCTTCGCGTGAGGCGATAGCCTGGTCGGGATCAACGTCAAAGGCAATCGCTACACCTGGTTGGTCGAACTGCACCACATCGCCATGGGTGATATCTCCCCAATAAACGAATTTTTCGCCATTGCTTTCAAACCACAATGCGCTGTGACCAGGGGTGTGGCCTGGACGGTGGGTTGAGTTGATAACTCCTGGAATAGCGGGCGCATTCGCCTCATAGGTACGCAGCTTTCCGCTGTCGATATAGGGCTTCGTTGACGAGACCGCCTGATCAAAGAACTCCTTGGCGTCGTCGGGAGCCTGCTCACGGTTTGCAGCACTCAGCCAATACTCTTCGTCGAGCTTCGGCACATGGATCATGGCGTTGGCAAACACCTTTTGGCCGTTAAGGATAAGCCCACCGGTATGATCAGGATGAATGTGGGTAATCACCACATCATCAATCTGGTCGGGGTGATAGCCCGAAGCGATGATATTGTTTGTCAGCTTGCCTAAGGAGGGGCCCATCAGGTCACTGGTTCCAGCATCCAGAAGAACAAGTCGGTCGCCAAAATTTAACAGATAGGCGTTAACCGACAGATGGGTGGGCGTGTCTCGAAATGCATTGGCAAGTGCCGTTCGGGCCTGTTCGGGGGTGATATTCAGGTAAAGATCGGCAATCGGAAATAGGCCGGTACCATCCGAAAGAGCGGTGACTTCGACATCACCCACCATCAAGCGGTAATAGCCCGGCGCCTGGGTGCCCACCAGCGGTGCACTAGCCGCCGCGCTCAATGGAATGAAGACGGTACTAGCTGCTGCTCCAAGGGCAACGGCAGCCAGCGAACCTTTAAGCACATCTCTGCGTGAAATCATCAAAGCACTCTCTCTCAATTAAATAGCCCGAACTCAGCCGGTGGCTTGTCACCCCATGAGGAAAAGGTATATTTTCATCGGTCAGTAATCAAATCGATGCCACACATGGATAATATTGATCATTTCAATTTACGCTCTTTCGACCTCAACCTAATGATTGCATTTGACGCAATGATGCAAGAGCTGAGTGTCACCAAATCCGCCGAAAAGCTTCGCATTGGCCAGTCAGCAATGAGCCATAACTTATCGACGCTGCGAATATTATTGCAGGATGATCTTTTCGTCCGTGTTGGGCAGAAGATGCAGCCGACGGCGAAAGCCAGGGCGCTTGCAGGGCCTGTGCGCGCTGCCTTGACCCAGGCGCAACATGCACTTCGCGCAACGGACAGTTTTGAGCCACAGACAGCGGACCGGATCTTTCGGGTGGGGATTACCGGTGAAATGGAGATGATTCTGCTGCCTGCCTTGATGGAGCGGCTGCAATCAGCGGCGCCGGGTGTCCGGCTACTGAGCCGAGCGATTTCCGTCGAAACCGTGGACTTCATGATGGATGCGGGCGAAATTGACTTGGCTATTGGCTGTAAACAGACCCGCCATCTAGGCGAAGTCCTGTTCGAATCCAACGTGGCATGCTGCTTTAATGCCGACCTCTGTCGATTGACCCCGCCGCTGTCTCGAGAAGACTATCTTGGTGCACGACATGCGGTGCTATCCCAGACGGCAAATGTTGCAGGCTGTGTTGGTGACGCTTTAGGCGGGTTGGGCATAGAGCTTGATGTCATTTTGGCAGCCCCCGATTTTATGCCGTTGCTGGCCGCGGCACGCAATGCCCCGATTGTGGCGACCGTGCCAAGAAGGATTGCCGTGCAGTATGCGCCGCTATTCGGGCTAACTTTTTGTGAAATGCCGATACCCCTCAGCTTCCCGCCGGTAACCATGAACTGGGCGATATGGACGGATAAGGATCTAGGGTTGGTTTGGCTAAGAGAGCAAATCAGGCGCGTGATTGGTGATATCTCTCGGGATTAATTGACCAGTGATCCACAATGATTTAGTAAAGCGTGATGAAGAGCGTCTCTTGTTGTGAGTTTTATACGTAAATTTACATGTTTTTTGTACGTATATTTTTTAGATCACTAGCATGTCGTCACTACTGCTTTAATTGCGTCGTTTAGCCAGGGTCGTGTAATCGATCCTATCCACATGGCTGGCTATCACTCTTCTAATAGCATCATTATCCGCTTGGGAGCGGCTACGTAAGCTCGCAGTGTCTGCTGGTTGAAGCGAGTCACTTTTCGAGATATTAGTCCTTCGTATTGTCGCGCTCTTTGGGCGCTGGCTGTCGTGCATTTTTATTTGCCTCATGGCCAATGCCTGTATGTGTATACAGTATATTGAAAGAGGCGTTTTGACTAGGCTTTGTATAAAAAGCCCGCGTACACAGGTAGTTTTTGAACAGAGTCTCTCGGGTAGTCATCGTGCCCATCCAGCCGTGCCTTTCCACGATTATAAACAATCACTTATGCGGCCTTCTGCTTCATATATCAGCGTCCCAAGGATCGCAGCTTCCTTTTCTCCTTTCAAAAGCATTTGAAGGGCTATCCCGCACAAGCGCGTTGCCGTCATTGTGTCTACAGGCTCGCTTGATTTCTCTATAGCGCGTTCGACGAGTTCAGCCATTTGGGCGGCTAGCTTCGATTCGTCACGGGAAATTCTAGGCGTGGGATCATCGGTAAAGCCTGCTAGGTAACCTGCGCTGACGCCATACGTGGCTGCCAGCTTGGTTAGCGTGGCCATGGGGATAGGGGATCTTCCTGCCTTCCAGTCAGAGACATACTGGGGTGACTGGTCTGAATCCATAGCAATTAACTTAGAGACGCCACGTTCCTTGGGGTGGCCGTGGAATTTTTGAGCGACTTGTTTAACTCGTTCCCATACAAATTCCCGGCTTGGCCCATGAGGTTGCTTGTCGATCATGAATTGTGGAGCTCCGGTAAGAGTGCCTAATTGCTCTGAAAATATAGCAGTAGCCATATTTTAGTGGGATTAGCCATGATTGTAACTATTGTAACATATGTAACCTCCTTGACTAAATACTTAGTTATACGTATTTTTTACGTATATATTGGCTTGGCAGTTTTAAATGTCAACCATAGGCAAGTATTCAGTGTCATCCGGTAGCCAGGTAGCCGCACCAAAAGATGTATGTCGCCCCAATTAAAATCTAAGGCGATGCTGTTTGCGTTTCTGCGCCAGGTGCCGGCCTTAGAGCCAAGACGTGCAATTCCAATCGGTACCAGGGGAGGAAAGGCTAATGGATAAAGTTAAAAGGAGTGCCATGCAGTTTGATGAGTGGAAGCGGATAGCCAATCCTTGGCGTGTTGTTGAAGCGGCCCAACAGAATGAGCGTGCGCGCGATGCGGCGGTGTCACGGATTATCGATACCATGTTGGAGCTGCAGTTGGATTGCCGGCATGAGAACCCTGGTTATCAGCCGTTCAGCATTACCGCATTGGCTGGCGAAATGCCTAACAGTGGTGGTCGTAGTGACCACACTATGTTGGCGGCAATGCGCTACCATCCCGAGAGCCAATGGCATAAAGCATGCGCTTTTTTGATGGATCAATTGCCCAGGCGGCAAGCGGCGGCGATGCTTCTGCAGGCTGCTCGGGTACGTCCTGACAAGATGGGCCATAGCCAGTGGATGGTGACCGCGCGACAAATGGTAGAACGACAAGATGTGTTACTGCGCTCGTTAGGGCTGAATGAGGGAGTGAGGCATTTTGAGAGCGTCAACGCTTTGCAGCACGCTGCCCGGCGTGCGCGCACGCAGCTAAGGGAGTGGCTGGCGCAAGGTGAAATAAAAGCAGCATAAAGTATTTGCGGATGTGGCGTTTCTGGGTTATAACTATATCTAGGCTACCAAAGCTGTATTCAAAGGCCATCTAATACTCAGTTGCTAGGCATCATATCAAGGTTTAAAAACTAGGTTTAAAAACTAGTTTTAAATGCTAATTGTTTGGTACTAACGGTTAACTACTAAGCCCTGCCGGGCCTCCCGGCGGGGCTTTTTCGTTTCTGCTTTTCCTATTCGTACCACTTTCCTATTGCTTGCAACTTGGCAACGTTTTGCCCCTTCTTAGCCTTTCTGAGGTTTCCATGACTGCGAACTCGCCGACCTATTGGTATGACGAGGCGGAACTGCTGCGCGTTGAGCCAGCACCGCCGCCTAAAGACACTCGTGCAGGTAACGTGACTGCATTCCTCGATATGTTGGCATATGCCGAGGGCACGCCACGTTTCGGCACACAAAATGGCTACAACGTCATAGTGGGCGGTAGCACTTTTGAGCGCTATCACGATCACCCCCGCCAGATGGTCTGGC
Source organism: Halomonas sp. (assembly GCF_007692655.1). GTDB lineage: Bacteria > Pseudomonadota > Gammaproteobacteria > Pseudomonadales > Halomonadaceae > Vreelandella. The sequence goes on from NZ_REBQ01000140.1 coordinate 4,479, forward strand.
TGCCAGCTTATAAAATTAATTCCTCCGCTGCGGGGCGTTATCAGTTCCTAATCCGCACCTGGGACGATCTGGTTGAGCGCTTTTACCTTACGGACTTCACGCCAGAAAACCAGGATTTAGGCGCACTTCACCTGATCCGCCAATGCAAAGCGCTTTCACTTATCCATGAAGGCCGCATTCGTGAAGCCATTCATGCCTGCCGAAGAATATGGGCGAGCCTTCCTGGTGCAGGTTATGGCCAGCGTGAGCTAGCAAGCGACGCTTTGCTGGTCGTTTATAAGGCGGCTGGAGGAGTGGCTATCAATTCATAACCGGGGCCCACCGAAAGGCGTGTCATTACGGTAGAACTCAAGAGAAAAACACTATGCTAAACCGCGATCCAAATAGCTGGCATTGGTTAGTGAATATATTGCCGTACCTACTGCTTAGTGCAGCAACGTTTGCTGTGGGGTTTATCACCGTTCTACATAACGGCGGCCCATGGACTAAAGCACTCATGAGTGCGACGGTCGGTACCATTCTTTCAGTGTCGCTTTACCCGGTACTGTTATGGGTAGCAATTCAGTACCAATTGCCGGGAGTCTCGGCGTTTTCTGTCTGTGTCTTCCTCGCCATCATGGGCGTTGAGTGGATACGGAATAAGGCGGATGATCTTTATGAAGTCGTCATCGGTAGATGGCGTAAGAAATGATTGCCTGTCTAAAGCAGCACAGCTTAAGACGGCAAACCCAACGCTAAAAAGCGACGCTCAAGTTAGTAAACCGATTTTCTATTTTCCCCTGCTGCTCCTGGCTCTCTATTCGTAACGCCCGGCAACACGCTTGGCATTGTTGATAGGGGCACACCCAAAACAACGTTTGAAAGCCTTAATAAAGTGGGCGGCATCAACACGCCTGTTGATAAGCCGCTTGCTGAGGGGATAACAGCAGCTAAGGCTCACGCAAACGTAAAACGCATCAATTAAAGAAACATAAACCCAAAAAACGTAATGAGGCATTTATGCAAAATCTAAATAATCTTCCAGCAACCCCGCAAACGGATACTAACCAACTACAAAGCCCTGCAGCGCCAGCAAAACCAGCTGATATTGCTTACGTGGAGAGTGTTGAAGCACTCGCCTATTTGAGTGGCGTAAAAATAGCCACTGTTATCGGGTATAACCCAGGATCAACAAAAGGGGGCGGCACTTATATTCACCAGCCTGGAACGGGTGGTTTACGCGTTGGCGAATGGCTATTTCAACCTGGCCAGACAGTAACCCCCCACCATTTCGGCGCGATTGATGGAAGTTGGGATGAGGACAGTTACGATGCCCTGGACGCTTTCTTCAAGTTTTGCGGCACAAGGGAGTCTCGTGATTATGCTGTGTACGCAGGCGGCGCCTTTGGTACTCGCAACACGTTACTGGTAGAGGGGCTTTCAGGCATTTACTCATTCGATTTGTCCATTAAGGCGTTAGCTCCAATGGACGATGTCATGGTCGCTCGAAACTGCGACAAGAGCCGCTGGACAGGTAAAATTGTGTTTGCCTGTTCCGCTCATCCTTGGTTGCCACGTCGAACGGGCGTCAACGGCCTGCGTATTGAAGGCGGTCGGGAGGCCCACTTCTGTGATATCGAGGCTTACCGGGGCTCTGGTTGGGCCGTGTATTACGCTGCTGGCAACAACAATATGAGTTCAATTGGGCGCATCACAGCGTCTGATATGGGCGCCAGTACTCGTGATGATACCCAGTCACATAAGGTTACTGCTGTCGGCTATGTGAATCGGGAGTTAAACACGCTGTGGCAGAACACCACTATCCAGCTGTCAGAAAACTCTGTCATTCCAAGCGAGGCTCACCAGCTGCAGCGGTCATTCTGGATTTCGGCTGCGAAAGAGCCTTACAAAATTCTTAGCGTCAACCGTGAGAACAACACGATCACGGTTTATCCGATGATCCCAGATGCTGAACAGACGCTAGATGCGCAGCATTTGGTGTTTGGCGGCGGTATCTGCAACTACGCAGGTGGACATACCGCTAAAGGACGTATTGGCCACGTATCAACGATGCGTTCAGGGATTGGCCTATGGATCACGGGTCAGTCAACGTGCAACGTAGACGGTCATACGGGTCAGTCTAACGCCATTGATATTGTGATGGGGTCTAACCCCCAGAATGTGTTTGGTGGAGGCTTTATTGGTTCTATCTATTCAGAGTGGAGCCGCATCGCTGACCTGATCTTTACTAGCCAAACCAGCTCGCAGTATAGCTATGGCTCTATTTTTGGCTCATGTACCAACCTGGATTTCAGTAAGTGGTTCAGCTTGAACTACAAGCGCACGAACACGTTGCCTCGCCGTGGTGGTAAGCAATACTTTCCCATCACCTTTATGAATGGGGGCCACCTATGGTCACCGGTAGGGGATGAAGTGAGCCTGCAAGATAGAACAACGTACACAGCATCTACCCGGTCGGCGTTACCTCACTTAGGGCGTCCGCTACGTAACAACACAGAGATCTTCCTTTCTCATGATAAGGCCTCTGAGGTATTTAAAGGACGCCAGCCGGTCACGTTTTACCTATATGGGACACGGGGTAGAAACGGGTCATACCATCAGGAAATCCCTATCCGCTGTGGAAAGGACTACACCATCAATGGTAAAGAGGGGCCGATTATGTTCCCCAATATGAATGCCCCCGTAACCATTTACGCCGTACTGGAAGATGGGACAAATTGGCGGGTAACTTATACAGAGCATCAAGTACTATGACGTTATATTGCGTAATGATCGCTTAATGCTCTGCTGAGTATTACTCGTCTAAGCTTCCCGCCACGTGCGGGTTTTTTTATGCCTGGAGGAGAGCCTATGAGTATTAAAATAGCCACTACATCAATGTAACGGCAAAAAGTAAGGTTGCACTAACCCACGCCGCCTGCGGGCGGCGTTTTATTACATTAAGTATAAAGGAACACACCATGCTACTAGCCTTCAAAAAATCCCTTTCGTGCTTGAAAGCTCCAGCGAGTGCTGATGCTTACTTATTTACACTCGCTAAACCCTTGCCCGCGAGCTTCTCATACAGCCTAACAAGCTCCGCACTTTTAGCGTCTTCATGCCAACTAGCGGCATAGGCTTGTGCGCTCTCGGCAAGTTTTAGACGATGTTCTTCATCGCTTAGCAGGCGGTTGACCTTGGTAGCAAAATCATCATGCGTCTCCTCGGCAATCAGGCAGCCTTCTCCCTCTTTTAACACATCAAGGGTACCCATCATGGCGGTGGAGACCACCGGCGTGCCCAGCGCCATCGCTTCCAGCAGCACCAGCCCCTGGGTTTCCGTGCGTGACGCGAACACAAAGATATCGGCGGCGCGGTAGGCCGCCTGCAGTGGGCCGCTGCGGTCAAGATAGCCAAGAAATAACACCGCCTCTGCCACGCCCACGTGCTGTGCACGCTGCACAAGGGCGTCATGGGCCGGGCCTTCGCCGGTAATGATTAAGCGGGTGGCGGGGTGTTCGGCTAATACGCTGGGCAGCATATCGATCAGGAAATCGATATTCTTTTCAAAGGCGGCACGCCCTACATAAAGCAGCACCCGCGCCTCTGGCGGTAAGTGGTAGTGCGTCCGAAAATCGCTCTCTTCCTGAGGGTGGCAAAAGGTCTCCACCGCCAAGCCGGTGGGGATCACCTCGCTGGGCGTGGTAATACCGTAACGGGCCAGCGCTTGCTGTATCGCCCGGGAGGGGGCCACTAAAGCGTCCACCTGCTGACACTGATGCACCGAAAGTCGGCGTGCGATTAAGCGTAGCCAGCGCTGGGGTAACCAGCGGATGTAGTGGTGCAAGTACTCCTCAAAGAGCGTGTGGTAAGTCGCTACCACTGGCAGCTTGAGCCGTCGCCCAAGAGCGACACCGGCATAGTGGGCGGTAAAGGGCGTGTGCACATGAATGAGATCGAAGGTCTCGGCGGCAAGCGTGGGCGCCAGAGTGAGTAGATCCCGGTAGCGCATCAGTCGATCCTCTGGGTCACCGGGCACCTGCCGAGAGGGAATACGCAGCACGCCCGGTTCATCCACCTGGCCTACGGGATAGGCGGGGCAGATTAGCGTGACCGAGTGGCCCTGCCGCTCAAGGGCGCCACGAAAGCTGGCGATGGAGGTAGAGACACCATTAACACGAGGGAAATAGACATCCGAAATCATCAATATCTTCATGGCCCCTGACGGGAGCTTGGAAGTGGATGTCGTTGGGTGAAAAAACGCCCTGGCCGTCGCCAGCCGAGCCTCCCGGTCCGCCTTGCGCTGCAGCGCAAGGGCGTTGCCGTTGGCCAGTTGGGTAAGGGGCGCGACTTCCGCGTCGCTAAGAGGGAGGCGTGGACGCTGTGGCATAGTGTTAGGACTCTTATGGCAGCTTAATACAACCTTAATCCGAGTCTATGACGAGCGGATGACAAGCGCCTCAATGGCGCCCATCCCGCCGTGCGTTAAGCCATCGTGGGCCGCTCTCTCGCTTTTTGTGGCCCAGCCGTTTTATAGTGCTTCAATAGCCTTCGACGAAAGACGGTATCCCACCATGGCCCTTTTTGAGCTGCATAGCCGTAATTTAGCCCAAGAACAAGTGGCTCACTCCCATGACTTTCATCAGCTGATTTTGGCGACCTGTGGTGTCACAGAGCTCTCTATGGAAGGTCGGGGAGAGCGTGTCACTGCCCGCCGTGGGTGTTTGATTCCCTCGTCCCGTCATCATGAATTTAAGGGCGATGGTTGTAACCGTACCCTGGTGCTGGATGTTCCCGTTGCCCATCTGGCCACGCTGGAAAAAGGCAGTGAGATTGAGCGTCTCTTCGACAAACCGCGCTTTTTTAGCGTTCCCCCGGCGTTAAACCAGCTCACCCACGCTTTGGCGCATCAGCTTGAGCAATGCCCGGCGCTGCAAAATGAAATTGCCGTCCTGCTGCTACGTGCGCTGTATATGTATTTACAAGACGCCACGCCCACCGCGGCAGGGCAGTTGGGCCAGCACTCTATTAGCGAACGGCTTGACCTGGCCCGCTTGGATGCCTGGCTGGATCAACACCTAGCCGATGAGATCCGCGTGGATCAGTTGGCCTCTCTGTGTGCCTTAAGCCCTGGGCATTTCCATACCTGTTTTCGTGAGCTTACCGGCGTGACGCCACTTGCTTATGTGCAGCGCAGGCGCCTGGAGCATGCGCGGACGCTAGTGCGCCATAGCACACTGAGCCTCGGACATATTGCGATGTTAGTGGGCTTTCGCGATCAAGGCAGCTTCTCCCGCGCTTATCGACGCTACTTCGAGCTGTCACCCTCCTCAGACCGCTGATCATCAGGCGCTGCCTAAACATGCTTTACATGACTTTCGGGCAAAACTATCGCAGTGTCGGGCAAGTAATTTAGCGTTGAGAGCTCTAGTCTCTAAACAATCTACCTAATTCAGAAGAACATGTTTCCAGGAGAAACTGCATGGGCGTTACTTATCAAGACAGCAATGCACGCATGAGCCAAGTCGCTATTCATAACGGCACTGTTTATCTTGCGGGCCAAGTACCTGCGGATGCCACGGCGGATATGCGCGGCCAAACCGAACAGGTGCTGGCGCGTATCGATAAGCTGCTAGCGCAAGCGGGCACCTCAAAAGAGCACCTGATTTCAGCGCAAATCTGGGTGACCAGCATGGCGGAATTTGACCATATGAATGCTGCTTGGGACGCCTGGGTTGTACCGGGTCGCCCGCCAGTGCGCGCAGCCATCGAAGCGCAGCTCGCCAAGCCCGAGTGGAAGGTTGAGATTATGGTCGTCGCCGCGCTGCCGGAGGCATGATATGCGGGTTGTTTCTGCTGAGGAGGTCGCAAGCTACCTGAGTTGGGATGGCTTGATCAAGCGGCTGCACACCACTTTTGTGAATGGCGTGGAGTCGCCTCCTCGTCATCATCACGCCATGCACCGGCCGGATGGTGAAGCGACCATGCTGCTAATGCCCGCCTGGGAAGCGGCGGGCTATATCGGCGTCAAAATGGTTAACGTGTTTCCGCAAAATGCCGACCATGGCATTCCGGCGATTTCCGGGCTTTATCTGCTCAGCGAAGGTAAACACGGCCAGCCGCTGGCGTGTATGGATGGCAGCGAACTCACTCGTCGGCGCACGGCGGCGGCTTCTGCACTGGCAGCCAGCGCGTTGGCGAATGAGTCGGCAGAGACGCTGTTAGTAGTAGGAACCGGCAAGCTGGCGCCCATGGTGATTGAGGCTCACGCCAGTGTGCGGCCGATCAAGCGCGTGCTGATTTGGGGGCGTAACCCCAGCAAAGCGGCGGCCATTGCCGATGAGTACGCCGAGCGCTTCGAGACCCAGGTGGTGGAAGAGCTGGCGGACGCGGTGGCGGAAGCGGATATCATTAGCTGCGTGACGCTCTCTACCCAGCCGCTGATTAAAGGCGAATGGCTGGCTCCCGGTACTCACCTGGATTTGATCGGTGCTTTCCGCCCACAAATGCGTGAAACCGACGCCCTGTGCCTGCGCCGGGCGGAGGTATTTGTGGACACCTACGCCGGTGCTAAAGGCGAAGCGGGCGACATCCTGCAAGCCATTGAGGAGGGCGAATTTCAGTTTGATCACATCCAGGCGGAGCTTGCCGAAGTGCTAAGCGGCAGTAAGCCAGGGCGCTCTTCACCGGAGGCTATTACGCTGTTTAAGTCAGTTGGGGCATCGCTTGAAGACTTGGCGGCAGCCATTGAAACCTGGGAAGCCCTGCCAGCATAACCTTTTCCAGCTGGACTCCTTTACTACTCTAACGGGCTGCCAAGGATTGCGAACTCAACCATGAAATGTTTCTACCATCCCGACCAGGCCTACCACGCGCCACCCACCTTTTTGCTGCGCGGCCAGCCCGCGCCGTCGCCGGAAGGCCCGCTGCGCGCTGAGCTGCTTACCCAAGGATTAGCCAGTGCAGGGCTAACGCTAACGGCGCCTAACGCGGCGGACTCACCCAAGCTGCGAAAGCGTTTAGAACAGATCCACTCGCCGCGCTACCTGACGTTTTTGGAAACCATTTACCAGCGCTGGCAGCAGTTGCCCAACGCTGCAGATGTTGTCGCGCCCAATATTCACCCCTGCGGCGGCGGCCACCACTACCCGCGCCACCCCATTGGCCAGGCGGGCTGGCACCTGCACGATATGGCCTGCCCGCTAAGCGCGACCAGTTTTCAAGGCGCGCTGGCTTCGGCGGCCAGTGCAGAAGCGGCGGCCGAAGAGGTTCTCAATGGTGCGCCCACTGCCTATGCGCTGTGCCGGCCGCCGGGACACCATGCCGGGCCTGAGCGCGCCGGCGGGTTTTGCCTGCTGAACAACTCAGCGCTAGCCGCTACGGTGCTGCGCGAACGCTTTGCCAAGGTGGCGATCATTGATGTGGACCTGCATCACGGTAACGGCACCCAGGATATCTTTTACCACCGTGGAGACGTTTGGACGGGATCGCTGCACGTTGACCCCAGCGACTTCTACCCTTTCTTCTGGGGCGGCGCCAATGAGATTGGCAGTGGTGAAGGGGCAGGCGCCAACGTTAACTTGCCCTTACCGTTGGGCGGTGACGGTGATGTCTATCTCGATGCGCTGGCGATTCTGATTGATCATCTGCAGCGCTATGAGCCGGACGCGGTGGTGGTGGCGCTAGGGTTAGACGCCCACAAAGATGATCCGCTTGCGGGGCTCACAGTGGAAACCGAGGCGTTTGTTGAAGTGGGTAAACGCCTGGCGGCGCTGTCACTTCCCATGGTCATTGTTCAGGAGGGCGGCTACCCCACCGAACAGTTGGGTGAGAACCTAGCCGCCTTTATGCAGGGCTTTATGGCATGAGCTCGACCGGTTTCTACTGGCACGAACGCTGCTTCTGGCACGATTTGGGGGCTATTGGTGTGTTCTCATCGCCGGGGGAGTTTTTGCAGCCCCAGGCGGCGTCTGAAAGCCCGGAAAGCAAACGGCGGCTGAAGAATATCCTCGAAGTCAGCGGGCTGATTGATGAGCTGAGCGTGATTAAACCGCCCGCCGCGGCGCTTGATGATCTATTGCGCTTTCATACGCCACGCTATTTAGAAGAGTTGCAGGCGGGGGATAAAGCACGCGGCGGAAACGGCGGTGACTGCGCTCCCTTTATGCCGGGAAGCTGGGCGGCGGCCACTCAATCTGCAGGTTTGGCCATTGCCGCCGTGGAAGCCGTGGCGTTGGGGGAAGTAAGCAACGCCTACGCCCTATGCCGCCCACCCGGTCACCACGCAGAAGCTGATCAAGGCCGTGGGTTTTGCTTGCTGGGCAATATTCCCGTGGCGGTGATGCGTGCCCGCGCCTTGGGCCAGGTCAAGCGCGTGGCGATACTCGACTGGGACGTTCACCACGGTAATGGCCAGCAGGCGGCGTTTTATGACGACGCTGATGTGTTGACCGTTTCACTTCATCAGGCGGCCAACTACCCGCTGGACACCGGCAGTTTTGATGAGCAGGGCGCAGGAGCAGGCGTTGGCGCTAACCTTAACCTGCCGCTACCTCCAGGCTGTGGCTTAGGTGCCTACGCTTACGCCATGCAAACGCTGGTGCTGCCCGCCTTGGAAGCCTTCAATCCCGAGCTAATTGTAGTGGCCTGCGGCTATGACGCCTGTGCCAAAGATCCATTAGGCAAGATGTTGCTCAATAGCCAGGCGTTCGCCACCATGACTGACCAGTTGAAAGCCCTGGCCGGGCGCTGCTGCGACGGCAAACTGGTGTTTGTGCACGAAGGCGGCTATTCGGAAGGCTACGTACCGCTCTGCGGCCACGCCGTGATCCAAACCTTGGCGGGCAGTACGATTGCCGTGCCCGACCCGCAAAACGATGAAATTGCCGCCTGGGGCTATCAGGCCCTGCAACCGCATCAGCAGACATTGATAGACGACTGGCGCCAACAGTGGGAGCAAAAGTACCGATGACACCGCTTTATGATCGCGATGGCTGGATTTGGCAGGATGGTGAGTGGCGGGAATGGCGCGAGGCCAAAGTGCATGTGTTGACCCATACGCTGCACTACGGCATGGGCTGTTTTGAGGGAGTGCGCGCCTACGCTGGCCCCCACGGTACGCACCTGTTCCGCGTGGCCGAACATACTCGCCGTTTAGCAGAAAGTGCCCATTCGCTGGATATGCCGCTGCCGTTTAGCGAAGCTGAACTGATCGACGCCCAGCGCCAGTGTCTGGCGAAAAACAACCTGAGCAGCGCCTATCTCAAGCCCACGGTGTTTTTCGGCGCGGAAGGCATGGGATTGCGTGCTCAAGGATTAACCACCCACGTCATGGTGGCCGCCTGGGATTTGGGGCCCTATATCTCGCCCCAGGCCGCAACCCACGGCTTGCGTGCGCTGACCTCTTCCTGGGCGCGCCACCACGTCAATATCAGCCTGTGTCGGGCGAAGACCAACGGCCACTACGTTAACTCGATACTGGCACTCAATACCGCGATCAAAGCCGGGTTTGATGAAACTATTATGCTCGACCCGGAGGGCTACGTGGCTGAGGCCTCGGCGGCCAACGTCTTTTTGCTCCGCGATGGCGTGCTGCATACGCCAGAAGTGACCTCATGCCTTCAAGGCATCACCCGGGATAGCGTGATACAGCTGGCGCAACAGGTGTTGGGTATCGAAGTGCGCGAGCGGCGGATCACCCGCGACGAGCTGTATACCGCCGATGAGGCGTTCTTAACCGGCACCGCCGCTGAGATACTGCCGCTGCGCGAGTTGGATGGTCGCCATATTGGCACCCGCGCGGGAGCGCCCCCAGTCAACGAGCCCATCAGTCCCGACAGTGTGACGGCTCAACTGCAGGGTTTATATCGTCAGGCGGTGCGCGGCGAGCTGGATGATTTTCGGCATTGGTTAACGCCTTAGGGCTAATGTGGCAGGTAATCATCATGCCCCGGTGCGAGGGCAGGTTTCCGCGAGGGCGCTGTGAACCCGTCCATGGGCGCTACTTTTGTCATCTGACCGCCATGGATGGCGGAAATGCCGGAATTGTCGGGAACATTTTCCGGCCCTGGAAAAAGACCCTCGCTCCAACCTGCCCTCGCATCTACTGAGCAGATTTGCTCATATAATCAGGCGCTTTCCTTAATCGCCTGTTCGAGGGCGTCTAATCTCCCTGGCTCCAGCGCCGCTTGCACGGCGGTAATGCGTATAACATTGGCAAGCTCTGGATGCGCCAGGCGAGCGACTAATACCCCTTTATCTAGCAATTGCTGGTGTACCTGGGCGGCGAGGTCAGCGCTGGGCAGGCGAATGCCGATAAAGTTGGTGGCGCTGGGCAGTACATCGGCACCCAGTGCGCGGAAGTGCTCAGCCAACTGCTCCCGGCGTGCTTTCACATCGGCAACGTGCTGGTGGACTTCAGCAGGGTGGTCGAGCACCACTTCGGCAGCGGCCAATGTCAGCGATGATACCGCGTAGTGAATACGCACCTTCATCATCATCGCCAGCACGTCCGGGTCGGCAATGGCATAGCCAATGCGCAGGCCCGCCAGGCCATGGGCCTTGGATAGCGTGCGCAGGCGAATCACCCCCGGTATCGCTTTGGCAGCGAACTCGCTATAGGCGTCATCACGAAAATCCCCATACGCCTCGTCTAACAGCAGCCAGCAGGTATCGGGCAGTGCATCGCGCAGCTTGAGGATAGCGCTGTCGCTATGTAAATGGCCGCTGGGGTTATCCGGGTTGGCCAGATAAACCAGCCGAGCATTCTCTTTATGTGCTGCCGCCGCCAGGGCTTCTAAATCCGGCGCTAGCACGCCCGGTGCTTCATGGTAGCTGGGCTCAACCAAGTGACAGCCCTGGCCTTTGGCAAAATAACCCAAAGTGGGGTAGGTGCCCGCGGTGCTGATAACCGTCTCGCCAGGCTCGCAGGTGGTGCGCAGGGCCAGGGCAATCAAACTGTCGGCACCGGCATCCACCAGCAGCGTTTCCAGTTCAATACCCTGCTGCTCGCTAAGGCGTTTGCGAACCCCCAGCGCTTCGGCGTCGCCGTAGCAGTAAACGTGTTCGGTCAGGGCATCACCAAAGTGCTCGCGAAGAGCGCGGTGGGGCATATCCAGGCCTTCGTTAGAGCCTAGTCGATGAGGGATTTCACGGCCTATGCGGCGCTCCAGCACCTTGATGCCCGGAAATGGATTCGCAGGGCCTTCACTGGTTAAGTGCTCAGGGTAGCGGGGCCTAGGTTTGTTGGGCATGGTATCGGCGGGCATGGTCGAATCCTAAATATAAGAGGTGTTTAACTTAAAACTTTACCGCGATTTAGCAGGTTCAGCGGATCAAGCGCCTGCTTAAGGGTGTGCATCAGTTCGATCTCTGCGCTGGAGCGGCAGGTGCCCAGCCAGGGGCGCTTTTCTAAGCCAATGCCGTGTTCAGCAGAAACCGAACCACCCAGGGCGCGAAGGGGTTCATAGACCATGGCTTCCACTTCACGCCGGACCTCCGGGGCAGCGCTCCCCGCACTCACGGAAATATGCAGGTTACCATCGCCTAAGTGGCCAAACACCACTAATCGTGCCTCCGGCCAGCGCGTCGTTAAGCGCGCTTCCAAGGCATCAGTGTAGCGCTGCATATCGGCAATCGGCAGGCTGACATCGAAGGTGAGTACCGGCGCAAGGCCCTTGACCAGCCCCTCAATATCTTCCCGAATCGCCCATAGTCCATCCCGCTGTATGCTGGATTGGGCAATCACCGCATCGACAATCAGCTCGCGCTCAAACGCGTTTTCCAATGCTTCGCTGAACTGGGTAGCATTGCGCTCATCATCGCTGCCAAGGGACTCAATAATCACATAAAACGGGTGCTCAGTGGGAATCGGCGGTGAATGGCGCGCTAGCGTTTCCGTGAGCAGGCGATAGTGGTTTTGCCACATCACTTCAAAGGCGCCCAGGCCACCACCCAAGGCTTTGCCCATATAGCTAAGCAGGCCGGTGAGCGCTTCGAAGGAGGGGCACGCCACCAGCGCGGTTTGTTCGCTGGGGGTAGGCGGCTGCAGGCGCAGCACCGCACGGGTCACAATGCCTAGCGTTCCCTCGCTGCCGATAAACAGCTGTTTTAAATCAAAGCCCGCGTTGTTTTTGAGCATGCGGTTCATGGAGCTAACCACTCGTCCGTCGGCCATCACGGCCTCCAGGCCGAGCACTTGCTGGCGCATCATGCCGTAACGGATGACCCGCACGCCTCCGGCATTGGTGGCGATATTGCCGCCAATGGTACAACTGCCCCTGGCACCCAGATCCAGGGGGAACTGCAGGCCGACTTCCCGCGCCGCCTCCTGCACCCGCTGCAGCTGAGTGCCTGCCTGAACGGTAAGGGTACCGCCCACTTGGTCAATCTCTTCAATGGCAGTGAGTCGTTCAAGGGAGATCACCAGCTCATCAGGGCTGGCTTCTGCTCCGTGTACCAGGCCGGTTAATCCGCCGTGGGTCACGACCGGCTGCCTTACGGCGTGACACGCCCGCATTACCGCGGCGACTTGCTCGGTATCCGCCGGGCGTACAATGGCCCCCGCTTGGCAGGGCGCGCCGGTCATCCAGTCCACGCTGCGGCTATGCACATCCTCGCCGGTCAATACGTGGGCAGGGCCCACAATAGCGCGCAGCGCCTCCAGGGTTATCTGCATCCGGTTATCCTTTCCTTTTAAAGCACTGATCAATAAGTACGCATCGCTATGAGCGGGCATCCAACATTAAGCGGTCGCCGCCTCAGGTGCTTCGCGGCCAGGGATTGCCTTGAGCAGCGCCTGGGTATACGCCTCGCGGGGGGCGAGGAAAATCTGCTCGGCGCTGCCTTGCTCAACAATACGGCCATACTGCATCACCACAATACGATCGCAAATCTGGGCGGCGACGCGTAAGTCGTGGGTGATAAACAGCAGCGACAGCGAGAGACGCTGTTTCAGCTCCTCCAGCAGTGCAAGCACCTGCGCTTGGATTGACACATCCAGGGCTGATACGGCCTCATCCGCCACAATGAGCTCAGGGTTAAGCGCCAGGGCCCGCGCAATCCCTATGCGCTGGCGCTGACCGCCGGAAAATTCGTGGGGAAAGCGCTCTACGGCGCTGGCCCCCAAGCCGACCAACTCCAGCAGTTCCCCCGCCTGTTTAATCGCGGCGGCTTTTGGCGTGCCGTTGGCGATTGGGCCCTGGGCAATCGCCATGCCCACTTTGGTGCGCGGATTGAGCGAAGCGTAGGGGTCTTGAAAAATCATCTGCACCCGATGGCGTTCACGGCGTAGTGCGTCGCCTTTTAATTGCGAGAGGTTGACGCCATCCAGCAGCAGCTCGCCGCTGTCCGGGTGCTCAAGGCGCACCACGCAGCGGCCTAGGGTAGATTTTCCCGAACCGGATTCGCCCACAATGCCCACCGTTTCGCCCCGCGCTAAGGTGAGCGAAACATCCTCAAGGGCGCGTACTTCCCTGGCTGGCTTAAACAACCCACCCCGGGAGCGAAACACTTTATTCAACCCTTTGATTTCCAGCAATGGGGCTACCTGGCTGGTCTCGCGATGAGGCGGCACCGCATTGCTGGGAATGGCCGCAATCAGCGCCTGGGTGTAGTCATCTTGAGGGTTTTCTAGCACCGCTTTGGCTTCGCCCAGCTCAACAATTTTACCGTGGCGCATCACGCAGACCCGGTTGGCGACTTCAGCGACGACGCCAAAGTCGTGGGTGATAAACATCACCGCCATGCCGCGCCGCTGCTGTAAGTCGCGAATCAGCTCCAGAATCTGAGCTTGGGTGGTAACGTCCAAGGCGGTAGTCGGCTCATCGGCGATCAGCAGTACCGGCTCCAAGGCCAACGCCATGGCAATCATTACCCGCTGGCGCTGGCCACCGGAAAGCTCGAAGGGGTAGGCGCGAATGGCTTTTTCAGGTTGCGGTATGCCGACTTCGATCAACAGCTCCAGGGCCCGCGCCTGGCGCTCTTTAGGTGTGAGCCGCCCGTGAGCTTCGAACACTTCGGCAATTTGTGCGCCTACCCGCATCAGCGGGTTAAGGGCGGTCATCGGCTCTTGGAAAATCATGCCAATCTTTAGGCCGCGCAGGGTGCGGTGCTGCTTTTCGCTCAGGGCGAGTAGATTCTGCCCTTCAAATAGAATCTCACCCTGGGTGGCGCGTACCCCTTTGGGTAGCAGCCCCATCACGGCGTTGGCGGCCATCGACTTGCCGGAGCCGGATTCGCCCACCACGCACATGATTTCGCCGCGATTGACGTCATAGCTCACGTTCTCTACCGCCAGGGCGCGGTCAGCGCCTTTGGGCAGGGCTACGTTTAGGTCGCGAATGCTAAGCACGGTTTCTGTTGATGCTTCATTCATAACAGGCACTTCAGCCATAACAAGCTCCTAGCGTTCGCGGGACAGTTTGGGATTCAAAGCATCGTCTAACCCTTCACCGACCAGATTTAACGCCAGCACGGTGAGCAGAATCGCTAAGCCAGGGAAGAAGCTCAGCCACCACGCTTGGCGAATCACCGTTCGCGCGGCACCAATCATATAGCCCCAGGACATCACGTTAGGGTCCCCCAAGCCGAGAAACGACAGCGCCGACTCCAGCAAAATAGCGGTGGCCACCATGAGTGAGGCCAACACGATAATCGGCGACAGCGTATTGGGCAGAATCTGACGCAGAATGATCGTGGTGTTGGATTGCCCCACCAAACGCGCGGCTTCCACGTATTCGCGATTGCGCAGCGACATAAACTCAGCACGTACCAAACGGGCTACCGGCGGCCAACTGACAATGGCGATCGCCAGCACAATGGAGGTTACGCTGGGCTGCATAATCGCCACCAATACAATCGCCAGGGCGAAGTTGGGGATGGTCTGGAAGAACTCGGTAAAGCGCATCAGGATGTCGTCAATGATGCCGCCGTAGTAACCGGCGATGGCACCCAGCGGCACGCCTATCAGCAGCGCTACGCTGGTGGATACCAGCCCAATTAATAGCGACACCCAGGCGCCGTGCATAATGCCTGCCGCTACGTTGCGACCCATGGTGTCGGTGCCCAGGGGAAAGCCATCCTGGGAAAGCGGCGGCAAAAACGGCCGCTGAACCATGCGCCAGGGCGATTCCGGAAAAATTAGCGGGGCGAGAATCGCCATGGCGATAATGGCCAGTAGAATAATCAGCCCCACTAAGGCCCCGCGGTTTTGCGCAAAGCGTGCGAAAAAGCTCATGAGGCCCCCTTATTAATCCGTGGATCCGCCAAGTGATATACCAAGTCGGTGATAATGTTGAAGACAATCACCAGCGCCGCCGAGAAGAAGAAAATACCCAATAGCAGGTTGTAGTCCCGCTGCTGCAGCGCTTCATACATCAGCCGCCCGATACCCGGCCAGGCAAACACGGTTTCGGTCAGGATCGCCCCGCCCACCATTTGCCCGGCCTGCAGGCCTGCCAGGGTGATAATCGGCAGCAGTGCGTTACGCAGTATGTGACGACGCTGGATAATGCTCGGTTTTAGCCCTTTGGCACGGGCAGTTTTAACGTAATCCTGCTGGGCAGCGTCGAGCATGGAGGTGCGGGTCATGCGGGTATAAATCGCCATAAAGAACAGCGCTAAGGTAGTGGCGGGTAGCACCAAGTGCTTGGCAACATCGAGTGCCAGGGCAAACCCCGTATGCCCAGCCCCCACGGTATAAAGACCGTAGGCAGGCAGCCAGCCGAGGTATACCGAAAATACCACCACCGACATTAGTGCCACCCAGAATAGCGGCGTGGCGTAGAAAATCAGCGCCAGGGCCATAATGATCGAGCCTGACGGCTTCTTGACCCGTGCCGCCGCCATGGAGCCGGCCACAATGCCGAGCACCAGTGACAGGACAAAGGCGGTGCCGGTAAGCAGCAGGGTGGCGGGTAGGCGCGCCATAATCAGGTCAAACACCGGGACGCCCAGCCGGTAGGAGTAGCCAAAATCGAGCATCGCTATGCCCGACACGTAGCGCCACAGCTGCACATAGAGCGGCTGATCAAGACCAAAGCGTTCGCGCAGCTGGTTCAGGAACTCCTGGTCAGTCGCACCGGCCTCGCCGGCCAAAATAGCCGCCGGATCGCCAGGGGCCATTTGAATCAGAAAGAAATTAAAAATAACGATCAAAAACAGTACAACGACGGCCTTAAGCAGCCGCATGATAATCAAGCGAGCGTAAACCATAGGTATCTTCCTGACGTAGCTGAAATGCCCAGGTAGCACGGACTACCTGGGCGGGCTTAGGCTGCGGTTAACAATTAACGATCTAGCCAAGCATCCTTAAAGCCGTCGTTAACACCCACGCCGGAGGTGACAAGGTTTTGCACATCGCAGCGGTAGAGCGTTGGGAAGCCTAGCTCCATCAGCCAACCGACGGGCACGTCCTCATGCAGAATCTCCTGCACTTCGTGGTAGAGCGCCTCGCGCTCTTCGTCAGGGAAGGCGGTAGCCGCTGCGTTGAACAGCTCGTCTACGCGCTCGTTTTCGTAGCCTTGCACATTGTTCCAGGGCGAGCCTCTTTCGATATTGTCTGAGAGGTAAGTGCGCGAGATACCCAGGGCCGGGTCGCCGTATTGGAACAGGAAGGTAAAGGCAAGATCGTAATCCCAGTCGCCAAGGCGCTGGTTCCAGCCGCCCACATCGGTGGCTTGAGTGCGCACGTTAATGCCTACTTCACGCAGGTTCTGCTGCACCGCTTCGGCCCAGCGGGTCCAGGTTTCGCCGTAGGGCAGCGGGAGAATAGTGATCTCCTCTTCGTCATCGTAGCCCATCTCCTCCAGCAGCTCGCGAGCGCGCTCGGGGTTGTAGTCGTAGGGCTCAAGGCCGTCATGCTGGAAGCTCGCATTAGAGCCAAATGCGGAAAGCGGCACGTTACCCAAGCCGTTCCACAGCACATCCCGAGCGAACTCACGATCCATGGCGTACATCACCGCCTGGCGGAAGCGCTTATCAGCCGTGGGGCCTTCACGGTTATTCATCCATAGCATGGCGAAGGGGCTGAAATACTCGTGCCCCTCTTCGGTCATGCAGACGTTGTCCATTTCAGCCAAGCGGGGGATGTCGAAATTTTCCACCGTGCCGCTGGGCAGGACGTCGATATTGCCATTTTCAAACGCCACCGCACGGGAAGCGCCATCGGGGATGATGTGCCAGTTAATGCCGTCCAGGTAGGGCAGGCCGTCTTCGTAGTACTCTTCGTTTTTGACCAGTTCGATCACCGTGCCGCGATCCCAGTTGGCAAACTTAAACGGGCCGGTGCCAATCGGGTGGTCGTTATGCTCGTTGTTACGGAAGTCGGTATCTGCGTACAGATGCTCAGGCACCATGGTAAAGGTGCCCGCTTCAAAGGAGATCAAGAACGGCCCAAACGGCTCAACAAGGGTGAAGACAACGGTGTGATCATCCGTGGCTTCGATGCTTTCCACATGCTCTAAAACGGCGCGTGCACTGGGGTTAAGTTCACGGTGGAAAACATCGGCAGAGAACACCACGTCATCAGCGGTAAAGGCTTCACCATCGTGCCAGGTCACATCATCACGCAGATGGAAGGTGTAGGTGAGGCCATCATCGCTGACGTCCCATGATTCAGCCAATTGGGGCATCGGTTCAAGGTCGGTGGAGTAGCGCAGCAAGCCTTCGTAGATATTGCCTGACACGGTACGAGTAGGGGCGTTTTGAATCATACCCAGTACCAAGCCTGGCGGTTCGGGCTGGATAATGGTGTTTACGGTTCCCCCCGAAACCGGTTCATCAGCCATGCTGACAGAGGTTAAAGCCAGTGCTGCAGCGGAAATAGCCAAAGCTAAGGGTGTTTTCATGTTTCCTGCTCCTCGGTTTATTAGCACGTAATAGGTTTACGTTGTCGTTAGGCGAGCGAGGCGTGGCGTGTTAGACCCGGTTGTCATCTTTGTTAAGGGCCTTTTCTAAATCTAGCACTTAAAAAATAGCAGCAAGTGGTAAAACTGTCGACAGTCGGCAATCGTTCGTCGACAAGATGATATTTTTCGTCATACTGAAGGAAATGCGTCATACCCTATGAGTAAATGCTATGGCCTCTTCCACGGTGGCTCCCAAGGCCTTTATCCAGCAGCAGAATCTGGTTGAACAAGTCGCTGACTATTTGACCCAAGCGATTATTCAGCAACACTTTTTACCCGGTGAGCGGCTTTCTGAAGTGCAGCTTTCCCGCGATCTGGGGGTTAGCCGAGCGCCGGTTCGCGAGGCCGCTCGCTTGCTGGAAAGCCGTGGGCTGCTGATATCAAAACCCCGCCGCGGCTTCTTTGTTAGAGCGTTGAATGCCGTTGAACTGCAGGATGTGTTTGATTTGCGCCTGTGTCTTGAGCGTCACGCCATTCACAGATTAGTAGAGCGCTACACACCCGAGGCCAAGCGCGCGCTGGAGCAGCAGGTGGATATGCTGTGTGAAGCAGCGGCAAGCAATGATGGCACCCGCCGCATTGAGGAAGATTTGCAGTTTCACCGCTTGATGCTGCACCACGCAGGCAATGAGCGGCTGCTGCGTGCGTTTGATGATCTGACCCACGAGCTGCGGCTGTGTATTACCTTAATCACCAAAACCCATGAAGCCCCCGACACCATCGCGACCAGCCACTTCCAACTGCTGGAAGCGCTTGATAGCGGCAGTCCCGACGCCTGTCGTGAGGCGATTGATTACCATATCGGCGTTGCCCGCGATTTCGTGGTAAAGGGTGTGGGTGAAACAGGGGAGCATGCCAATGAAGACATTCTTTCACGCTGATCAACTGCTTCATCGGCCGCAAACCTACTTCTCCCGGGGCAAAATGCGCACGCCCCAGGAAGTGCCTGACCGCGCCACGCGCTTATTAGCGGCCGCCAAGCAGCTTGGCTTTGATATTCAAACACCCAACGATTATGGCGTGGCGCCATTGAGGGCCGTGCATTCGCTCCCCTATCTGCGCTTTCTGGAAAGTGCCCATCGGCGCTGGCATGACCTTGACGAAGACTGGGGTGAAGAAGTCATCTCCAACATCTTCGTGCGCTCGCCCAACGCCCTGCGCGGCATCTTAGCGGAAGCCGCCCGCTACCTGGCCGACGGCAGTGCGCCGGTGGGGCAATATACTTGGCAGTCGGCCTACTGGTCAGCGCAAAGCGCGGTCGCCGGTGCCGAGGCCCTACTGGCCGGTGAGCAGTTCGCCTATGCGTTATCGCGCCCGCCGGGCCACCACGCGGGCATCGACTCCGCTGGTGGTTTCTGTTTTCTCAACAATGCTGCCATTGCCGCCCAGCATCTTAAAACCCGCTACCCCCGCATCGTGGTGCTGGACCCTGATATGCACCATGGCCAGGGCATTCAGGAGATTTTCTACCAGCGCGATGATGTGCTCTATATCTCGATCCATGGCGATACCACCAACTTCTACCCCGTGGTGAGCGGCTTCGAAGACGAACGCGGGGAGGGTGCAGGGCTGGGCTATAACCTCAACCTGCCGATGCCCCACGGGTCAGATGAAGCGGTGTTTTTTGACCGCCTGGAGCAAGCCTGCCAAGCCATTCGCCTGTTCGAGCCTGACGCCATTGTGCTGGCGCTGGGGTTCGATATCTACGAACTCGACCCCCAAGCCAAAGTCGCCGTTTCAACCGCAGGTTTTGGTGAGCTTGGCCGCAAGGTAGCGGGCCTGAATGTGCCCACCCTGGTGGTACAGGAAGGCGGTTACTACCTGGAAGGGCTGGAAGCCAATGCGATGAGTTTTTTTGAGGGGTTGTTGGATAAGGTGTAATGAGTAAGACAAGCCATCAAGGTGTCTGGCAAAATGGCTGCTTTCAGCGATCACCAAACGATCCAGTTAGCAATCGAAAGGACACGGCATGGCCCACCTGCTACGCATCGTGATGATTCACGGCCACCTGGAAGGGGTGGTGGAACTGAGTGTGGATGGCCACACCAATATTTGTGGCACCAACGCCTCCGGTAAAACCACGCTGCAGCGGCTGGTGCCGGTGTTTTATGGCGAGCTACCCAATAAGGTAGTGCCCAAAACCCGCATGAAGTTTGATGCGTTTTACCTGCCTAATCGCAACAGCTACCTGGTCTACGAATACCGCCGCGAAGCGGGCAATATCTGCCAGGCGGTGCTAACCCGTAAAGCGGAAGGCGGGGTGGAGTACCGCTTTGTGGGCGCGCCTTATCAGCCGGAAGATTATCTGGTGGAGAGCGATGCGGGCGTAGCCGCGCTGGACTACACCCAGTGGGCCAGCGGCCTGCGCCGCAACGGCACGCCGGTCTCCCCCAAACTGGGCGCCACCTCTGAATTTCGCTCGGTGATTCAAAACGACTTTACCCAACTCCACGGCAACAGCCGCGATGGCCTCAAGCTGCGCCAGATCGCGGCGCAGTTCAGCTTGGTCAAACCCGAGCGGCGCATCCGCCATATCGAAAAGCTGGTCTCGGCGGTGCATGCCAAAGAGGGCAAGATGGATACCCTCAAAACCATGCTGGCGGCGATTTTCGAAGAGGATGGCGTTGAGCTGCCGGTCACGCGGATTCGCAACACCAAGGCGCGGGAGTGGATTGCCCAGATGCGCCAATCCATGCGCCTGGAGCCGCTGCAGGCAGCGCTCTCCCGGCTGGCCGGTATCGACCGTGAACTTGCCCACCTGGATGCCACCCTGTGGCAGCTCAAGCCCCAGTTAGAAGATGATCGCCAGATCGCTGAGCGCCGCATGGCGGATATAGACGCTGAGCTGAATCGCCATCAGCGCGAATTTCAGCAGTATGAAAGCGACTATACAAAACAGCGCGATGAGCTCAACGACCGCCACAGCGAAGTGGCCAGCGACTTGCAGCAGACCCAGCGCCGCCTGAATGACCTGCAAGCGCAATACGAGCGCTACGCGGAGGCGGATATGCCCGCCCTGGAGCGGGATATTAACGCGCTACCCCAGTGGCGGGAGCAGCGCGATCAACTGCAAAAGCACCTGCACGTGATGCAGGATGCGGTAAAAGAGAGCCAGGCGCGTTTAGACGGCCGACTGCGCGAACTCTCAGAGGCGCTGGCCCGGCAAACGGGAGAAGCCCAGGAGCTTATCGACGCCTTAATAGAAGAGAAAGCCCTGCGCAAAGAGCAGCAGTGGGAGGCCGAGCAGCAGCTGAATGAGCGCTATCAGCAGGAGCGCCAGCGCTTGGAGGGGGAGTATCAGGCGCAGCTGGAGTTAGGCGTCGAGCAGCTAGCCGAGCTAAAAGCGCAGCTCTCGCTCTCCACCCAAACCGCCGAAGAGGCCAAAGAGGCGGAGCTTGCCCAGGCGCGCCTGGATCAAGCCCAGCAGGAGCGCAGCGCTTCGGCGGCGACCCTGGAAGGCCTGCGTCGGGAGTTTGAGCGCTGCCGCCGGGAGCGCGATGACGCCGAGCAGCAGCTGGTGCAGCTTCGCCAGCAGCTTGAGCGTGCCGAGCAGCGCTGCTTTGCGCTCTATCAGCAGCGCGACCCGGAGCAGGGTAGCCTGCGCCACTTCCTGCGCTACCACCGTCCCGGTTGGGAGCAGCAGCTAGGTAAAGTGATCGCCCCGGAGCTGCTGGAGCGGCGTGATCTTGCCCCGCAGCTGGCAGAAAGCGGCAGCGATGATCTGTTTGGGCTGACGCTGGATCTCTCCGCCATCGCCTTGCCCGACTACGCCCAGGATGAAGCCAGCCTGCTGGCGGCCATCGAAGAGGCGGATAGCGCCAAGCGGCGGGCCACCACAGAGAGCCAGGCCGCCGAGAAAGCCCTCAAGGCGCACAACGAGCGGGTTCAGCAGGCCGATGAAGCCCAGGATCAGGGCCGTATGGCCCACAAGCGTGCCGAGCAGGAAGTGGAGTTTGCGCTGGAAGCGCGCCGCCAGCAGCAGGAGCGCCACGCCAAGCGCCAACAGGAGCGCCGCGCCGCCCATCAGGCCGCGTTAGCCAGCCAGGAGCAGGCGCAAAAGGAGCTGCGCGAAGAGAAGCAGCAGGCCTTAGCCGCACTAAGTGAGACCCATCAAGGCCAGCTGCTGGAGCTAAAAGCCGACGGCCAGAGCCAAGTGGATAGCCTGGATGCCCAGCTGCGTCAGTATAAGCAGCAGCTTAAAGATGCCAACGCCGAGCACCAGCGCCAACGTGCAGAGCTGGAGGAGGCCTTTAGCCAGGAGCTGGCGGAGCAGGGCGTTGATCCCGCCAAGTTAAGAGATACCAAAGAGCGCCTGGCCAGCCAGGACGAACGTATTCGCGTCACCGCTGCCCGTCAGGATGAGCTCACCGAGTACAGCCGCTTTATGCGCGTGGAGTGGGGCCAGCACAAACCCCAGCTCGTCGCCCAAGAGGCCGAACTGGAGCAGGCGGAACAGAAGCTACAGCGCGATAAAGAGCATCTGAAAAACGACTTCCAGGCGGCGCGCAAAGCCCACCAAAGCACGGTCAGCACGCTAAAAACCCAGCGTGAAAGTGAACATGGCTGTTTGGAAGCGTTAAAACCGCTGCTGAGCCAATTGGAAGCCTTGGCCATCGAACCCGACGGCCAAGCCCCAGGTGCCCCCTTGGGCGATGTGGAGGAGCGCATTGAGCGAGCCCGCCAAGCCCTGGGCAATCGCCACCAGCAGATCGAGCAGCTGCGCCGTGGCTGCCTGGAGGTGGAGAGCCAACTGATCAAGGACGCCAGCAGCGGCTTTGCCGAAGCGCTGGAGAGCGAACGCAGCAAGCTGCAGAGTGACAACCCACGGCTACAGCTGCCGCTACTGCGCGACATGCTTAAACTGCTGGAGGATCAACAGCAGCAGCTGATTCAGGAAGGCCGCAACCTCAGCGACGATCTGGATAAGTTCTTCACCGTGTTCCGCGACCTGAACCGTCGCATCAGCGCCCAGAGCCGCCGGCTTTCCGAAGAGGTCGCCGATGACCTGCGCCTGGAGGGCATCAGCAAAGCCGAAGTGCGCATCCAGTCCACCATTGATGAGCTGGGCTTCTGGGAGCCGCTGAAGCTATTCGCCCAGCGCTATAAAGAGTGGCGGGAATCGGGCCTGATGCTGCCCAGCGACGACTACCTCAACGCCCTGGCGGACGTGGTGGATCTGCTGCGCAGCGACCAGCAGTACAGCTTTGAAAGCCTGCTGCGCCTGGAGCTACACCTCAACGAAGGCGGCACCGATCTGGTGATCAAAAACGACCGCCAGCTGCTGGAATCTTCAAGCCACGGCATGGCCTACCTGATTCTGTGCAAGTTCCTGCTCGCCTTTACCCGCCTGCTGCGCGGCGACGCCGAGATCGCCATCCACTGGCCCATCGATGAGATCGGCACCCTGGCCTACCACAACGTGGAAAAACTGTTCGACGCCTGCGACAGCAACCGCATTCATATTGTGGGTGCCTTCCCCAATCCAGAGTCCGATGTGCTGCTGCTGTTTGCCAACCGCTACCTGATTGATCGCGATGAGGCCAACCCCAATAAGCGGGTGTTAAAACGTATTGAACCGCGCCTAAGCCGCTTGGCCGAACGGCTGCAAGAGCGTCAGCAGGAGGTGACAGCATGATCGAACACGGCCCACTGCTAGAGCGCCTGTTGGCGGGGGAGTTTATCTGCCCGGTCAGCGATGAAAACGCCTACCGCCATTTAAGCAATGAGGAGACCCGGGAGGAGATCGACGCCTACCTGCGCCCGCTCAATCGCCGTTTGGCCAGCAATGAAGAGGGCAGCGTCTATTTTCTCGCCTGGCGTCAGCTCAACGACACCGCCCGGGAGCAGCTCTCCCGCCAGCTTGGCGATACGCTCAACAGCCTGCTACCGCTGCTGGAGTGGCTGCAGCTGGTGCAAGAAGCGTTAGGCCGCGACACCCTGGCCGCCCCCGGCGATGTACTTAAACCCGCCGAGTTCAGCGCCAAGTGCGAGGATAACCAGAGCCTGCGCGAACGCCTGGAGCGCCTGGCCACCGACAGCTTCTTTGGCTCCCAAAGCGACCAGCTCGATGCCCAGGTAAAGCAGGTGTTCAAACGCCTAAAAGAGCACGGCTACCTGCTCCAGCCCCATTCAGAGCGGCAGGTGTTTATGGTCACCGGCAAGATCGACTACCTGGTCGATTTAGTGCGCTTTATCCGCGACGAAGAGAACCTGCCCATTGAGGCAGAGGAGGGCACCGGCACTCAGGAGGCCCTCTTGTGAGTAAGAGCGTGAGTACCAGCGTGAGCACGAGCACTAGCGGCGAACACGCCCTGGAGAGCCGCCTGCTAAAAACCGGCAGCGAACGGCTGGCACTGCTGGGCAGGCACGCCGACGCCTTGATGCAGGGCTACACCCGGGATGAAGTACCCCTGGACGCGTTTAGCGATAGCGCCCTGCGCAAACTCCTGGCGGCGCGTATCCTATGGCGGCCCGACGAGCAGAGCGGGGTCAAACTTGCCCCCAAAGTGCGCGAACTGATCGCCGAAATGCTCGCCGATGAGACCCGCCGCCATGTAAACGCCGACGTAGCCGAAACCCTGGAGCTGATCCGTGCCCTGGTGCATAGCTACCGGGAAGCGCGCAGCCGCGGCGAGCACTGGCGGCTGGAGCAGCAATTGATGCGCCTGCGCCAAGAGGTGGACGATCTTAACGGCCGCTTCGCCGACGCCATCGACAGCCTTTGGCAGCGCCTCAATAGTGATTTCGGTTTCGTCAGCCAGCTCAACGACAAGATCCGTGAAAACGACCGCGCCCAGAAGCAGATCGCCCGGCTGCTGGATGGCCTGGCGCTGATCGACTTTGATGAGTTGATCGAGCTGGTAGGCAGCGACGGCAGCCTGCGCAAGCTATTGATCAGCCAGCTACAGCAGCAGC
>NZ_REBQ01000228.1 GCF_007692655.1 Halomonas sp.
ATGAACATGACCTTTCTGCAGGAGCTGTTCAACAACATCACCCAGCGTGATGCGCTGTTGCGGCGCCGCCATCACGAGGCGCTCACCCACGACCATAGCCAGCTCATTAAGGCCTGTCATGCGCTGATGGAGAGTGACGGTGAAGCCTCCAGCATTGCCTTGGCAAGCCGGGCGCTGGCTATTTACCGGCGCCTTTCAGCGGATGAGAAACAACGCTTTTTCGCCCGCTTAGCCACTGACTTTGCGGCCGACCCCAGCCAGATCGATAGTGCTTATAACGCCTACCAAGAAGCTCGCGACAACCATACATTGCATGCACTATTTACCGCCTGCGAACCTCGGCGACAAGAGCTTTTCCGGCGCTTGAACCTTGCTAGCGACGGCACTTACGAGCTGGTAGAAATGCGCGAAGACCTGCTCGGGATGCTGCGTGAGCAACCGGAATTCAAACCGATTGATGCTGATTTTGCCCACCTGTTGGGCTCTTGGTTTAATCGTGGCTTCCTAATGCTAAAGCGCATTGATTGGAATACCCCCGCCTCGGTGCTAGAAAAAATTATTCGCTACGAGGCGGTGCATGAAATCCAAGACTGGGACGATTTGCGCCGCCGCCTGGATGCCAAGGACCGGCGCTGCTTTGCCTTCTTTCATCCCGCTATTGGCGATGAGCCGTTGATTTTTGTTGAGGTGGCACTGCACAAGGGGTTGCCCAGCCGCATTCAGCCGATTCTCTCTGGTGAAGCCAACGGTATCGACGACCCTGAAGACGCCGATAGCGCGGCTTTTTTTGGCATCAGCAACTGTCAAACGGGCTTGCGCGGCATTTCGTTTGGTAACTTCTTGATCAAGCAAGTCGTTCAGGAGCTGTCCATGGAACTACCGCAGCTCAAATACTTTGTCACGCTGTCACCGGTTCCTGGGTTTGCCCAGTGGCTAAGCGAACAGCGGCACAACGAGCAGTGGCCCAAGAGTGTGCGCAGCGCGCTTGCCGAGCTTGAAACGCCAGGCTGGCAACATGAACAGGAGCGTGAAGAGCGCCTAAAAGCCAGCGTTCGTCCACTTGCAGCCCACTATTTGGCCGACGAGAAAAATCATCGCGGTCTACCACTTAATCCCGTCGCGCGCTTCCACCTTGGTAACGGCGCCGAACTGCATCGTATCAACTGGCTGGGTGATATTTCTGACAAAGGCATCAACCAAGCCGCAGGTCTGATGGTCAACTACTTGTATGTTCTCGATAATATTGAGCGCAACCACGAAAATTATACCGCCAAGGCAACCGTTGCCTGCTCAAATGAGGTGCGTGACCTCGCTCGTCGCGCCCGTAAGCTGGCCAAGGGAGAGACCACTAAATGAGCCATAACCTATTTGAGGCCTTCGCCGCCCAAATGCGCGAGCGCGCTGATGCTGACTTTATTACCACCCGTGAAGGCCGTCGCTATAGCTACCGTGATGCGCTGACGATCAGCGCCCAACTTGCTGGCGCCTTAACTGAGCTGGGCGTTAAGCAAGGCGACCGGGTTGCCGTACAGGTGGATAAAAGCCCTGAAGCGATACTGCTTTACCTGGCCTGCCTGCGCATTGGCGGCGTCTATTTGCCCCTCAACACGGGCTATACCGGCGATGAAATACGCTATTTTTTAAATGATGCTGAGCCCGCTCTATTTGTTTGCCGCCCACAGATGAAGGAGGAAGCGCAGGCGCTTGCCACAGAAACAGGCTGCCCGGCCGTGGCTACCCTGGGCGCCGCAGCGGAAGGAAGCTTGATGGACCAGGCTTCTTTTGCTGCACCGCGCGAAGAGATCGTGGCACTTGGCGAGCGCGACCTGGCGGCCATTTTATACACCTCGGGCACCACCGGACGCTCCAAAGGCGCCATGCTAACGCACCAGAACCTCGCCTCTAACGCTGAAACCTTGGTAACCGCATGGCACTTCAGCGCTGTTGACCGGCTCATTCATGCGCTGCCTATTTTCCACACCCACGGCCTGTTCGTTGCCTGTAACGTCACCTTAATGGCAGGCGCCAGCATGCTGTTCCTAACTAAGTTTGATGCAGATGTGATCTTCGAAGAGCTACCCCATGGCAGCGTGCTGATGGGCGTACCCACCTTTTATACACGCTTGGTACAGGACGAGCGTCTTACCCCCGACGTGACCGCCAATATGCGCCTGTTTGTTTCCGGCTCCGCACCGCTCACCGCTGAGACCCATGAGGCTTTTGAAGCCAAGACCGGCCATGCGATTCTTGAACGTTACGGCATGACCGAAACCAATATGAATATCTCCAACCCTTACCAGGGCGCAAGGCGGGCGGGCACCGTGGGCGTCCCGCTACCTGGGGTGGAAATGCGCCTTACCGATCGCAAAAACGGAGAAGAAGTGCCCAGGGGTGAGATTGGCATGCTGCAGATACGCGGCCCTAACGTCTTTATCGGCTACTGGCGAATGCCCGAAAAAACCCGTGAAGAACTGCTGGACGACGGCTTTTTTATTACCGGCGATCTAGCCATGGTAGACGACCAGGGCTATGTGCATATCGTCGGGCGCGATAAAGACTTGGTGATTTCGGGAGGCTTTAACGTCTACCCGAAAGAAGTAGAGCAGGTGATTGATGAACTTGATGACGTTGCAGAGTCTGCAGTGATCGGTTTACCGCATCCAGACTTCGGCGAAGGCGTTACCGCTGTGGTGGTTCGCCAGTTAGGCGCCGAGTTTGGAGAGGCTGACGTCATCCGTCACTTAGCGGGGCGACTCGCCAAATACAAGCAGCCCAAGCGAGTATTTTTTGTCGATGAGCTGCCGCGCAATACGATGGGCAAGGTGCAGAAGAATGTGCTCCGTGAGCAATTCGAGGATACCTACCGGGCTACCTAACCCTTACCCAGACCTCTGCACATCACAGTGCCTCCTGAGCGGGGCATTGTGGTTAATGATAAAGTAGTGGTTCATCAAACTGAGACAGGGTACGCACTTAATGCTGCCCCCACTGACCGCTGCGCTTCATCGCCCCCCACTGGTGTTTGCGCCGGGAAAACCATTGCCACATCCCTCGGCAGCGCCAAAGCGTATTTAACTGACGGTAGCCAAAGTTCTCAATCACTGCTACCAGAAACAGCCGCCATATGTCGCGACGTCGTGCGTATACGCGAAACGACAGGGTTTCAAGCAGCAATCCATTGACCGATAGCAGTATGCCCATGCCAATCGCCACCAACATAAACACCGTCAACGCTAAGGGTGAGATAATACCCAAGCTAAAACCAACCAGCATGAAGCCATAGCCAGCCAACTCAATCAGCGGGCCTAGCCACTCAAACAGCGCCATGAATGGCCATGCCAGCCTGCCCGGCGCACCGCCTCTCGGCATCACCGCCAGCTTGGCATGTCGCGACAAACTCTCAGCCAAACCGCGCTGCCACCGACTGCGCTGCTTGCCCAGCGTGGCAAGGTCTTCAGGGGCTTCCGTCCAACAGATGGGATCCGGTAAATACTGAATACGGTAAGGCAGGCGTTTTTCCCGATGGTAGCGGTGCAGCCGCACGACAAGCTCCATATCCTCGCCTACCGTGGTGGTACTGTAGCCGCCGACTTCTATTACCCGCTCACGATTAAACAGCCCAAAGGCGCCTGAAATAATCAGCACCGCATTTAGCGGTGACCAGCCCAAGCGACCAAACAGGAAGGCGCGCAGATACTCGACAATCTGAAAGCGTGCCAGCAGGCTGTCAGGGATACCCGCTTCGAGCAGGTAGCCGCCCTGCACCTTTGAGCCATTGGCAATCCGCACCGTACCTCCCGCCGCAACGGTGCGTTCATCCTCCAAAAAGGGCTGCACCACACGCAGCAAGCTATCGCGCTGTAAAATAGAGTCTGCATCCACCGCACAAAAGAGTTCATGTCGGGCAGCGTTGATGCCCGCGTTCAAGGCATCCGCTTTTCCCCCATTGGCCTTATCAATGACTTTAATATTGCCATAACGGCGCGAGCGGTAAATGCCCTGCACCTCTTGGTGCGGCACGCTAAGGCGCAGCGGTTCCGGGTGCTCCTGCAGCTCAAATGCCTCTTTCAATACGGCCAGGGTATTATCTTTGGAGCCGTCATTGATAATCACAATCTCAAATTCTGGATATTGCAGCTGCATCAGCGATAGGATCGAGGTCCTAATGGTGGCCTCCTCATTGAACGCAGGCACCAAGATTGACACAGCAGGCTCCACGCCGAGATAGGGCGCCGTCTCGCCAAGCTCAGCACGCTGGCGCATATAACGACGCAGGCTCACCATGGAAAGCACATTGAGCACTAAGTAGCCGCCGTTGAGCAGTACGAAGTAGCCAATAAACCCCAGTTGCCCCCACCAGACCCAGTTAACACCGGTGACCGCTCCCCACCAGCTTTCCATCAGCGCCTCTCCTCTGCCATGGCGCGACGCAGCGCATCTCGGCCATAACGATCCTGTAGCCCTTCGAAGAGGGCATTGAGGCGTGCCTCATCAATCCCAGGTAGGGTCACCAAGGCGTCGGCGGCCGCCTGGCGTACCCACCAGTTTGGATCGCTTAATGCAAGGGTGAAGCAAGCATCATCGTCGGCGCTAGACTGTCGTTTAAGCGCCTGTAGCGCCGCGACCCGGACATCCCCCAAAGGATGCTTCAGCGATGTCTGAATGAGTTCTCGATCCCGCCTATCGTGGAGTTCCCCCAAACAGTGCAGCGCTGCACATACGGCGTCCCGCTGTTCGCCATCAAGCTCAGAGCTGGAGGGTGCTACACGCAGGTTGTTTCGCGCCCACTCCGCTGCTTTGGCGGGCTCCACCCATGCCATTAAGGCCGCAATGCGTGGATGCGACTCTTGCTTCAGAGCACTCAGCACAGCGGGGCCAGTCGCCTCACGGCCCGCCTGCTGGCATAGGGCGTTAAACCGGAGGCGGGCCCAGTCTTTGCGCTGCACATAGAAGGGCACTAACAAACGCATGCCTCGTGCAGGGTTCATTGCTACCAATGCTTGCGCGGCGGCCAGGCTTTCGATTGAGTTTGACGAGTTAACCAGCGGGGCAACTGGCGCCCAATAGCGCTCTTCCGCTAAATGGCTGAAGCATGCCAGCGCCAACAGGCGGCGATGTACGCTGCGGCTCTCCAGCAGCCCCACCACATAGCTATCCATGGATAAGCAATCAAACAACCTATTAAGCCGCTGCTTTGTGCTTCCACGCAGTTGGCGCTGCAAGTTGGCCCACATCAACAAAAACCACAGCCGCTCTTCCCGGCGCTGCCTCAATGGTGGCAACTCGGCACTATCTTCTATACTCCACGCGGAAAGGACAGGCCGCCAAAAACGGGTAAAAGCCTCCCGACGACGTTCGCGACGCGATGCTAGCTCGGCAAGAATCAAGACATTTAACATCACCACCAGCGTGATCCCTGCCAGGCCTAAGGCGCTATAAACAGCTAACCGCAAGGCCGGGTCGCTTGGCAGAACGGTTAATTGGCGCAAAGCAGATGTGACCAGTTCGACCAACGCATAGAGCTCAGAAGGCACGGCGAATGCCTACCTGGGCGCCGTAGCGATTATAGAGATCTCCTTGACTGATCCAGCCCAGGTCCCAGGCAATGGCCCAATCTGCATCCAGCCAATGCCGCCCCCTAAGACCAACCCCCGAGACAGACGTATTGATGACATTGCTATCTGGCAAGACTTCTTCTTCACGCCCAGACGTGGCACGCAGGCCAACAAAGCTGCGGTCGTTGTAATAGCGATCCAGCGCCACGGCGTGACCTACCGGCGTACCCGCATTTTCGACATCGCTAACATTTAGCGTATAGGCCCCCCGCCACATGCCCCAGTAGCGTTCCACCCCAAGCGCCAAGCGATCCACTTGAGAGGTGTCATATGCAGTACGACGCAGGCTGACACTGCTGACCCAACCCATTGGAAAGACACGCTGTGCACGCAGATCGGCATACCAGCGCGGCAGAAAATCAGCGCCAAAGGTCGTACCTACTTCTGGCTGTAAAACCCAGTGCTCCGTTAACGGAATCGCAGCCCCAAGCTCTACGCCCTCATCCCAGCCTCCGTAGCGCTGCTCTCGTAGGGCTGCTCCGTACCAGGTCACGCCATCAGCACCGCGGGTCTGGGCATCCAAACGCTGTGCCTGCCAAGCAGAGAAACCACTATCAAGATGTTCATAGCGCTGGGAAAGCTCTACTTCTGTTCGCCTCTCAGCTCCCTCCACGGGGAGAGCGACGCCTACGCTAAGTAAGAGCAGCAGCATGTACTGACTGTTATTCTTGGTACACGCCACTCTTGTTCTTTTTACCGGTGTCATCCGCGCCTCCCTAATTAGCGCTTACGCAAAAAACGACGTACCCGCGCCAGCAACTCGTCAGGTTGAAAAGGTTTGGTGACGTAATCGTCAGCGCCTAGCTCCAGGGCGCGAATAATGTCAGACTCCCGCGCTTTCGCAGTCAGCATTAATACCGGCACACCCTCCCAATCGGGCTGAGCGCGTAGCTGCGCAAGCACTTCCAAACCATCGTGGTAAGGCAGCATGATATCCAGCAACACCAGATCGGGGGTGTTACGGTCATCGCGCATGAGGCGTTCTAGCGCCTGTTTGCCATCTGCAGCATGCTCAACCTGATAGCCATTGCGCTCAAGTAAGAAACGTATCAGAAAAGCAATATCTTCCTCGTCCTCGACCATTAAGATGGTGGCTGTCGTTGATGTCATAAGCATCCTTAATTGTTTAACCTGGGGTGGCATTTATCACTCAGCGACCGCTCTTGGAAGCCGGATATAAAAGCAACTCCCTTGTGATGGCGCCGAGCGAAATCCAATACTCCCCCGCATCTCTTCCACGAGACCTTTGGTGATGGCTAGTCCCAAACCAGTACCGCCCGTTCGGCGACGATCAGACCCATCAGCTTGGGCAAATCGCTCAAACACCCGTGACTGAAATGACCAGGGAATACCGCTGCCTTCGTCAAGGACACTCACTTCGAGCCAGCTGCTGTCAACTGACTGGGCGTTAATCTCCACGCTCGCGCCTGGAGGCGAGTGTTTGCAGGCGTTAGAAATCAAGTTGGCCATGACCTGAGCAAAACGCTCTGGATCTACTTCAACATGCTCATCCCCCCTTAGCGCTTCTATGGCAGCACCCAATGTTAACGACACTGAAAAGCTGGCGGCAAAGGGCTGGTTTGCTTCTACCGACTGTACGATCAAAGGTTTAAGTGCCACGACCTGCCAGTGAAAGGTGAGTTGACCGCTTTCGAGTTTCTCAATATCCAAGATGTCGTCAATCAGGTGCGCTAACCGTTTACCGTTATGGTGTGCCACCTCGATCAGCCGCTGTGCGTCCTGGGATAGCGCTCCTGCATAACCGCTGTGCAACATACCCAGGGCGCCGCAAATTGCCGTTAGGGGAGTGCGTAACTCATGACTTACGCTAGAAACAAACGTTTGCTGCATGGTGACCATGCGCTGCCGGTGGCGCCACTTACTCACCATCGAAGCTCCGGTGACCATCAACAGCAGGGCTATCAAAGCAGCCCCCCACCCCCACATCCAGCGAGACTTCTGGGCCTGACGATCCGCATACTGGCTAAGTTCACGAAGACGCTCCCGCTCACTCTGTTCCAGCGTATTAAGGTGGCTACGAAGCTGGTCTGTCGTTTGTCGACCTCCCGCCGCTAAAAGCCGTAAAGACGCTGCTTCCAAACCATCGCTTTCGCGTACAGCAATGTTGTCCTCAGCAATTTTGACGCGGCGGGCAATGAGGGTATCGAAAGCCTCAAGTGAGGGCGCATTCTCAGCGTGGGTCAACGCCAGTGTCTGCATCAACTGTTCGTGCTTATTGGCAAGCTGCTCACGAGCCTGTTGGTAAGGCAGTAAATAGGCGGCTTGGCCAGTAATCACATAGCCCCGCTCGCCGGTTTCCAAATCCAGTAAGCTAGATCGAAGCGACTGAATTAATGTAATGGTTTCCAAGCGCTGATTGACGGCTGCATCTGATGCCA
>NZ_REBQ01000229.1 GCF_007692655.1 Halomonas sp.
CTGCCGTACCGGGTTTTATATGAGCCTACTGGGAAGCCCAACGGAAGAGCGCGTCGGCGAAGCTTGGCTAGCGGCCATGCGCGATGTCTTAGCGGTGAATCGAATGGAAGAGATTCCAGAGCTCAATGAGTTTCAGTGCGGCACTTACACGATGCACTCGCTGGAAGAAGCAAAGCGCATTGCCCAGGGCATTATTGACCAGGGTATTGGGGTTAACAAAAACGACGACATCGCCCTTAGCCCGGAGCGCTTAAAGGCGCTGGGTAACGATGTTCAATAACGATCCACACCGGGCAACAGCATAAGCCGTTGCCCGGTGTGCGCATTATCGTTTTAACAACGATTAGCTAATGACACTGACAGGGCCGTGATCATCGCAGTGATCGCCATGAGGGTGATGCAGGTGACCATCGACCAGGTAATCGATATGGTCGCCATGGGGGACCGCTTCGTGGCCACAGTCAGGACCATGAACGTGATCCGCATCGTGCCCCGCACACTGATGATTGGGTGTGCAAGCATCAGGATTTTTGTCTGACACTTCGATCACATGCTCATCAACATGATCGCTGTGGGGGTGGTGCAAGTGACCATCGTGCAGATAATCAACGTGGCCGTTATGTTCAATTTGCGTGTGACCGCAGTTCGGGCCGTGCTCGTGTGGGTGGTTCTGATGAATGTTGCAGCTCATGGTTAACTCCTTAAATAACGTTGTAGGTTAACGAGTTGCCTGATAACGCCTTGCTTTATGATGTCAATCCGACATCGTCACTTCTTCATCGGCGTGGGCGAGCGCGTTATCAATTAACTGAACGACGTGCTGGTCGGCCAAGCGATAATAAAGATGCCTTGCATCACGTCGACGTTTCACCAGGTTCGCGTTTAACAGCGTTTGCAAACGTGCCGACACGGTGGATAGCTTATTGCCGTCAACCACCAGTTCGCCGACACAGCGCTCCCCGTCTTTCAGTTGATACAGCAACAACAATCTGGCCGGGTCTCCCAGTGCTTTGAACAGAGCAGCCGTCCTCGTTAGCTGTTGAGAACTCGGCACGTAGTCAGATGCAACCGGCTCGTGGACATGTGACTGGCAAGACGTCATTTCATATTCCAATAATCCATGTAATGACATTACATTAGTCCAAGAAAAAGTGTTTAGCAACATAAAAGATGCTGTACCGGCTACCCTGGCCAATAGACGACCGGTCTAATCAAATGTAAGCTAACGCTATAACGCCGGTCAGGTTATCACCAATGGCAAAGGGATCTGATCGCAAGGCCTCACGAGGCACTCAAAGCAGGCATTTCAATAACCACTACACTGCTCTTATCCACCATAAAGGATTCATCAATGAAAATTCTGTTAGTTGTTACCTCACATGACCAACTCGGCGACACCGGCAAAAAAACCGGCTTCTGGCTCGAAGAGCTTGCCGCGCCTTACTACGCCTTTGTTGAGGCGGGCGCCGAACTGACCCTGGCCTCCCCCGCCGGTGGCCATCCGCCTCTTGACCCAACCAGTAGCGCCCCAGATGCCCAAACCGACGCCACTAAGCGATTCGAGGCTGATACCGAAGCGATGCAAGTGCTGGCGAATACCCACAAGCTAGCCGATATCAACTTGGCTGACTTCGATGCTGTTTTCTATCCCGGTGGTCACGGCCCACTCTGGGATCTCGCCGAAGACCCGATCTCGATCCGCCTGATCGAAGAAGCCATTGCCGCCAACAAGCCAGTGGCATCGGTATGCCACGCCCCCGGCGTGCTGCGCCATGTTAAAGGCAGCGATGGCAAGCCGCTGGTAGCAGGCCGCAACGTCACCGGCTTTAGCAACAGCGAAGAAGACGCCGTGGGCCTTACCCAGGTAGTACCGTTCTTGGTGGAAGACATGCTGAAAGACCATGGGGGCCAGTACACCAAGGGTGACGACTGGAGCTCCTATGTTGTAGTGGATGGCCTGCTAATCACAGGGCAAAACCCCGGTTCATCGGAAGCGACCGCTCAGGCGCTGCTCAAACTGCTTTCTTAACAGCCAGCTAAGGAAAATTTAATGCCCGCTTATGTCGTACTGACCCGAGAACATACTCACGACGCTCAGGAAATGGAGCGCTACAGCCAGAAAGCACAAGCAGCTCGCGAAGGCCACGATCCTCAACCGCTAGCGTTCTATGGCGATTTTGAAGTGCTCGAAGGCAGCGCCATGGAAGGTGCCGTGATTCTGCGCTTCTCCGATATGGCCGCCGCCCGTGCTTGGTACCAAAGCCCTGCTTATCAGGAGGCACTCAAACACCGCTTCCAGGGTGCCGACTACCGGGTGTTTATCGTCGATGGGATTCCGGAAGCCTAAAGTCCCACGCATGCAGTAGCGCTTACTTGCAATAGCATTAAGATGTAAAAAGGCCGTTTGTATAGCAACGAACGGCCTTTTTATTTTCAATATCGCATTTGTATACAGCATGCTGGACTACAGCAAGCAATGGCGGCACAGTGCCGTACATCAATTCACTCACCACACAAGCGAAAGGGCCTTTGCCGCATGTCTGAACATGACAATGTGTATGAAAGTATAGCGACGCGTATGAACGGCTTTTTATATCGCTGCCGTAGCGACGAACACTACACGATGCTCAATCTCACGGGCAGAGTAAAAGATCTGACCGGGTATGAGACTGAGGATTTGCTAAATAACCGCCACCAGTCCTATGTGGAACTGATTTACCCCGATGACGCTACTGGGTTGGACCAGGCTATCGAAAAAGCCATTGCTGCCAAGCAGAACTGGCAGGCTGACTACCGATTAAAATGCAAGGATGGCAGCTTGCGCTGGGTTAGCGAGTATGGCGGCGCGGTTAAAGATGAAAAAGACAACGTGCTCTATTTGGAAGGCGTGGTCACTGATATTCAGGCGCGGCGTCAAAACGAAGAGCAGTTAGCTACTATTAGTCGTGGCATTGCTTCAGAAACGGAACAAATCGTACATACGTTAAAAATGCTGCGTCTGTTAAGCATAAATGCGGGCATTGAGGCCGCTCGTGCTGGCGAGGCTGGCAAAGGGTTTGCCGTGGTGGCGGATAACGTGCGCAAACTTGCTGACGACACCGGTAGCTCAGCCAAAAATATATCCGAGCTTATGAAAGAGTTGGATAAATTAAATGTCCAGGTGTAACGCGCCTCTCCTGCTTAAAGATAAACCCAGTATCTCTTTATAACGGTCATCCCGGGCACACTGCACTGGTCATACTGCCACGGGTGTTCAAATACATCCTTTAACAGTTAAGCGTGTTTGCAGCTGGCTTTCAGTTTAATCATTTGACTAGTGTATCTGGCAACGTGACGACCCCTTTTAGATAAGGTGCCACCCGGCCTTTGATAATGACTCGGGCGCCTTCTACTTCGCAGCCAAGCTCGCCTTTTCGGGCGCCGCCCTGGCGTGCGGTTAGCGCATTTTTTCCCAACCGCTCACTCCAATAAGGTGCAAGCGACGTATGGGCCGAGCCAGTCACCGGGTCTTCTTCTACGCCCACCTTGGGTCCAAACCAGCGGGATACAAAATCCACATCGTGGCCTTTGGCGGTAACAGCCATACCGCGCCCAGGGAGCCGCTTTAATAGCTGCATATCCGGCGCTAGCGTCTCAATTAGCGGTGCATCGTTGACTACCACCACGATATCGTCAGAGATCAGTAGTTCTTCAATGTGGATGCCGCCCAGCGCGTCGGCTACCTCAGCGTGCATCTCTAGAGGCTCCAGCGTTTTCGCAGGAAAATCCATTGCCAGCTCGTCACCCTCACGCGTCACTAATAGTTGCCCGCTGCGCGTCTCGAAACGCAGGGTGTCAGCGCTCTCGCCCAGCGCATTAAAAATCACCCACGCCGCCGCCAGCGTGGCATGGCCACACAGATCCACCTCCACGGAAGGAGTAAACCAGCGTAAGTGGTAGCCAGATTCCGTGGGTACAAAAAAGGCGGTTTCAGAGAGATTGTTCTCCGTAGCAATAGCCTGCAACAACCCATCATCCAACCACGCTTCCAATGGGCAAACCGCCGCGGGATTGCCTTCAAAGGGCTTGGAAGCAAACGCATCTACTTGGTAAAGATCAATGTTCATCACAACAGCCTTTTCTAACTCCAGGGGTCACTTCGAGGGCGGCGTTAAGCGCATCAACTTCCACAATCAACTGTCCTTCAGCAGTATAAAATGCTCTATCAACCGAATCATCAGCGTTTTTTGGTCAGGCAGGCTTTCAGCTACTAACAGCGCTAATGCCACCAGGGTGTTGTCATTGATCAGCTGCTCGACGGGTCGGGCAAGAAAGCTTGCGTTGCGGCGCAGGTACCACAGAAAAAGAAACGAGCCACAGCGCTTATTTCCATCGGCCAAGGGATGGTTTTTTATCACAAAATAGAGCAAATGCGCCGCTCGGGTAGCTACGTTGGGGTAAAACAGCTCGTCTCCAAAGCCTTGTTCGATGGTGGCAAGAGCTGATGTCAAACCATCGCCCCTCACCTGCCCAAACAGTTCGGTTGCCTCACCTTTGGCGATTAAGGTTTGCTTCAACTCACCAATGGCTCTCAAAGCTTCTTCCAGCGCCAGCGAGTGCATACCGGGCTGCTTAATGTTTAGCTCGGTTAATTGCTGCTCATCGTAGCCCTGCAGCAAGCTCCATGAGCGTGCGTAGTCGCTAATCACGCGGGCAACTGCTTCGCCTTCGGTTGATACTAGGCCTTGATTGGTCAGGGTGCGGCTGAGTAGGCTCACCGCCTGTTCGAACTCAATACCACGCTCTGTTAGGCGGCGTTGGTTTAGGGTATAGCCCTGAACCAAGT
Organism: Halomonas sp.; assembly: GCF_007692655.1. Taxonomy (GTDB): domain Bacteria; phylum Pseudomonadota; class Gammaproteobacteria; order Pseudomonadales; family Halomonadaceae; genus Vreelandella. The sequence goes on from NZ_REBQ01000229.1 coordinate 4,826, forward strand.
GGTTTTTCAGCACCTGAGTGGCCCACTTGCGGAACTGTACGCCGCGATGAGACTTCACCCGGTAGCCAACTGAAATAATGGCATCTAAGTTATAATGATCAATTTCTCGCTGAACCTGACGCTTACCTTCTTGGCGAACTATCCGGAATTTCCGGATAGTTCCCTCTTTCTCAAGCTCAGCCTCTGCAAACACATTGCCAACATGTTCGTTGATGGTTCGAACATCTTTGCCAAACAGCTCGGCCATCTGCGCTTGGCTCAACCAAACAGTCTCCTGCTCTAGCGTCACTTCTAGGTGTGCTTGCCCATCTTCGCTGGTGAATATCTGTACTTGCTGGTCATTCATAAGTGTTGCCCTCAGGTTTACCTCAAGACCTATGCATCCCTAAAGCAAGTATCACTTGATGCGGCAATATTCACACTTCCATACCGGAGCAAACGCTCAAGCGCCCAACATTAGAGATTAATTAAACCTTAGCACAAACACTGTTTATTAATACAGCAAAAAATTAAAACTGACTCAATTCAATGCACAAAAACCATCACCACCAGCACTATCGACAGCAACAGCAAGTACACCCAGGCATGGACACGATCAGGAATGCGCCCTATCCATATCGACCCTAAGTGGATACCGAGCCATGAGCCTATCGCTAGTACCAGTAAGGCGCGCAGATCCACATATCCCGCATACCAAGCCCCCAAAGCGTTGTCACTTGCCGACAGCAATACATACGTGGCGGTGCCACTCACCGCCATTGGCAGCGACAACGGATTAGCCATTGCCGTGGCCGCTGTCATGCTGGCACCTCTCCGCCGCATGAGCGGTACTGTCATCACACTACCGCCAACGCCCAGCAAGGCGGCAACAGCACCGATGAATGTCCCTGTCATCGCTGTCACCTGGCGCCCCATGGGGCGTATATCATCACTGGCCTGATGCAGAAAGCCTGGCCGTAGAACAGCATCCATAATCGTGATGCCCAGATAACCGATGAACGCCCAGCGCACCCAGACCCCACTTAGCGACACCGCAGCTGCCGCGCCGAGCACGGCCCCCATGGCGATATAGCCAACCAGCGGGCGCACCAGATGCCATTGCACTGTTCGTCGTTGATGGTGACGCCATGTTGACAGGGAAGCAGCAAACACCATCAGCGCGGTCGAGGTGGCCACCGCAATATGCATGGCCGCCAGACCCGCCGCGCTATCCGGACCTTGAATGGAGATCAATAGGGTATACAGCAAAGGAACAACCACAAACCCACCACCGAAACCGAACAACACGGTGGTGACGCCAGCAAACCCGCCACAGAGAAGTAATACGCTATACACCGGCACTCTCCTGATGAAACGCAACAGCAGGCACTATATGCTGGCGGGAATTGGCCGACATTCGCCACTCGGCCAACAATCAACGCGTTTCAGCCAGGTTGACGATAATGCTCAATACGCCTCTATCAGATGTGGATCATGTAGCACGGCCCGTTGTGGCCATTGGCACTGACTACACCCCCGGCACACTGCTCGACTTTCATACCCATCGCCGCGCCCAGTTTCTCTACGGAATGACCGGAGTGATGGCAGTCAATACAGATGACGGCACCTGGATGGTGCCGCCTTACAGCGGTGTTTGGCTACCCGCTGGCAAGCGCCATCAAGTGCGTATGGATGGGGTTAGCACCCGAAGCCTGTATATTGAGCCCCACGCCGCGCCACGCGCTTCCCACAACTGTGAGGTGCTCGTCGTGACGCCTCTTTTACATCACCTATTGCTGGCTTCCGCCCACCTACCCGCGCTCTATGATGAAAACGGCCGCGACGGCGCCCTTGCCCAGCTACTGCTATACGAACTGCATCAGGCGCAAGCCCTGCCGCTGTTTGCGCCCCTACCTCATGACCCTCAATTAGCCAGCCTGTGCAGAGACTTTATCGGCCAGCCGAACATTCACACTCTTCCCGAGGAGTGGGCCCAGCGGTTGCATCGTAGTCCACGCACCTTCAACCGACTATTCCGTCAACAAACCGGCATGTCCTTTGCCGTATGGCGCCAGCAGGCCTGTCTTATGGCAGCTCTGCCCCGGCTACTATCCGGCAGTTCCGTTACCCGAACCGCACTGGAGCTCGGCTACGATAGCCCAGGCGCATTCTCCAGCATGTTTCGCAAGGTGCTTGGTCAATCTCCCACTGCCTTTGTTCAGGCGGCTACTCGCCCGCAGGGGGAGTAACAAACCGTTTGTTGGGATATTGGTGGGGCGGTCCAGAGCGTTTCAGCGCTCATCGTGTTACGCCGAATCTGGCGCTGCAGGTCCACATATTCAAACTGTGCAAGGCCGCAATATTGAAAAAGCGCTGCTAGGCTAGAAAGGATATCCACAAACGTCACCGCTTAACTCAGCATTAGGAGGCCATGGTGAGTATCCCGCAGCCTGAAACGCTCTATTTCGACAGCGATGAAACGAACGGTTTTCCCAACTCCCCACTGCCGGTACTGATTTATCGTCAGGTTATCGATAACAGCGACGCCGAGACAGCGGCCGATGCGTTTGAAGCCATGTTTAAGCGCCACGGCTGGCCGCCTGCGTGGCGCTACCACCTGTATGACTTTGACCACTTTCACTCCACCGCCCACGAGGCATTAGGCGTTTTCCGTGGGCAGGCTCTGGCACAGCTGGGAGGCCCTAACGGCAGCGAGCTGATGCTTTACCCAGGCGATGTGCTCGTGCTTCCAGCAGGAATTGTGCATGCCAGCCTAGAGGCGGACGATGACTTTTGCATGGTCGGCGCCTACCCATCGGGCCAGCACCCAGAAATAGAGCGCGGCGACCCAGCAGAGCTGGCGGCAGCAAAAGCTCGGGTAGCTAATATGGCCATACCGAAGGACACACCGGTAGGCGGCTCACTGGCATCGCTGTGGGGGAAGGGTTCTTAGAAGAGAGCAACGCGCTGCATACCACCTATTCAGCTCACAACTTGAGCCGATTAGGCTTTCTATTCGGCTCAAGGATCATGATCTAAAGTCATCATGATGGCGCAAAGAAGTCTTTTCCAATTGCAGTTAAATCAAGCTCACACCTCAGTCAGATTAATGACCTGAATAGCCTTCACTGTTTGCTGCTCGCATCTTTCGACGACAGTAGGCGACGTGCAGAAAAGGCACCAACAGCGGCATGGTGTATAT
>NZ_REBQ01000217.1 GCF_007692655.1 Halomonas sp.
CAGGGAGGCGCGTAATGCAACGTTATGATGTGATTATCGTTGGGGCTGGCCCGGCCGGGGTAGGCTTGGCCACTATGTTGGCAAAACTGCCCGATCTCGATTACACCCTGCTGGAAGGTGGACGCATCGGCGAGTCGCTGCGCCGCTGGCCCGCGCAAACGCGTTTTATCACCCCCTCTTTCTACAGCAACCCCTTCGGCCTGGCCGATCTCAACGCCGTGGATGCATTCAGTTCGCCCGCTCTGCACTGCGGCGTAGAGCACCCCAGCGGTGCCCAGTACGCCGACTACTTAAGCTTTATTGCCCAGCAGCACGAGTTACCCATCCGCGAAGGCTGGCAAGTGCAGCAAGTAGCGTTAGCGGCAGACGGCGGCTTTATCGTCAGCGGCGACCAGGGCGAGCTGCACACCCGCTTTCTGGTATGGGCCACCGGCGAGTATCAGTTTCCCGAACTGGCGCCGTTCCCTGGGGCCAGTTGGTGTCCCCACTATGCCGAGGTGGAAAACTGGGCAGACTTCACCGCCCCCCGCTATACGGTGATCGGCGGCTACGAAAGTGGCGTCGATGCGGCAGTCAACCTGGTGCAGTTAGGGCGCTCGGTGCGCCTGCTGGCGCGCAAATCCTCCTGGGATCCCAGCAGCCCCCACGACCCCAGCCTGTCGCTGTCACCCTACACCCGTGGCCGCCTGGATGACGCGGTCAACAGCGGGCGGCTGGAGATCGTCTTCGGTGCAGATATTGTCGAAGTCATCGCCAATGCAGAGAGCGGCTTTAGCATCCACGCCGCCGATGGTCGCCAGTGGGCCTGCGAACAGCCCCCCATTCTGGGCACCGGCTTTCTCAGCGGCGGCGGCGCTAGCCAGATCGATACGCTATGGGAGCGGGATGCGAAGGGGCAGGTCATGCTCAACGAGCTGGATGAGTCCACCCTAACGCCAGGGCTGTTTTTAGTCGGCCCCCAGGTGCGCCACGACCCACAAATCTACTGCTTTATTTACAAGTTTCGCCAGCGCTTCAGCATGATCGCCACCTGTCTGGCCGAGCGTTTGGAAATTGACGCCTGGGTGCTGGAAGAGGATAACCAGGTATGGGGCGCGTTCGGCAATCAAGAGTGCTGTGAGGATTGCCAATGCTGACTCACGCTTTTCGCCCCCGGTTACCCGCTGTCACCCTGACCACCAGCCTGCTGATCATTGCCATTGTGATGGGCGCGCTACTCGGCCACTTCGCGCCAACGGGGGGCTATTGGCTGGGTGATCAGGTGGATGCCACTCTGCTGACGCTGATTGGCCTGCTGTTCTTCAGCGTGCGCTTAAACGTACTGGCCAAACAGGCGAGCAACCTACGCTTTATCGCCATTGCTATTGTGGCTAACTTTATTTTCGTGCCTCTGATTGGCTATGGGGTGGCGTCGCTGTTTATGTCAGCGCACCCACTGCTGATGGTGGGGCTAGTGATCTACTTTATGTCGCCCTGCACCGACTGGTTTCTGGGTTTTACCCGCTTGGCAGGGGGCAATGTCGCTTTAGGCATGGCGCTGATACCGATCAATATGGCGCTACAGCTGCTGCTTTATCCATTCTATTTGCAGTGGTTTACTCCCCATACGGGAGCGATTGACCCCCAGTTAATCGCTACCACGCTGCTGCACTGGTTTTTGCTGCCTGCGATCGCCGCCCTAACGCTGCATCACACGCTACGGTTTCTGCTTGGCGAGCAGCGTTTTGAGCAGTGTTTAAACTGGGCAGATCGCGCTACCCCCTGGGTGATTGCCCTGCTGGTGCTGCAGATATTCGCTGGAAATATCGCCTCAATCCTAGCGCACCGCTATGTGTTTGCCTGGCTGCTGCTGTCGGTGTTTGTGTTCTTTGTACTGACCTTCGTGCTTAGCGAGGTGATCAGCCGCTGGTGCCGCCTGGACTACCCCGAACACGCGCTACTCACGATTACCATCGCGTCCCGCAATGCGCCGCTGATGCTGGCGGTGACCATGACGGTACTGCCCGGTCAGCCGCTTATCTATGCCGCCCTGGTGATTGGTATGTTAGTGGAGTTCCCCCATTTAACGCTGCTGCGTCGCATCCTGCTGGCGCTCAGGCGTCGTCGGGCTCAAGCAAGCAGCGTCATTGATTCCCCCTCTTGATAACGAGTTTTACGCGATGACCTTATCCGCCTCAGACATGCCCACTTCAGATATGCCCACCTCAGAACAGGCAGTCACCATTACCCTGCCGGATGGCGCCAAGCGCCACTTTGACCACCCGGTAAGCGTCGCCGAGGTAGCGCACGCCATTGGCCCGGGGCTGGCGAAACAGACCCTGGCCGGTAAGCTCGATGGTCGCCTGGTCGATGCCTGCGAGGTGATTGATCACGATGCCCAGCTGCAGATCATTACCCCCAAGGATGATGACGGGCTGGCGATTATTCGCCACTCCTGCGCCCACTTGGTCGGCCATGCCGTCAAGCAGCTTTACCCCAGCGCCATGATGGTGATTGGCCCGGTGATTGACGATGGCTTTTACTACGATATCGCCTTTGAGCGCCCCTTTACCCCCAGCGATCTCGCTGCCATCGAGGCGCGGATGCACGAGTTGATCGCCCAGGAGTATGAGGTGGTAAAGCGCATGACCCCGCGGGATGAGGCGGCCGAGCTGTTCAAAGAGCGCGGTGAGAGCTACAAACAGCGCCTTATCGAAGAGATGCCCGAGGAGGTCACCAGCGTGGGGCTCTATATCCACCAAGAGTATGTGGATATGTGCCGTGGCCCCCACGTGCCCAATACCCGCTTTCTCAAGGCGTTCAAACTGACCAAGCTGGCCGGTGCCTACTGGCGGGGCGATGCCAACAACGAGCAGCTACAGCGTATCTACGGCACCGCCTGGGCCGATAAAAAGCAGCTGAAAGCGTATCTGCAGCGCCTTGAAGAGGCGGAAAAGCGTGATCATCGGCGCCTGGGTCGCGGCCTGGATCTGTTTCATTTTCAGGAAGATGCGCCGGGCGCGGTGTTCTGGCACCCTCGCGGCTGGGCCGTTTTCCAGGAGTTGATCGCCTATATGCGCCGTCGCCAGCAGGCGGCGGGCTATGTGGAAGTTAACTCTCCCGATGTGATGGATCGCAGCCTATGGGAAATCTCCGGCCACTGGCACAACTACCGCGAGCATATGTTCACCACCGAGACCGAGGATGGCCGCTCCCTGGCGCTCAAACCGATGAACTGCCCCGGCAGCGTGCTGCTCTACCGCCACGGTTTAAAGAGCTACCGCGACCTGCCCATTCGCATGGGCGAGTTTGGCAAGGTGCACCGCTATGAGCCCTCCGGCGCGCTCCATGGGTTGCTCCGGGTGCGCCACTTTACCCAGGACGACGCCCATATCTACTGCACCCCCGGCCAGATGGATGCCGAGTGTCGCGATGTGGTGGCCCTGGTGCTGGATATCTACCGCCAGTTCGGCTTTGAGGATGTGCGCATCAAGCTCTCTACCCGGCCGGAAAACCGCATGGGCGACGATGCCAGCTGGGATCTGCTGGAGGGCGCGCTGGAGCAGTCGTTGACGGGTATGGGGCTGGCCTATCAGCTCAACCCCGGTGAAGGGGCTTTTTACGGCCCTAAACTGGAGTTTGTGCTACGCGACGCCATTGGCCGCGACTGGCAGTGCGGCACGCTTCAGGTGGATATGAACCTGCCCGAGCGTTTTGGTCTTGAGTATGTGGATGAGGATGGCAAGCGCAAGCGCCCCGTGATGCTGCACCGGGCGCTGTTTGGCTCCCTTGAGCGCTTTATTGGCATTCTTATTGAGCACTATGCGGGTAAGCTCCCGGCCTGGTTGGCGCCGGTTCAGGCGGTGGTGCTGTCGATCACCGACGAGCATGCCGCTTATGCCCAGGATGTGGCGCAGCTCCTCAACGGGGCGGGTGTGCGCACCGAGGTGGATGTTCGCAACGAGAAGATTGGCTACAAAATTCGCGAGCAAACCCTGCAGCGCATTCCCTTTTTACTGGTGGCGGGCGCCAAGGAGCGTGACGCGGGCAGTATTGCGCTACGTGCCCAAGAAGGCGAAGATCTGGGTGTACTGCCTATTAAGCAAGCCGTAGCGCTACTGTTAGAGCATGTCCAAACACCGGATGCCGCTGAATGCCGCGCCGCCCAGCAGCGGTTGTTGGAACGTTTAACCACCGGTTAGCGGCGATGATCGACGGTCGTTTTTTGTGCTATGTTATAACGTTTGTTTCAGTGGTGCAGCAGTGGTATGCGAGCGCGCTGTATGGGCATTTAAGAGACAAGTATGAGCCTTCAAGAGACAAGTATGAGTATGCAAGAACAGAGCGAATCAGCTGAAAAAGCCTGGGAAGCCAAGATATTGGCCATGCCCGCCAGTGATTATATGAATGCCGAGCAGCTAAGGTTTTTCCGCCAGCGACTGCTGGCTGAGCGTGCCGAGATTGAAACGCATTTAAAGGAGATGAAGGAAGTCATCGCTTCCCATGAGCGGGATAGCGACGAATCGGACCAGGCCTCTTTTGAGGAGGAGCTGCGTCTGGCCTTGCGGCAAGCGGATCGCGAGAGCCGTTTGCTTAACAACATTGAGGCGGCATTAAAAAGAATTGATAGCGGCGAATACGGTTACTGCGAAGAGACCGGCGAACCCATTGGGATACCACGGCTAATGTTTAGGCCCACCGCGAAGCTATGCATTGAGGCGAAAGAGCGTCAGGAACAACAGGAACACCATTATCGCAAAGCACGCTGGGAGTAAGGTGTTATGCAGCAGCAGGCGTTAATACCGGTCAATCTACTGACTGGCTTTCTGGGCAGCGGCAAAACCACGCTGCTCAATCGCTGGGTTCACCAAACCTCCATGCACAACACCCTGGTGGTAATCAATGAGTTTGGTGCCATCGGCTTGGATCACCAGCTCATCACCCAAAGCGATGAGCAGGCAGTGATCGAAATGAGTAGCGGCTGCTTATGCTGCACGCTACGTGGCGATCTTAGCCGTACCCTGCAACAAGCCATGGAAGACTTGGAAGCACAAGGGAAAGCGTTGCCCTCCCGGGTGGTGATTGAGACCACGGGGCTTGCGGCACCCACCTCGCTGTTGCACCTGCTGATGACCGATCACTGGCTGGCGCACCGCTTTAAACTGGACAGCGTGGTGTGCTGTGTCGATGCGGCGAATGGCTTGGCAACTCTGGATGCCCACCAGGAGTCGCAACAGCAGGTCGCGGTTGCCGACAAGCTATTAATCACCAAAACCGACCTGGCGAGTGAAGTGGATGTTTCCCGACTGGCCAATCAACTGGCCAAGCTGAATCCGGCGGCGGAGCAGTGGCAGGTGATTAACGGCGAACTCTCGGCGGATCTGCTGGTGGGAGCGGGGTTGCATGGTGGCGACACCAAGGGGTTCCAGGTGGAGCGGTGGCTCAAAGCTGATAGCTACGCCTTGCACAAGGCTGATAGTCAGCCGTCTGCTTTTGCCGCTCCGCTGAAAAAGTCACCATTGAGCCCGCATCAGCCCGATGCGCTTTCTCATCACGGCGCTAATATTAATGCCTTCTGTTTTAGTGTGGACGAGCTTATTGAGCCTGCGGCTCTGGAGGGCTGGTTGGACATTTTGATGTCGTTAATGGGTGACAAAATGTTGCGCGTTAAAGCTATTGTGCACCTCACGGATAGCGATACGCCGCTAGCGCTACATGGCGTGCAGCACATTTTTCATCCGCCCGCGCCACTGCCAGCCAACAGTGTGAACGACCGGGTATCTCGCTTTGTGTTTATTACCCAAAACGTAGCGCCCGAAACCGTGGCTGAGCTGTACAACTTTTTCCACTCCTCCCAAGAGGTAACCCAATGACCGTTTTGACCCTACCCGATGTCGCAAGCCAAACCACCCGCTTAATAAGCACATTGACGTGGGTGGGGATGGAGGGCATTGCGCTGCCTATCCGGCTGGGGACGAGCGGTGTAAACGCCATCGTTGCGGCAGGGGTAAGCCTTGAGGATCCCGAGGCGCGGGGTATTCATATGTCGCGTCTCTACCTGGCGCTGCAGCCGTTAGAGCAAGCGCCGCTGACGCTCCCAGCGGTTAAAGAGGTATTAAAAACGTTTATCGCCAGTCAAGAAGGCCTTTCCCAGCATGCGTATTTGACCGTCGAGGGCGAGCTGCCACTCAAGCGGGAGGCGCTGATTAGCCCTCTGGCTGGGTGGAAAAGCTACCCCTTTTCACTACGCTGCCAATTAACCCCCGCTGGCTTTCAGGCGGAACTAGGGCTGACGGTGGGCTATTCATCCACCTGCCCCTGCTCGGCGGCGCTGGCGCGGCAGTTGATTCAACAGGCCTTTGAAGAGGATTTTTCGGAAATTCCGTTAACCAAATCGGCAGTGGCTGCGTGGTTGGGTAGCGAAGAGGGCATCCTGGCGACGCCCCATAGTCAGCGTAGCTTTGTGGAGTGCACGTTACGCTTGGCTGAAGACGATAACGCTGAGCTCCCCATTGAGCGTTCGATTGATCGTATCGAACAAACCCTCGGTACGGCGCTGCAAACCGCCGTAAAACGCATCGATGAGCAGGCCTTTGCCCTCGCCAACGGCCAGAACCTGATGTTCTGTGAAGATGCGGCGAGACGCCTCGATAAAACCCTGCGGCAACTGCCGGATGTGTCAGGCTTTCAGCTTAAGGTTGTGCATGCGGAAAGCCTCCACGCCCACGACGCCGTGGCGCGCAGCGAGTGGAACTGGTGATGGTTGGGTAGGCCGTGTTAATGGTTGCAGGGTGGTGATCAGGCGAATAAGATTTCATTCAGGGCGAGTAGTAGTCTGAGAGCGGGGTTGGTCGGTAACGTGTTGATTGTAAGGTGTGAAAAATGCTCGCCATCTTTTTAGTCTTCTCGATGAGCTAGGCGAGAAAAAGAGTAAGCATAACAAAGTGGAAAAACACCATGAAATCAAAAAACACGTTGTTCACCGCCACACTATCCTCACATCGTCTTAAAGCAGCCGTATTGACAAGCCTGATAACCCTGCCGATAGCGCAGAGTGTGTTGGCCGACGAGATTGTAGAGCAGATCGAGCTGGGTCTTGAACTCTATCAGGAAGAGGACTATGGCGGCGCCATCACCGAGCTGGAGTTCGCCCTCAACGATATTCGCAAGCTGCTATCAGATCGAATTGCCGAGACATTCCCCGAGCCGCCTGAAGGGTGGAGTGCAGGCGATGCAGAGTCCAGTGGCGGTGGTGCTGCGATCATGATGGGCGGCACCACCATGCTCGAACGTCAGTATCGTGAAAATGATGGTAGTGGTCAGCTCAAGGCAAGCATTATGATCGATAACCCTATGGTCCAGAGCATGGCGGCAATGTTTAATAACCCCGCCTTGTTAGCGGCTCAACCCAACATTGAGCGGGTTCGCATGGGCCGCGAATCGGCCATCGTCAAGTGGGAAGCCAACCGCTCTCGGGCCGAGGTCACCATGCTCCTCGATAGTCGCATCTTGATTCAGGTGCAGAATCTGGAATCCAAGGACGTGGTGGTGGAGCTGATACGCAGCTGGGATATTGGCGCCGTTCGTGAGCAGGCCACCCGCTAAAAGCGAGGAGCCGCGCGCTCATTTCTAGTGATTTCTTCGCTTAGTCCATTAAACCCCTTTAGACGCCGCTAAGATATACAAAAACCTAGCCCCAGCGTAGCGGCTAAGAATTTAGCGGTATCCGTTTCCTCGAATGGAAGCTCAAGGTTCTGGAGTAGTTGATGCCGCATATCAATAGCGTCATTCATTTGCTGTCAGGTAAATAAGGTTGATGAACGTATGTCTTTTTATACCCTTCCCGGGATCAGTGTTGTTATTGGATCATGCCAAATTAAGCGATTGGGTGGATAGTAACGAGTCATTGCTGTCTGTTTTTTAGGCGTTACGTTGGCAAGGTTTTATTTTTTGTATCAGTAAAAACCCCGATAATGTTTAGTGGGGAGGGTGTTATGCAAACGTCTATAAA
>NZ_REBQ01000230.1 GCF_007692655.1 Halomonas sp.
CTCGATAGATTAGTTTAACTCACCTATCAGTCCAGTTTATTCATTTGTTGCAATATTGGCAAAAAGGCAGCATAGCCACTCCATATCCCTATTAGTTGAGTCTACTATGCGCGCATTACTTCATATAGACGCCAGTGTACGTAAGGCGACAAACCCAAACCCCGACCACAACTCAATATCTAAGCGTATTGCGATACAATTTATCGAAAAATGGAAGTCACTGCGCCATACAGATAAGTACATCTATCGTGATATTGGATTAACTCCACCCGCTTTTATTGACCAAGATTGGATAGGCGCTGTTTTCACTCCAGAGGACAGTCAAAGCCCTGAGCAACGCGAAAAGCTGGCTTTATCAGACCAGCTATTTGACGAGTTGGCTCAAGCGGACATCATTTTGATCTCTACACCGATGTACAACTACGGGATGCCTGCTCCCCTTAAAGCGTGGTTCGATCAGGTGATGCGTATTAACAAAACGTTTAGTTTTGACTTGGCGCGTGGAGACCATCCCATTGAGCCTCTGTTATCAGGAAAAACGCTGGTCTTAGTGACCTCATGCGGAGAATTTGGCTTTGGAGCAGGCGGTGAACGTGAACATATGAATCACCTTGGCCCTCATATTAAGACGTTAGGGAAATACTTAGGCATCGAGTCATTTTATGAAATAACGTCGGAGTATCAAGAATTTGGTGATGAACGTCACAGGAAATCTGTTGCTGACGCGCTGAAACATGCCGACTTACTAGCGACCGAATTAGCTAACCAAGAGTAAATCTATCAAGCCGTCAGCTGGGCAGCCATTGGGGCTAATTCCCATATGTGCTGCTCCCCTACCCATGCGAACCTAACTGTACTGTTCACGCCTAAGGGAGTAGGGTACACCCCCGGCTCGACCTATCCAACGCTTCGGTGCAATTCACTACTATGCATCTCTGTGGGCGTTTATCTTGCCCCCTCTATTAAAGCTTACTAGGCGTTTCTAATGCCTGACGCTTGCACGACCGGGCTGCCAACCGCAGCCTCATCTCGCTACAGACATAACTAGGATGTTGATCTGTTTTTGCTTACTTCCTATGGTGGCCACTCCATAAATGGAGCGCTGGTTGCTATTTAGGATGCTAGGGCTGCAAAGCCTATGGGTATTCAATGAACGAAGAAAATTTCTATCAGTTCTCGACCATGACTGTCCTCGCTTTGCTGGTGTTTTTTTACGGCGGCACTTACCTGCTGACCTTGCTGATCAAGAAGAAAAAGGAGAATACCGACGCCTTCATGGTGTCCAACCACCAAATCGGTTTTGGCCTTGGCGCCGCCAGCATGACCGCCACCTGGATTTGGGCCGCCTCGTTCTACGGTGCCGCCACCTCGGGGTATACCTACGGCATTTCCGGCCCCCTACATTACGGGCTGTGGGGCGCGCTCATGATTTTGTTTATCTACCCTTTTGGGCGACGCTTTCGCAAACTGGCGCCCAACGCGCATACTCTTGGCGAGCTTATCCATGCCCGGCACGGCTCTTCCAGCCAGTTGATTCTCGCCTCCTCTAATATCCTGGGCAGTATCATCAGCCTGATGGTTAACTTCACAGCCTCTGGTGCGCTGGTCTCGGTACTCTCACCCCTGTCATTTCAAGCCGGGGTGATCATCGCGGGGATCGGGGTGCTTGGCTATACCCTGTGGTCAGGCTTCCGCGCATCGGTGCTGACTGACTTTGCCCAGTTGATGGCGATGATGGCGGTGGCCATCTTGATAATACCTGCGGTGCTTTTCGCCCTCGGTGGACCGAACACGCTATCGGATGGCATGAGTTTGCTCACGCCTGAGCAAGCAAATCTGTTCTCCATGGACGCCATCCTTAATCAGGGCGCGCCCTTCTTTGTGGCGGTGCTGGCCTATGCCATTGGTAACCAGACGATCTCTCAGCGGCTATTCGCCGTGCGGGAAGACCACATTAAACCGACCTTTATCACCGCAACTATTGGTTACGGTGCCATTGTGATTGGTTTGGGCATGATTGGTTTGATGGCCTTGATGACCGGCATGGAGCCCATCGGTGGCGACATGAATAACCTGATTCCACAGATGGTGTCGATGTACCTCTCACCGGTGTTTATCGGGCTGTTCTTTATCCTGGTGATTGGCTCACTCTCCTCTACCGCCGACTCAGACCTTTCCGCCATGTCCGCCATTGTGATGGCCGATGTGTATGGCAAAAACATCGCTAAGAACAAACCCGACCCGACCAAGATGCTGTTTATCGGCAGGCTGACCATGATCGTCGCAACGATTATTGGCGTGATTCTCGCCAGCTTCTCCATGGATATCCTGATCATGCTGGTCTTCGTCGGCGCACTGTGGGGTGCCATTGTGTTCCCGGTCATCGCCAGCTGCTTCTGGGACCGGGTGACCAACACAGCGTTCACCTCGGCGGTTGTCGCGGGCCTGGTGATGTTCTGCGTCGCACGCTTCGAGTTGATCCCCATGGTCGGTGTTACCGCCGGGCTATTTGAGTTACTCGCTGCGGTAGGCGGTGGTGTAGTGCTGGGCTTGATGGCCTTTGGATTCTGCGGACGCAGAGTCGGTGTGGTTGTTGGCATACTCAGCGCCATCGTGCTGGCTTTCTTCTGCGTTGGCTTCCTGCGGGACTACACGGTGCTGCTGGCCTCCTTGATGGCCTACGGCGTTAGCACCATTGTCTGCGTCGGCATTAGCCTGATGAGTTCAAGCAAGTTCGACTTCGCGCAGATTGACCAGAAAGTGATCAACTACGACCCGGCTAAACCTGCGACGCAGGGCTAAGCTCTATAACTCGCTGAAATAACGAAACCTGCTGGTGTGCCATTGCGCACCAGCTAAACAAAAGGAAAGCACATGCAAACCTTTATATTGGCGTTATATGTACTGATCTGGCCGCTGATCTCACTCGCCGTATTAGGCGTCATCGGCGTGGCCACGGTAAAAGACATCCGTGTTGCACGACGTGATAAGCGCGAGCTGGTTTGAAACACTCGCACTTCTCCGCTGTAAGTGACGGCCAAGCTATTTTCAGCACATTAGTCCGGCATTGATTGGACAGCCAAGCCTTTAAGCAACGCCTCATGGAAACGCTCGGGTTTCTGAATCTGCGGCTTGGCACTGAATAGGTAAGAAAACACCAACCTCTCACACCCGGGCGCGACCATAGTGCCGTGCCTGGGCTATCCGTTACTCAAAATTATATTTCCTCAAATTAACTATTATAGTTCCGCTTTTAACCACCGTTTCCTCATTCAGCGAACCGGTGGAGATTTTATATCAGCCGTTTAAATAAAGCGTTATACGCTTTGGTAACAAAAAAAAACAAGCGTGATAAATGATTAGGCATAGCCGCTATCAGCACGGAATAGATGCATAAAGCCTCATTGGGTTTAAATAAATATAATTAGACTATAAAGAACAGTAACGGCAAAGTATCATTGGGAAGTGTGTGTTCGAGGTTTTTCAAAGTTGCATGGCCGCTTAAACCAGCTTCAACGACAGCTGTTCAAGATCAATCTTGCTGTCCAGCATTTGCACACCCCCGTTAACATTACCGTAATGCCAAGGGAAAGATATGTTTCACATTTTGAAAGAACTTTACGGGTTCCGCTCAATGAGTGAGCCGCGCCTGGACCGGCACCGCTATTGGCTGGCTGCCTACCTGCTGTTAAGCCTCCAGGTAGGTGGCGCATTTCTTGTGAGCCAAGACCGTTTCTTATGGGATATGACACCAAGCTACTATCCCGAAGCTTTTTTATGGATCAACTATTTCACGCCGCACATCTCAATGGATCTCGCGTTGATCGTTCTGCACGTCATCGTGGGTATCAACGCCTTCGGCCGTGTTTTAGGTAGCCTCACCGGGGTTGGCATCTACTCATTAGGAGCTGTGGTCTCAATGACCAATTGGGCGGTATCGAATGGTATCGACGAGCACTTCGGGTACCCACTACTATCGATAGTAGTGCTGGCAATATTTGGTATCGTGGCACTCCTCATGGGCTTTACATTACGCTCTCTTCACGATGTCGAACCGTCACATGCGCTCTTGCGTCAACGGCCGGACATGCCTGTAGAAAAACAGTTGGACTGCCTGACCTTCCTGCGCCACTACCTGTTAGCCCACTTGGTGATCGGCGTGATAGGCATCGCCATTAGCGGCATCACAGTTTGGCGTCTCAGCAACCAATCAGGAATGGGGTACTACGGGGCAGCCGATTCAACGTTGAAGACCGGTGGTTTTTTCCTACTGCTACTGACAGTGCTGGGAGGCATCTGGATTCTCAAGTTAATCGCCAAGCGATTGAACAGTTTTACCGATGCTACGACGACAATTTTATGCTGGGGTATAGGCCTGACAGTCGTCATCGGAGGCGGTACGGTCTGGCTGGCAATAAACGAGTTTTATGATAATGCGTGGCTATTTCTACTGGCCAAAACAATCGGTCTCAGCCTGTGGCCGATTAGCATTGCCGCTCAGATTTATTTGCTAACCAACCCCTCAAAACAGCCTTCCTCCGCAGGGGCGGAAATGGCGGAGCCATCAGCGCAGGCACCCGCCACTTCAACGCAGGTCGATACCTGACGACATCGACCAAGCCGCCATGCCCGGCTTAACAAATGTGCCGGGCATGGTTACTGATCATCAGCATGGCCATTAGCCAAGGGCCAGCAGGTAATGTGTGGTTGAACGGGGGCGTCGATTTAAGGACGCTTACTGCTGAGCTGAGATTTGTGGCCTGTTGACGTCAGCAGGCTTTAAAGTAGCGCCGCTAAAATCAGACCGCACATTATGAACATACACGCCACACCCACCATATACGCCACTGTCCGCCAGGGCTGAAGCGCAGCCAAAAGACATAAGGTATGAAGGTAACGGGCGCCGGTAAAGGTCAGAAAGAGCCAGGCGGCCAAGCCTGGTGAGGCACCCACCCAAACGTAGGCAACGCCAAGCGCCAAAAAGATGGGAATATTCTCAAGATCGTTTAACCAAGCCCGGGCAGCCCTTTGCACCTGCGGCAACTCCTCTTTGGCGGCCTCTCGGCCGACAAAAGAGGCATCCTCCGGGGTCTTGAAGGTCATCTTGGTGATGCGATGAAACCCTTGATAGACAGAAATCGCAAACATCTTTAAAAACAGCAGCACCGACGCCACCGCGTACCAATACACTGCGTTATCCATGGTCTCTCCTTGCGTTTAACACTCGGCTTTGCAACGCACCGCTCTCGCGACCAGTATAAAACATGGCAACTAATGAGAGGCAGGAGACAAGGCATGAGCCATACACTCAAAATTCAAGAAATTCGCAACCTCACCCACGACGTTAAACAGATACGGCTTGCCAAGCCTGAGGGTTACACCTTCACACCAGGTCAGGCAACTGAAGTGGCAGTTGACCGCGCGGGGTGGACCGACGAGAAACGGCCGTTCACTTTTTCCTCGCTCGTCACAGACCCGTGGCTGGAATTCGTCATTAAAATCTATCCGGACCACAAGGGCGTCACCGAGCAGATCGGGCAGCTCAGTGAAGGTGATACGCTGATCATTGGCGACCCCTGGGGCACTATTGAATACAAGGACGAGGGCATTTTTCTGGCTGGCGGCGCAGGCGTAACGCCATTTATCGCCATTCTGCGCGATCTGCACCGCAAGGGTGAGATCGGCAACAACCAGCTTATCTTCTCCAACAAAACAGAACGGGACATTATCCTCAAGGAGGAGTTCGAGACGATGCTCGGCGAGCAATTTGTCAACGTCATCACCGATGAAAAGCCGTCCAGCGACCATGGCGCCATCGATAAAGCCTTCCTGACATCTAATATCAAGGATGTCAGCCAGGCCTTCTACGTGTGCGGCCCTGACCCGTTCAACGAAAGCATCATGGCGGCGCTTGAGGAGCTGGGCGCTAACCCCGACGCACTGATCTTTGAAAAGTAGCTGATTTCGCAGAGTCCTATCACCAAAAGACCGTTAACACACCCGCCGTAGCCGAAGATTGGTTTCGCGGCTGGTGTGCCAAATCGTTGAGCAGCTCCTAAAGGGGCCGGCTCGTTCTCTGAACCTTAGGGAAGTAGCCAGTACGCCAGCGGCGGGTTAGTTCGCTGCGAGCGTCTCTTGAATCACGCGGCCTAAGCTTGCAATGGCGGCATTTCTATCCTCAAACGAGGCATCGGTTTCGGTGATATAAAATGCCACTACCATCGGTTCCCGTTCCGGTGGCCAGATAATGGCGGTAATTGAGCGAGAGCCAAACCCACCTGCTCCCGTCCTATCGGCAATCACCCAATCCGACGGCATCGCCGCTCTAAACAGGCCATCTGCCACTGCATTACCGATCATCCACTCCTGCAGCTGGCGTTTAGCGTCAGGCGATAACACATCGCCCAGCACCAACTGCTCAAGATTCGCTAGCATTGCATTGGGTGTTGTGGTGTCACGCTCATCGCCGGGCTGGGCTTCGTTTAGCTCTGTTTCCCAGCGGTCTAAACGCGTAATGGGATCGCCCAGGCTGCTGGCAAACTGAGTTATCGTTTCAGGCCCTCCCAGCGCCTGCAGAACCAGATTCGCAGCGGTGTTGTCGCTGGTGGTCATGGTGGCTTCACATAGTTCAAATAGCGACATCGACTGCTGGTCAGCATACTGCTCAGTTACCGGCGAGTGAGTCACCAAATCTGAGGAAGAAAAACTGACCTCTGTCTCAAGCTGCTCCTGGCCGTTATCGACACGCTGCAGCAGCGCGCCGCAGGCTAGGGTTTTGAACGTGCTCGACATGGCAAATCGCTGATCCGCGTTAACTTCCCAACGCTGGCCTGTTGCTAAATCGTGAGCGGCAAAACCAATCCGCGCCTCAAGCTCCTGTTCAATACGCTGCAGTTCCTTCCTCACAGGATCCTCTTGGGCTATCACCGTGACAGGGGTAAAGAGCAGGCACACCAATAGTGCAGAACGCAGCCAACGTGGTTGAACTCGGCATTGCATTGTTGATATTCCTGAAAGCCATAGTGGGATAAACAATATATTGTAAAATCAGCATATAACAAAGCATTAGGGCCAGCTTTAGACTGACCCTAATTATTTTCAATGACTATGTTTTAATGGTTATCGCATAGCTTTAATGGCTATCGCTTAATGGCTAGCTTGATAACCTGCTGCTTAACGATTGGCGAGCATTTTGCGGATTTCGTCATTCAGCTCTTTGAACACATTCCGTGGGCTGACTTCATCAAGCATCTCGACGATTCGCTGGGTTTGCGCCACCGTCAAATCGCGATTACCGGTGATGCTTTCGAGTTTCACTTTCACCACGTGATCGCGGATATCGTCTACTGACGCGTGGTTGGCAACCATGTCAGAGATGGTCTTGCTCGACTTGGCAAATTGAATAAAGTCCTTATTAATCAGCTCGTAGGATAGCTCGCCTTTACGGTTGGTGTAAGCCTTAACTATCGCTTCATACTCAGCGCTATCCACCGTTGCCAGTTCCTCAGCAGTCTCCTCCTGGGCACTGGCGTCCTCTTTTTCACCACTGAGTTTGACTTTCCCGCGCCGTGAATAGGGCATGCCAGAAGTCAGTTCAAGGGCCTCCTTGAATGCTTCTAGTGGGAACAGTTTCAGGTCGGTGTTATGTGAAGGATCAGGTTCACCCGTCTTGCGGTCGACAGTGGCTAAGCCTGGCTGCTCGGTATCGAAACGCATAATAACAATGCCAGAATGGCCACCACGAAGTTTCTGGCGATAAGCAGCGGCTTCGAGCGTAGATAGCTCAACCATCATGGTTCTGATCATAAAAATTTCCTTATATGTTGAGATGAGTACCAAACATTGGCCTGTATCACGCCGAGCTCACCATAACATTCGGCCCAAGATTCGCACGGCGCCCTTTCACCGTAGCAGAGTTCTTG
>NZ_REBQ01000178.1 GCF_007692655.1 Halomonas sp.
ACTGCCACTGGCGTACCGCGAGCACTGACGTGGTACCGAAACGCTTGTGCAGAGGTAAGCCACTTTCCCGCTCGCATAGCGCGTGGAACTCCTGGGAAAGACGCTGCATGGTCTGCTGCCATTCGTCATTGCCCGCCGAGGAGAGTAGACCATTGAGTACGATGAGCCGTTCGCTGTCGCCATCAAAACGGGACCGAAAGAACTCGTTGGCAATATACTGTTGAAAAAAGCGCTGGATAGGGCCGTTGGTCCGCCAACGGAAATTAGTGGCCACTCGTTTTCTAATCCTATTGCCCGGCAGTAAGTCGATGACCTGAAGCTTCTCAAGCTTTAGCAATTGCCGCGTACACTCTGCTTCACTCAACTGGTATTGATGGTGGATTTCATCGAAGCTATAGCCATTAATCACGCAGACAGCCACCAAGAACAGCTCACGGTCATCCACAATACTCTGCTCTTGAGCGTGGGTGAGTTCATGCAAACGCTGTGCGTCAGCCTGCATGGCTTGCACCAGCTCAGAAAATTCGATGTTAAGCTGATCACAAATGCACTCTAGACGTGCCAGCGTGAAGTGTTGGTCCGCAAAGAGACGCTTCACAGAGGCTTCACTCAACCCTAACCACTGAGCCACATCGGCGTAGGTTTTACCCTGAGCGCGAAGCTGGCGCTTCAGCACATCAATCAGCGAGCCGACTTGAGACATAGCCCCCTCCTGCAATAAAGTAGCAAATAATGCTACCAATGATCACATATACTACAACGTAGCGCATTAGAGTTGCGTAAAAAGCGCCTTTCGAAGAAAGTGCTAAGACTTACAGGGATTTATAAGGCTTTAACGATGCAACCACTGCTGCACATCAAGGGCGCATGGCCCTATCTGGTCGCTATCTTTCTCAACGCCTTTGTGGATTTGGGGCACAAGATCGTGATTCAAAACACGATCTTTAAAAGCTATGACGGCACCACCCAAATCGTGCTCACCGCGTTGGTAAACGGATTAATCTTGCTACCGTTTATTTTACTGTTTAGCCCAGCAGGCCACGTGGCCGATAGCTATCCAAAGGTACGCATCTTACGCATTTCCGCCTGGGCCGCCGTGGCTGTATCGCTAGGTATCACCGCGGCTTACTATCAAGGCTGGTTTTGGCTGGCGTTTGCCATGACGCTACTGCTGGCGATTCAGTCGGCTTTCTACTCACCAGCCAAATATGGGTTGTTGAAAGGGCTGTTTGGCAAACCTCGCCTAGCGGAAGCCAACGGGTTAGTCCAAGCCATCACCATTGGTGCCATTCTAGCCGGCACCGTGGCCTTTACTGCCCTGTTTGAAAGCAGCATTTCTACGGATGCCCAAACACCAGAGCAGCTGTTGAGCCAAATCGCCCCTTTAGGCTGGCTGTTAGTGCTGAATAGTATTATCCAGGTAGTGACGCTTTACCGCCTCCCGCTGGACAACGCGAAGCGGTCGGATACCCCGCTAACATGGCAGCGCTACATTAAGGGAGCTGCCCTAAAAGACAATCTTCGCATCATTTCGCGCCAGCCGGTCATCAGGCTTTCCATTATCGGCCTGGCCACCTTCTGGTCGGTGGGCCAAGTGCTGCTGGCGGCTTTTCCGGCCTACGCCAAAGATGCCCTGAGCATTGATAACACGCTGGTGCTGCAAGGTATTCTAGCTGCCAGCGGTATCGGCATTGCGATTGGCTCTTTGCTTGCCAGCAAGCTTTCTCACAACCGGATTGAAACCGGCTTGATTCCCGTGGGGGCTATCGGTGTGGCGGTGGGGCTATGGTGCCTACCGTTATTCGCTACGCCTACTGGTCAAGCGCTAAACTTTGTTTTTATTGGCATTATGGGCGGATTATTTATCGTCCCACTCAATGCGCTGATCCAGTTTCACGCCGCCGATAACGAGCTAGGCACGGTACTTGCCGCCAATAACTGGATTCAAAACATCGCCATGCTGGGCTTTTTGGTGCTCACGGCGCTGTTCGCTTGGGCAGGTGTAGACAGCCTGTACCTGTTACTACTTATTGCCTCTGTGGCCATGATAGGCGGTGGCTACACCGTTATTAAGCTGCCACAAAGTTTGGTGCGTTTTCTGCTCAGCTTTTTGCTGACGCGTCGATACCGCGTAGATGTACACGGGTTAGAAAACCTGCCTGCTCAGGGCGGCGTACTGCTGTTGGGCAACCATATCAGCTGGGTGGATTGGGCCATGGTACAGATCGCCAGCCCTCGCCCGGTGCGTTTTGTGATGTTGAAATCCGTTTATCAACGCTGGTACCTGCGCTGGTTTTTCAAAGCGCTCGGCTGTATTCCCATTGAACGCGGCAGCGCTGCTGAAAATGCCCTGGCAGATGTCGCGGTACAGCTCAATGCGGGTGAAGTGGTATGCCTGTTTCCTGAAGGGGCGATTAGCCGGACCGGACAGTTGGGAGAGTTTCGCCGCGGTTATGAGCGTGCCTGCAAAATGGCCAACCCCGATGTCAAGATCGTGCCTTTCTACCTGCGCGGGCTATGGGGCAGCCAGTTCTCCCGCTCCTCTAGCAAGTTTAAAGAGTTACGCAACGCTCCACTGCACCGGTCGGTAGTGGTCGCCTTTGGTAAGCCGTTAGCGAAAGACACCGCTGCCGATGTGCTCAAGCGGCGCATTTTTGAACAAGCCACCCACTCCTGGCAGCATGCTATTGATGAACTGCCCACCCTTCCGGAGGCCTGGATTCGCAGTGTAAAACGCGGCCCCAGCGAGCCTTCGCTTGCGGACACGAACAGCCCTCCGCTTAATGCAAGCCAAGCACTTAGTGCAAGCCTGCTACTAGCGAAACGGATTCAAAAACTCAACCCTGGCCCAAACGTAGGCCTACTGCTGCCCACCAGTAGTGCAGGCGCACTAACCAATATGGCAACGCTGTTGGCGGGTAAAACACTGGTAAACCTCAACTATACCGCCAGCCATACAGCACTTGCTTCAGCACTCACCCAGGCCGAGATCGGCACGATATTTACCTCACGACGCTTTGTGAAAAAGCTGGAGCAGCGCGGGCTAAACGTTAGCCAATTACTGGGGCATACCCAGGTGGTCTATCTAGAAGACCTAAAAGCTACCATAAGCAGTACCGAACGTATCTGCACATGGCTCGCCGTTCGCCTGCTGCCCGCCTGGCTGCTTCAGCGCCTGTTCTGCCGTAGCAAAGACGCCGATGCTACCGCGGCCATCCTGTTTTCAAGTGGAAGCGAAGGCGATCCTAAGGGTGTAATGCTTAGCCACCGCAACCTGATGGCCAATATCAAACAGACCTCCGACGTGCTAAATACTCAAAGCAACGACGTGGTGATGGGCTCGCTGCCGCTGTTCCACGCCTTTGGATTAACGGTGACCCAATTGCTGCCACTGATCGAAGGGCTACCGTTGGTGTGCCACGCCGACCCCATGGATGCCCCCGGCATTGCGGGCGCTATTGCCAAGCACAAAGCCACTATCATGTTTGGCACTTCCAGCTTTTTAAGGTTGTTTGTACGCAGCCAAAAGGTGCATCCGCTGATGTTGGAAAGTTTGCGCATAGTGGTGGCTGGAGCAGAAAAGCTCGACGAAAATGTACGCACCAGCTTTGCGCTGAAATTCCACAAGCCTGTTTATGAAGGCTATGGCGCCACCGAAATCGCCCCAGTAGCGTCGGTGAATCTACCCGATGCCATGGGCGTTCACCACCAGCAGGTACAGCCGGGTAACAAATTAGGCACCGTGGGCATGCCGCTGCCCGGAACCAGTTTCAAAATCGTCGCCCCGGATAGTTTTGAGGAGCTACCTACCGGCGAAGCGGGCATGATTTTGATCAGTGGACCACAGGTCATGCAGGGCTACCTCAACGACCCGCAGCTTACCGCGGCTGCCATTAAAGCGCTGGACGGTCAGCGCTGGTACGTTACAGGGGATAAAGGCTTTATCGATGAAGACGGCTTTTTAACCCTTATTGACCGCTATTCCCGCTTTGCCAAAATAGGCGGTGAAATGATTAGCCTGAGCGCCGTTGAGGCCGCGGTGCAGGCCGCCCTTGAGGACCAGAACACCGCGCTAATGGCGGTGAGCATTCCCGATAGCCGCAAAGGGGAGCGTATTGTGCTGCTGTCGGAAACGCCACTGGACGCCAAAGCAGTTAGAGCGGCCATGCAGGCCATGGGCGACCAACCGTTGATGGTTCCCAGCCACTGGTTCACGGTGGAGACCATTCCGCACCTTGGCTCTGGCAAAGCAGATTTTGCAGGGGCGAAACGGCTGGCTCTGGCGCAGTTGGAAACAGGTGCTTAGCCGCTAGTTGAATAGCTCGCTGTTACGCACCAATAAAGCGATAACACCTAGAAGCGCGCACTAAAGTGGACTTAACATCCATGCGCGCGACTTTCTTACGCACTCCTTTCTTCCAAATTAGACAATAAAAGCAACTGCTTAAATTATCTGGCACGCCATATGCATAGATCTGCATGTAGCGTATTTTGGCTAGATAATTAGAGCCCTGCAGATTAATCCTTATCGTCAACACATTGCTATTACTGCTCTGCATAGGATGAAGCTGAACAGCTGAAAGGACTCTATTTGCCTGCCTATGACTTCATAGAGAGGTAGCAATGTCATTCAACCCGGAAGGTGTTACGCGTAGATCTTTTTTGGGCATGGTAGGCGCGGTGGCAGGGGCGGCGGCCATGTACTCCGCGATGAGTACGATGGGCTTTGCTGCCCAGTCTAACTGGCGGGGGCGTTTAAACTTACAGGGAGCACCTGACAATACCAACATCTTAATTTTAGGCGCGGGCTTAGCCGGCATGACGGCCGCCTTCGAACTGCGCAACGCTGGCTATAACGTCAAAATACTGGAATATCGCGATAAGGCGGGAGGCCGCTGTTGGACATTACGCGGTGGAGACAGCTATACCGAGCTAGGCGGTTTTACCCAGCATATCGATTTCGCCGAAGGCAACTACCTTAACCCTGGGCCATGGCGAATCCCCTCCGATCACTTCGCCGTACTGGATTACTGCAAACGCTTTGGGGTGAAGCTAGAGCCCTTTATTCAGGTCAACTACAACGCTTACCTACATGACTCAGAAGCCTTTGATGGCCAGCCTCAACGCTTTAAGGAAGTGGCAACCGATTTCCGTGGGCACGTCGCAGAGTTACTTGCCAAAGTCGTTGATCAAACTGGCCTGGACCAAGCGGTAAGCGCTGACGATGCAGAAAAACTGGTTGCCGCGCTTAAACGCTATGGCGCGTTAAACGACAATTTAGATTATGTCACCGGTAGCGAGTCTTCTACCTTCCGTGGCTGGAGCCACCCTGAAGGCGGCGGTGTCGATGGAAAGCCGGAGCCATCGCCGGTCAATTCCTTATCAGACATACTGAATTCCTCGCTGTGGCGCAACCTTACTGCAGGCGACAACTTGCACATGCAATCCACCATTTTCCAGCCAGTGGGTGGAATGGACATGATTGCCAAAGGGTTTGAAGAGCAGGTTGGTGAACTGATTACCTATAACGCAAAGGTTACCCGAATTAGTCATGAAGGCGATCAAGTCTCCGCCTCTTGGGTCTCGGCCGATGGCGGTAGCGATGAACAAACAGAAACCGCCGATTACTGTATCTGTACCCTTCCGTTTTCCGTGCTTAGCCAAATCGATCACGACTTCTCACCCCGCATGAGTAAGATTATTGATTCAATGCCCTATGCATCAGCCTTTAAAGCTGGCATTGAGTTTAAGCGGCGTTTTTGGGAAGAGGACGAACATATCTATGGGGGTATTAGCTATACCAATCTACCCATTACGTTAATTTCTTACCCGCCCAACGACATGTTTAGCGATGGCCCTGGAGTTCTTTTAGCGGCTTACCCTTGGGGCGCCTACTCCTATCAATTTAACGCTCTCTCCCCTGACGAGCGTCTCGCTAAGGTCATGGAATACGGGTCACAGATTCACTCTCAATATTACGATGAGTTCAAAACCGGCGCCTCAGTGGCATGGCACCGTGTGCCATGGACACTAGGCTGCTATGGCCTGTGGCAGGACCGTGACGCGGACTACCAGGATGCCACGGCAATGGATGGTCGAACGCTGATGGCAGGCGAACATATCTCCTATCTGCCTGCCTGGATGGAAGGAGCTGTGCTCTCCGCATTGGATGCCGTTGAACGCCTACACACCACCATTACTGAGGCTTGAGGAGTTCGCGATATGAAAATACTCATCACATCCATCGCAGCACTCGCGCTCTCCATGTCGGCCCTTGCCCAGGAGAGCTCTATTGATACCAGCACCTGGTTCGACGACCCCTCCACGTTGACTCAAACCGATGGAGCATCCATCTATGCAGGGGTTTGCGCCGGTTGCCATATGCCCAATGGGCAAGGCGCCCAGGGGGCAGGCGACTACCCGGCGCTGACCAACAATTCCAGCTTAATGGCGACTGCCTACCCTATCAGCCTTATTGTCCACGGCCATAAAGCCATGCCCGCTTTAGGTGGCTTATTGGATGATAAGCAAGTGGCCTCGGTAGTGAACTTTATTCGCACCAACTTTGGCAATGACTACGCAGACAACCCAGCTAGCGCAGAGCTGGTTAATAGCATGCGCTAAGGCTTTCCAGTCACGATAAAGCAACACAAAACACGTTCATTACTCACCCGAAAGGAAATACATGATGAGCTTTAAAAGCACGATTATCGGTCTAACGCTTCTTTCTGCCTATGCGAGCAATGCACTAGCTGAAGATATCACTCGCCACCCCATTCCAAACTCTGACTTCCCTATCCTTCAAGCAGTCGAAGTCCCTGCTGATAAGGCCATGGTCTATCTTAGCGGCACGGTACCCAGCGTCATTAATGAAGACGCTGATCCAAATAGTGTTGAAGCGTTCGGCACAACTGAGGAGCAAACGGTTACCGTGATGAACCGCATTGAAGCGCAGCTGGAGAGCTTGGGTTTAGGCGTGGGGGATATCATCAAGATGCAAGCATTTCTTGTGGCCCCTGAAGGAGAAACAGTAGACTTTCAGGGATTTATGGATGGCTACACACAGTTTTTCGGTACCGAAGAGCAGCCTAACCTGCCGGTACGCTCTGCCATGGTGGTTGATGCACTGGTCAATCCAGGCTGGCTGGTCGAGTTAGAAGTCACCGCCGTTAGGCCATGATTTAAAGAAGAAGCAGAAGAGCCGACTTCGTAAAAGGAAGTCGGCTGTTTTTTTGATAGTGCTGTTAGCTCGTTAGCGGCTAAGGATTTATCAAACACCTGGTGAAAAAATTGAGCAGCAACAGGTAGTGCCTATTTTGCCCAGCGCTGCTAGGTATATGATCCTCGCTTTCGTAGTAGTGCACGTCCGGGCTGCGACCATGCTCAAGCAAGCGTTGCTCCAGGCGTTTGGTCATCTCAACCGACCACATGCGGTCCTGCGTGCCATGGGAAAGAAACAGCGGGCCTGGATAGCGTTCGATCTCAATCGGCGTGGTGGGCAATAAGCCTTCATGGCTACCCTGCCATGTCCAGGCGCGCTTACTGACGTCCCAGGCTTGCCAGCCCGGATCACCCGCATCGCGAAAGCTGCGTGCATCAAAGGCACCGCAGACAGCATCGGGCGGGCTATGGGCAGCAATAGCGTCAGGCAACCCTGCTACGCTATCTTTAGCCATAAGAGAGCCGAGCAGTAATGCATGCTCAGCACCGCGTGAAATACCATAAAGCCCTACCTGCTTATCAACAAACTGGAAATCCCTCAAGGCATTAAATGCCTCCACGCTGCGATCCAGTGGGTAATCGATAATATGCCCCGCGTTCCAGGCATTACCGCCGCTTGAGTAGCCATAGGGAAATGCCA
>NZ_REBQ01000074.1 GCF_007692655.1 Halomonas sp.
CTATGGTCACGGGCGGTTGTTCTTGTGTATAGCGCTTTGTTTTTTTACCATAGAGCGTATTTAATATTCGTCGCTGCGGGACACCTTTTGTGGCGGAACGAGTAAGCTGATGGGAGAAACTTGAAATGGCAGATAACGGCGTAAACAAAGGCCGACGCCGTTTCCTCGTAGGCGCCACCTCCGTTGTAGGTGCGGTTGGTGCTGTCGGGGTAGCGGTTCCCTTTGTTGCTTCTTGGCAACCTAGTGCCAGAGCGTTGGCGGCGGGTGCGCCGGTTCGTGCTAATTTTTCTAAGCTCGAGTCGGGGCAGCGTATGACCGTCGAATGGCGCGGTCGTCCAGTGTGGATAATAAATCGAACGCCTGAGATGATTGAGCGTACCGAAAACTTGGACCCTGGTCGGCTATCCGATCCTGATTCCAATGAGCAGCAGCAGCCAAGCTATGTAACGGGGCCGCTACGCTCTGTACGACCTGAAGTGGGTGTCATGATTGGTATATGTACCCACCTTGGGTGCTCACCGCTCTTTCGTCCTGAGCCTGAGGCGGCTGTCACTGATAATTGGCCAGGCGGTTTTTTCTGTCCTTGTCATGGCTCCTATTTCGATTTGGCAGGTCGCGTCTTCCGCAATGTGCCAGCACCTACCAACCTTGAAGTGCCTCCCTATCGGTTTGAGGGTGACGACATCATTGTTGGTGAAGATGAGGAGACTACCTGATGGCCAATCCAAACAAAGCCAAGGCTGAAAGCGGGATCATGCGCTGGGTAGACGACCGCTTCCCTGCCACGCAGATGATGCAAGATCATCTCACGCAGTACTACGCTCCCAAGAATTTCAATTTCTTCTATATCTTTGGTGTGTTGGCGTTGCTAGTGCTGGTTAATCAGATCTTAACCGGCGTATGGCTGACGATGAGTTATAACCCTTCGGCGGAAGGGGCTTTCAACTCTGTTGAGTACATCATGCGCGATGTTGAATATGGCTGGATCATCCGCTATATGCACTCAACAGGGGCATCTGCCTTCTTTGTCGTTATTTATCTGCATATGTTCCGCGCGTTACTTTACGGATCTTACAAGGCGCCTAGGGAGCTGGTCTGGATTTTTGGCATGACGATTTATCTGCTGTTGATGGCAGAGGCCTTTATGGGTTACCTGCTTCCTTGGGGGCAAATGTCCTATTGGGGTGCGCAGGTCATCATTTCGCTATTCGCCACTATTCCGGTGATTGGACCAGACCTTGCCCAGTGGATTCGCGGTGATTTTCTGATTTCGGGCATCACGCTTAACCGCTTCTTTGCTCTTCACGTCGTTGCACTGCCGATCGTCATTCTGGCGCTGGTGGTACTGCACATCATTGCTTTGCATGAGGTGGGGTCCAACAATCCAGACGGCATTGATATCAAGCAGAAAAAAGATGAGGCTGGCAAGCCGCTTGATGGTATTCCTTTCCATCCGTACTACACCGTGAAAGATCTGGTGGGTATAGCTGTTTTCTTGTTTGTCTTTGCTGTGGTGCTGTTTTATTTCCCTGAAGGTGGTGGCTACTTCCTGGAGCGGCCAAACTTTGAGCCTGCCAACCCGATGGTGACACCAGACCATATTGCCCCCGTCTGGTACTTCACACCTTTCTATGCCATTTTGCGCGCTATTACGTTTGACTTTTTAGGCTTGCGAGCAGAGTTTTTAGGTGTTCTGGCAATGGGTGGTGCGATAGCTATCCTATTTGTGCTGCCATGGCTTGACCGAAGCCCCGTCAGGTCCATGCGTTACAAAGGTTGGTGGTCGCGGATAGCCATTACTGTTTTCGCTATCAGCTTTGTTATTCTAGGGATCTTAGGTGCGATACCTGGAACACCAACGCGTACGTTGATATCGCAAATATGCACGGTACTTTACTTTGCCTTCTTCCTGCTGATGCCGATTTACACCAGTATGGAGAAGACTAAACCCGTTCCGGAAAGGGTGACTGGCTAATGAAAAAGCAACTGTTCTTACTGCTCTTCGTGCTGGTGCCTTTTGGGGTCATGGCTGCGCCATTTCCGGAGCAGCCCCACTCAATGACTCCTGACCTGCAGAACAAAGAGTCACTGCAGCGTGGTATGCAGCTATATGTAAATTACTGCATGGGGTGTCACTCTCTGGAGCATCAGCGATTTTCGCGGGCCGCGGCAGATTTTGATATTCCACAAGATCTGGTCGAAGAGAATTTGATCTTCTCTAGCGAACTGGCCTTCAACGATCAGATGCATATTGCTATGCAGGCGGGTGAATCAGAGAACTGGTTTGGTGTTACACCGCCGGATCTTACGCTGTTCAACCGTTTACGCGGGCCGGACTACATTTACTCTTACCTGCTGAGCTTCTATCGCGATCCTAGCCAGCCGCTTGGTGTCAACAATACGGTGCTCGAAGCTTCGGCGATGCCCAATGTGCTTGAGCCTCTCCAAGGTGTGCAGGAGATGGTGTGTGCAGAGACTGATCGGCCTGTTGATGGTCAGTCGCCTGACCCGCTGTCTGGCAAGTACCAGTCTTGTGAAGTGCTGCAAGTCACTGAGCCAGGGCAGTTAGAGCCAGCAGAGTTTGAGGAAGTGGCCTACGATATAACCAATTTCTTGGCTTATGTAGGCGAGCCGTCTAAGCTTCAGGCTCAGGCGTTAGCTCCTAAAGTGCTGATATTTATCTTCATTTTTGGTGTGATTGCTTATCTGCTCAAGCGTGAGTACTGGCGAGATGTCCACTAATTAGCAGTAACTAGTGGCCAGTGGGGCGCACGGCTTAAGCCGTGCGCCTTTTGTTTGTCAGCATGGTAATAAAGCAAAGCACGCTAGCTTCCCCTAAGTTAGGGCTGGCGTGTTATTATCCAAGATTGTTTTGATGTGAGGATGCTTTCATGGGTGTTGTGGCCAAACGGTCGTCGATGATCTTTTACTCAGGCAGTGATGATCATTTCAGTCATCGTGTGCGCATTGTGCTGGCCGAAAAGGGGGTTGCTGTCGACATCGTTGATGTTCTTGACGAGAAACCGCCAGAAGAGCTAGCAGACCTCAATCCGTACAACAGTGTGCCGACGCTGTTAGATCGTGACCTGGTTCTCTATGAGTCCAAGGTCATGATGGAGTACTTGGATGAGCGTTTCCCGCATCCTCCGCTGTTGCCTGTTTATCCAGTAGCGCGTGCGCAAAGCCGCCTATGGATGCACCGCATTGAGCGTGAGTGGTGCCCGATGGTCGATCAAATTCGCAGCGGTGGAAAGAAAGAAGCAGATAAGGCCCGTAAAGAGCTGCGTGAAAGTTTGATTGGGATATCGCCAATTTTTGAAGATATGCCTTATTTCATGAGCGAAGAGTTTACGCTAGTGGACTGCTGCTTAGCGCCTGTGCTATGGCGTTTGCCTGATCTCAATATCGAGCTGCCTGAAAAACAGGTGAAGCCGCTGTTGAGCTATATGTCGCGTGTATTTGAGCGTGAAGCGTTTAAGGCATCTTTGAGTGAGCGTGAAAAAGAGATGCGCGCTTGAATTCATTCGGCCCCTTTGCCTTTTGAGGCCAGGGGCCTTACTTGTCAGGAGGAGGGAGTCTAGATGAAATCGAGTCGCCCCTATCTCGCCCGAGCGCTTTATGAGTGGCTATTAGATAATGAGTTAACCCCCTATCTGGTAGTTGATGCCACTTTGCCAGGTGTGGAGGTGCCTCGCCAATTTGTTCAAAATGGTCAGATTGTGCTGAATGTGGCGCCTACTGCTGTGCGTGATTTTTTTATGGAAAATCAAGCCATTGGATTTAATGCTCGATTTGGTGGGCAGCCTATGCAGGTGATGATTCCCACCCCAGCGCTGATTGCTATCTACGCTCGGGAGAATGGTGCTGGCATGGTGTTCGGGCACGAGCCTGAACTGAGTGAAGAGACGGATTCGCTGAGTGGCGTGGAAAGTGAGGAGCAGGAGTCTGATAGCTCAGCGCCTTCCCAGTCTAAATCACACTCTTCTACTCGACCAGAGCTATCAATTACCGAGCCCGTTGCTGGAAAAACCAATCAGTCCGATGACGCCTCTGGGTCCTCAAGCAAAACCGGTAAAGCCAAGAAAAAGCCGACATTGAGAGTGGTTAAGTAAGCACACTCACGCTGTCGACTAAATATGCAGGCCTCGCTCACGATATGGCGAGGCCTTTTTATTGGCTGTTACTTAATCAAGGTATTCAAACACTTTCACAATTCGCTGTACGCCGCCGACAGCGGAGGCTGCGTTGACGATCCTTTCAGCTTCTGCTCGGGTCACGATGCCCATCAAGTAGACGCTGGCATTTTCAGTCGTCACCTTTATTTTTGAAGAGTCGATGCTGTCATTCGTTGCCAAGTGGCTGACCACGTTAGTGGTTAACCACGTATCTGTCAGGCGCTGGCTGGCAGGCAGGCGTGCTGCAACGGTTAATTCGTTATGTACCTCGTTAACCCCGCGTAAGTTGCTGGTGACTTCGCCGGCCTTTTCCCGTAGTTCTTGGCTAGGCACCTGGCCAACCAGCAGCACCACGCCGTTGAAACTGTTGGCACGAATGCGTGCATCGCCTAGGCGTGCGTCGGCACGGCTTAGGGCACGTTCAACTTCACGCTCAATCGTTGTATCTACTGCTTGAACGTCATCGCTGCGCTGAGCGTAGTTGGATTGATTGGACGCTGTATTATTGGCGCAGCCGCTAACAAACAACACCGCGCAGAGAGTGGCAGCCATGAGGCCATAAGAAGAGAAGCGCTGGGTCATCAATGTAACTCCTGGGTGTTAATAGTTGAAAGGGCTGGCAGCGGTTACGCGCTGCCAAATAACTGTTCATCAATAAGGTCGCATAAGCAGTGTATGACCAGCAGATGGACTTCCTGAATGCGTGCTGTGGATGTCGCAGGGACACGGATTTCGCAATCATCTTGTCCCAGCAAAGACGCCATATCGCCACCGTCGCGTCCGGTAAGGGCAACCACTGTCATGTCACGATCATGAGCCGCTTGAATGGCTTGAACAATGTTGCCCGAGTTTCCGCTCGTGGATATCGCCAGCAGCACATCACCGGGTTGGCCAAGAGCGCGAATCTGCTTTGAAAAAACCTCATTGTAGCTATAGTCATTGGCAATAGAGGTAAGCGTCGATGTGTCGGTAGTGAGTGCCAGTGCTGGCAAGCTAGGGCGCTCCCGCTCAAAGCGGTTAAGTAACTCAGCAGAAAAATGTTGGCTATCTCCCGCGCTACCCCCATTGCCACAGGCAAGAATTTTTCCTTCGCTGACGAGGCATTGCACCATCATTTGACTAGCGACTTCAATAAAGGGTGGCAGTACTTCGCTGGCGTAGGTCTTAGTGTCGATGCTGGCGTTAAAATGACCAAGTATACGAGCTTGAAAGTCCATGAGGGCTTCCTGGTTAAATATAGAGTCAAAATGCATCAAAAGCAGCTTTCGCCCAGTGAAACTCGAGATCAGGCGGTTTGCCAATAATACCCAGAATATCAAAGCGGCAGGGCGATGAAAGTCCGCTGCGTGCGATATAAAGTCGTGCCGCGCGCACTAAGCGTTGCTGCTTCTGGTAAGTAACGGTTTCCAGTGGATGGCCGAAGCGCGTAGTGGTGCGGTGTTTGACCTCGATAAAAACGAGAATATCGCCATCTCGCATCACCAAGTCAAGCTCACCCCCTTTCACATGATGGTTCGTTGCGACGAGGGTGAGGCCTTGCTGACGGAGCCATTGAGCGGCGATTTGCTCAATGGCCGCGCCACGGGCGCGTGCAGTTTGGGCGTTATTCGTCACTGCTTTCCCGACTGGGGCTCAAAATGGGGCTAGGGGTGCCATTCTGAAATTGCGCCCAGGGCAGCTCGCGATAAATGCGGCCATCACTTTGTAGGTGTAGCGTCCCAGTGCTGCCGGTTAATCCATCCAGCTCAGCGAGATTGGAAAGGCGGATGGCAAGCTCGTAGGCGTCAACGCCCATGGCCATTAGACGGAACATGGAGGCGTCAGATTCATCTCGCAGACTGCGGTAAGTGGAGGCAAACGGAAGAGCTTCTTCGCCGCCAACGGCTGCATTGGGGATCTGCCAAGGAATATCCATGAACATAACGTCGTTGAGGTCTTGGTCAAGGCGAGTCTGTTGGCGTCCCTCATATAAATGCGACGTGGCATAAATCGGCAGATTAGGGGCGTAGTAGTAGTCCATGGTGGGCGGTACTTGGCGAGCGTATTCGGGTAGGGCAAGTAGGAAAAGAGCATCAATATTGCCTAAGCGAGCACGCTCACCGCTGACATTAAGGGCGGTTTGAACAGCATTGGAAACCGAGCTTTCTGGGTTGTAACGCACGGCATTGGTGATTTCACCGCCCTGTCTCTGCCACTCATTCCAGAAGGCTTCCCCGACGCGACGACCCCAACCGTTATCTGGGACCATCATCGACATTTGGCGGTGGCCATCCTGCCAGGCGCGGCGGGCAGCCTGGCGTGCTTCATCTTCCGCAGATAGGCCGTACTGGAACAGGCGCTGGGCTTGATTGTTGTCGCTGTTGCCATAGTTAAGCGCAAGGGTCGGTAGTGGGACGCTGTCGCGCTGTTCTAGTTGGGTAACTTGATCTTTATCGAGAGGGCCGATGATAAGCTGAGCATTCATCTGCTGGGCGCGATCATATAACTCTTCAAGTGAGTAGCGTGAAGCGTCTAAGAAACTTAGCTCGGCGCTGCCGCCTTGAACCTCGTGATGCTGACGCATGGCGGTTGCAATGGTGTTGGCAACGCTGCTGAGCGGGCCTGATTCAGGTAGGGCAACGACGATGCGACGAATTTCCTGCCCCTCAAGTTCGGGGAGAGCGACGCGCACGGGGTCAGCCTGATCAAGTGCAGTACGGGCCCACTGTTGCCGCTCCTCAAGGACTTCTTGCTGATTGGCTTGCATCGACAGCCCGTCATCAAGTACTTGGGTGGCCCGCAATACGGCACGTGGCTCGTTCAGGGCGCGGGCAAGCTCCGAGAAAAGCAGGGCCCAGCGCACGCGATCTGTTTCTGATAGAAGGCTTTCATCAATTGCCTCCGCTGTTTCAAAGGCGTTGTCGCGCTCCCCTTGGCGAGCCATGATGCTGGATGCCTCAAGGCGCGTTTTAGCGGCTTGCTCGGGCGCTTGCTGTTCGGCCTGGCCTAGCAGCTGGTCTGGGTCTTGATCCGGTGCGCGATCAACCACGCCTGGGGGTTGCATTGCGCAACCAGCAACCAGAATTGCCACCAAGGCAGCGGCGAGAAAGCCACGTAATGACTGTTTCATGTATCCTTCCTTAAGTTTCCATTTGCGCTGTCGCTGCTTGCCAGCGATTTAGCTAGGTCTCTGCACAAGCATAGCGTACCGGCAGGGCAAGCCATCAACGAATTGAGAGTCATAAATGACAGACCATAATCCGGGCACATTGTACGTGGTTGCTACGCCAATTGGGAATTTGGATGACTTAACCGCGCGTGCTGCTCGGGTATTAGGGCAAGTCACGCGTATTGCTGCTGAAGATACACGTCATAGTGGGCGTTTGTTAGCGCACCTAGGACTTAATAAACCGATGATCTCATTGCATGATCATAATGAAGCGCGTCGAGTGGATACGCTAGATAGTTATCTTGCCGCGGGTGAGGATATTGCCCTGATTAGCGACGCGGGCACACCGTTGATCAGTGACCCAGGTTTTGTTCTGGTGCGGGAACTGCGGGCACGCAATCGTCACATCGTCCCGGTCCCTGGCCCCTGCGCGCTGATTACAGCCCTGTCAGGCGCTGGCTTGCCAACAGACCGTTTTGTATTTGCTGGTTTTCTACCATCAAAACCGGGAGCGCGACGTAAAGCGTTGGATTCTTGGAAAGCTCGCGAAGAAACCTTGGTTTTTTATGAGTCCCCTCATCGTATCATCCACACCCTTGAAGCACTTCAAGAACAGATGGCTGAGCGGGATGTGGTGCTGGCACGGGAGTTGACCAAAACCTTTGAAACGTTTTTGCATGGAACGCCAGAAGGGTTGCTAGAACAGTTGGCTGCAGATCCTAACCAGGCGCGGGGCGAATTTGTCATTATTATCGCCGGGGCCCCGCCAGTCGAGCAGGAAGAGCACCAGGATGTAACAGCTGATGCACTGTTATCAGCCCTGTTGGCAGAGGGAGTTGGAGTGAAGCAAGGGGCTGCCATTGCCGCGCGAATACTCGGTGGCCGGAAGCAAGCTTGGTACGCTCGTTTGCAAGCATTGAAAGGTGAGCATTGAGGCAAATCGAGGGCGCTGGTATGCTTGCCGCCGGAGTTGGCCAGACAGTCGCCGCTAATTACCCCTTAAAAGGTGTTGGGGGAGGAAAGTCCGGGCTCCATAGGGCAGAGTGCCAGGTAACGCCTGGGCGGCGTGAGCCGACGGAAAGTGCAGCAGAGAGTAGACCGCCTAAGCCCCTGAAATAAACCTCTGGGGCCGGTAAGGGTGAAAGGGTGCGGTAAGAGCGCACCGCGCGCCTGGTAACAGTGCGTGGCATGGTAAACCCCACTCGGAGCAAGACCAAATAGGGACCCAATGGCGTGGCCCGCGCTGGGTCCGGGTAGGTTGCTTGAGCGCTGTGGTAACGCAGCGCCTAGAGGAATGGCTGTCCACGACAGAACCCGGCTTATCGGCCGACTCCCTATTTTCCTAATCCAGGACGTGCATGCACGTCCTGGAAAACGTTGCCTTTTAGAACTTGGTTTTTTAGAGCTTAGTTTTTAGAACTCAGTCTTTTAGAGCTTAGCCTTTTAGAAATCGGTCTTTTAGAATTCGGTCTTTTACAAACTTGTGTGAGAAAAAAATGTCTTCTCCTGACGCTGAACAGGTTGCTAATCGCTTTCGCCATACCAGCGTACTTCTGGAGGGTGCTGTTGATGCCTTGATCCACGACGGTGATGGAGTTTACCTAGACGGTACTTTTGGAAGAGGAGGGCACTCACGTTTGATACTAGACCGTCTCAGCCCGCAAGGTCGGCTGCTTGCCATGGATCGTGATCCTCAGGCGATCGCCGCCGCCGCTGAAATAACAGATTCGCGCTTTCAAATTGCTCAGCGTGAATTTGCTCAGTTGGCAGAGTTTGCCCGTGAACAGGGCGTGTACGGTAAACTGTCGGGCGTGCTGTTAGACGTGGGTGTATCATCGCCTCAGCTGGATGACCCCGAGCGAGGCTTTAGCTTTATGCGTAATGGTCCGCTAGATATGCGCATGGATCCCACCCATGGGCAGAGTGCTGGCGAGTTTTTAGCACGGGCCAGTGAATCGGATATCGCCTATGTATTTAAAACCTACGGTGAAGAGCGCTACGCTAAACGTTTGGCCCGAGCCGTAGTGACCCGCCGTGTTGAAAAGCCGTTTACCCATACAGTAGATTTGGCCGAGGTGTTAAAAGTGGCCCATCCCGCTTGGGAAAAAGGCCGCCACCCCGCGACAAAAGCTTTTCAGGGTCTGCGTATTTTTGTTAACGGCGAGCTTGAGCAGCTAGACAGCGCGCTTGATGCGGCGCTGGAGGCATTGGCCCCAGGCGGACATTTAGTCGTGATCAGTTTCCATTCGCTAGAAGACCGCCGGGTGAAGCGCTTTATTCGTCATCATGTGCGCGGTGATACACACCTGCCTCGCGGTTTACCTATCCGAGACGACCAAATGAACCGGCGCCTTGAGGCGTTGGGCAAAGGAATGCGGCCAAGCGGTGAGGAAGTCGATGCTAATCCTCGTGCTCGCAGTGCCGTCATGCGAGCAGCCCGTAAACGGATGTAATTATGAGCATGGATCGGATTGAGCAGTGGGCAACCACGCTACGCGCCGAATGGCCCTTTAAGCTGCGTTTACGCCTCTGGCCTGTGGTTATTGGCCTGATGTTTTTGCTGTGTCTCGCGTCAGGGTTGGGTGTGGTCGTGACGACGCATATGACCCGGGTTCAATTTGCTCAGTTGCAACAGTTGGAGCAAGAGCAGAACCAGCTTCAGACAGAGTGGGGGCAGCTTTTGCTGGAAGAGGGGGCATGGTCAACGCCTGCGCGTATTGAGCAAATTGCTACAGAGCGTCTGGGGATGCGTATTCCTGACGTTAACGATGTTGAGGTGATTCGACCATGAGGGACGGTCGCCGAGGAGTCGTTTCCCGCCAGCAACCGATTGCCCCGCCTTTGGGAGGCGGTCGGTTCTTCTTTATTCTGCTCGCCATTGGTTTGGCGTCGGCTATTTTAATTGGTCGCATTACGCTTCTGCAGGTTATTGATCGTCCCTTCTTACAAAGCCAAGGCGACGCACGCACCCTGCGTCATGAAGCGATCCCTGCCCACCGCGGTATGATTACCGACCGTAATGGTGAGCCCTTGGCGATTTCAACGCCGGTAGTCACCCTGTGGGCCAATCCTCAAGAGCTGCCCGACGATGCCATTCAGCGTATTGTGCTTGCCCAAGCACTCGGTATGAGCCTGGATGACTTTGAATCACGAGTGGCGCGCTTTAGTAGCCGTGAGTTTATGTATTTGCGCCGCCAGATGACGCCCGCAGCAGCTCAGCAGATTCTCAATTTGAGAACGCCGGGGGTATACCCTCAGCGAGAATATAAGCGTTACTACCCCGCCGGTGAAGTCGCCGCCCAATTGCTGGGGGTTACCAATGTGGATGACGTTGGCCAAGAAGGCTTAGAACTCTCCTATCAACCCTACCTAGCGGGTCATCCAGGACAGCGACGGGTGATTAAAGATCGCCGTGGTGGCCTGGTGCGCGAACTGGGTGTGATTAACGAAGCCCAGCCAGGTGGTGAGCTGACGCTTGCCATCGATCAGCGTATTCAATACATGGCCTACCGTGAGCTACGCGCTGCAGTGGCAGAGCATGAAGCTGACGGTGGCGTGCTGGTGATGATGGACGCTCGTACCGGCGAAGTGTTGGCGATGGCCAACCTGCCGTCCTACAACCCAAACAATCGTGCAGGGCTTGATCCGCGAGGGTTGCGTAACCAAGCGCTGGTAGATGTGTTTGAGCCCGGCTCAGTGATGAAGCCGCTGGCCATGGCGGCTATTTTGGAAAGCGGTGTTGTTGACCGTAATGTAGTGGTGAACACCTCACCAGGCTGGATGCGGCTTGACCAGTTTACGATTCGCGATTTTCGTGACTATGGTGAGCTGGATTTAGCCGGTATTTTGGAAAAATCTTCAAATATTGGTATGTCGCGTTTAGCGCTGCAGCTAAGTGATACCGCCATTTGGGAAAAGTATCATCAGTTAGGGCTAGGGCAGGCGCCAGGTACGGGGTTCCCAGGGGAGTCGACGGGCAGCCTGCCCGCGCCTGTACGCTGGTCGCGCAGTGAGCGGGCGGCACTCTCGTATGGGTATGGGTTGTCCGCCTCAGCGGTTCAGATAGCCAGTGCCTATACCGCAATAGCCAACAATGGCGAACGTCTACAGCCATCATTGCTGCGTCTTGCTGAGCCGCCTCAGGGTA
The DNA here is from genome assembly GCF_007692655.1 of Halomonas sp. Lineage (GTDB taxonomy): Bacteria > Pseudomonadota > Gammaproteobacteria > Pseudomonadales > Halomonadaceae > Vreelandella. The sequence goes on from NZ_REBQ01000074.1 coordinate 11,471, forward strand.
TACCTGCCATGTCGTCTACTGTGGCTAACGATCTACTGAATGTATTAGAAACGTCCGTGGCCGCCTATACCGGTGGGCGACGAGCGCGCGTGGAAGGCTATCGTGTAGGGGGTAAAACCGGCACGGTGCGTAAAACAGGCCTGCAAGGTTATACCACCGATGCATACCGCAGTGTTTTTGCAGGGATTGCGCCTATTTCTGATCCTCGCATTGTTACTGTGGTAATGATTGATCATCCCAAGGCGGGTGAGTTTTACGGCGGTGCCGTTGCAGCACCGGTCTTTTCCAGTGTGACGGGTAACGCGTTACGATTATTGGACGTGCCGCCGGACCATGAGGCGGAGTAGCTTTGAAGGAGATTGCATGAGGCTGAGTCCAAGCGATGTGTTAACGGCGCTCACGCAAGTTTGGCCAAGCGTATCACTGCCCGATGATTTGCCAATGCTTCCGGATCAGGTATGCATTGAGATGGATACCCGCAAGCTTGAGAAGGGTGACATCTTTATAGCCGTGCCGGGCAGTCAGCGTGACGGTCGTGAGTTTATTGAACAAGCGCTTGGAGCTGGCGCTTCACTAGTATTGGCTCAGGGCCAGCAAAGTGATGCACAGCTTGACGGGCGGGTGCTGAGCTTGCCGCACCTGTCAATGCGTTTGGGTGAGTTGGGTCGTGCTTTGTATAAGGTGCCGAGTGATCTTGAAGTGATTGCGGTGACCGGCACTAACGGTAAAAGCTCGGTTACCCACTATATTGCTGCCCTCAGTGAGGCGTTAGGAACACCTGCGGGGCTTATTGGTACTTTAGGTGTGGGGCGCCTAAGTGAGCTAATGGATAGTGGCCTGACCACTCCAGGCCCTCTAGCGCTTCAAGCAGCTTTGGGAGCGCTGGCACAGCAGGGGGTGCGGCGAGTTGCTTTGGAAGCTTCATCTCATGCGTTGGACCAGCGTCGCATGGAAGCCGTCAACGTTAATGTGGGGGTGTTTACTAACCTGTCGCGGGACCACCTTGATTATCACGGCAGCATGGTGGCTTACGCCGCCTCCAAGGCGAAATTGTTTCGCCGCGCCGAACTCAGCTTGGCCGTGGTGAACGGTGATGATCCCTTGGCGCGTCTGATGCTGGCGGGTTGTGGTGTTGGCGTGCGCGTTTTGGCCACTGGCGAAGATGAGGCGGTGACGCTACGGGTAGTGGATTGGCAGGCGTTTGAGAAGGGACAGCAGGCAATGATTGCCACGCCCGAAGGTGAGAAAATGCTGTCATTAAGCTTAATGGGGCGCTTTAACTTAGACAACGTGCTGCTGGCGATAGCCGCGCTGTATGGGTTAGGCGAGACGCTCGATGAACTATTCGAGGCAGCATCATCGTTAACGCCTGTATCCGGTCGAATGGAGCTCTATCGTGATGCCGACGCCCCAAGTGTAGTAGTGGATTACGCCCATACGCCAGATGCATTGAAGAATGCGCTGCAAGCGCTGCGTGCCCACCTGGGCGATGCTGGCAAACTATGGTGTGTGTTTGGTTGTGGGGGCGAGCGCGACACGGGTAAACGAACTGAAATGGCTAAAGCGGCTGAACAGCTGGCAGACCGCATCGTGATCACCGATGATAATCCTCGCGGTGAACCTGCCGAGAAGATCCGCCAGCAGATTTTGACCGGTTTTTCTGCGTCTGCGCAGCCTGCTGAAATAGGTGATCGCCGTGAAGCCGTTGCCTCTGCTATTTGCCAAGCGTCCTCTCAGGATGTGGTGTTAATCGCAGGGAAAGGTCATGAAGCGTACCAAGAGATCAATGGGGTGCGCCACGCCTATGCCGACAGTGAGGAAATCCAACGGGCGTTTGCTGCGCGGAGACCTCGCTAATGCATAGGACACTTGGTCAGGTTGCCGCCGCGCTCGGCCTTGAAGCGCCCCGGGGGCATGCCCAGTTGCCGATCAGTGAGGTGGTGACTGATACCCGTAAGGTTGCGCCAGGGTGCTTGTTTGTTGCCTTAAAAGGACCGCGCTTTGACGGCCATGATTTTGTTGGCAGCGCTTTTGATAAAGGCGCGGCAGCGGCGTTAGTCGAAATGTCCAGTGAATGCCCCTTGCCGCAGTTGGTTTGTTCGGACACGCGCCTTGGCCTGGGGTTGTTGGCAGGTGCGCAGCGCAGTGCTTGGCAAGGCCCGGTGGTGGCGATCACCGGTAATAGCGGGAAAACGACCGTTAAAGAAATGTGCGCAGCTCTGCTTGCTCCTTTAGGCGACGTGCTCGCCACGCATGGCAACCTGAATAATGATATTGGGGCACCGCTTACTCTATTGAGGCTAGAGCAGCGTCATCAGGCCGCCGTGATAGAGCTTGGGGCGAATCATTTGGGTGAAATTGCCTGGACGACTCAGCTAGTTAAACCCGATATTGCCATCATTACCAACGTCACCGGAGCCCACGTTGGGGAGTTCGGTGGAATGGGGCAAATCGCCCAGGCGAAAAGCGAGGTGTTAGCTGGGCTTGGTGAGGGTGGGAGCGCTATATTGAACCGGGATGATCGCTACTTTGAATTTTGGTCTGCCTTTGCAGCACCGCGTCGGGTAGTGAGCTTTGGCTTCCATGTTAACGCCGATGTGAGTGCGTCGGCGCTTTCTTGTGATCCTCAAGGGCGTTATGCTTTCACGCTTATGCAGCATGGCCAAGCGCTGGGCGAGGTGCGTTTACCGTTACTGGGTAAGCACAACGTTAGTAATGCGCTGGCGGCCGCTGCGGCCGCCCTGGCGTTGGGAGTGTCCGCCCAGCAGATTATTGAAGGTCTGCAGTCGCTTCAAGGATTAGCAGGCAGGTTAACAGTGGTGCCCGGTTTACGGGGTGCCAGCGTGCTGGATGATACTTACAATGCTAACCCTGGCGCGGTTAAAGCCGCCTTGGATACGTTGGTGAGCTTGCCGGGCCCGCGCTGGTGTGCGCTTGGCGAAATGGGCGAGCTGGGAAGCGAGTCGGCCGCGCTGCATGCGGAGATTGGCCGTTACGCTGCGGCGCTCGGCATTGATGAGTTCTTGACGCTGGGAGACGCCGCCCGTGCTGCCAGCGAGGCCTTTGGTCGTGGGCTGCACTTTAACGATCACGAGGCGCTAACGCGCCATGTCACTAATACTTTGCCGCCTAACACCACGTTGCTGGTGAAAGGATCGCGCAGTGCGGGCATGGAACATCTTGTCGATGCACTGCGTTCGGATGAAATAAGGTAAACGCCGTTCATGTTACTTCATTTGGCGAATTTTCTGTCGCAGTACCAATCTGCTTTTCAGGTAGTTAACTATTTGACAGTGCGAGTTATTTTTGGTGCTTTAACGTCGTTGATGCTCTGCCTTTGGCTAGGGCCTTGGATGATCAGGCGCTTGGTTGAAGGTCAGATTGGTCAAGCCGTACGCGATGATGGCCCGCAGTCGCATCTTTCCAAAGCAGGTACCCCTACCATGGGTGGGGCGATGATCCTGCTGGCAATCGCTATCAGTACCTTGCTTTGGGGGGACTTAACCAATCTGTATATTTGGATAGTCCTCGGCGTCACCTTGGGGTTTGGTGCCATCGGCTGGGTTGATGACTACCGTAAAGTCGTGGAGAAAAACCCGCGTGGTTTGCCTGCCAGATGGAAATATTTTTGGCAATCGGTGGTAGGGCTGGGTGCCGCTATACTGCTCTATCTGACGGCATCCTCTCCGGTTGAAACCAGCCTGTTGGTACCCTTGTTTAAGGACATCGCCCTGCCTTTGGGTGTGTTCTATATTGTTCTCACCTATTTTGTGATTGTGGGTAGCTCCAACGCTGTCAATTTGACCGATGGTCTTGATGGGCTTGCCATTATGCCCACCGTACTGGTGGCGATGGGCTTATCGGTATTTGCGTATGCCAGTGGCAATGTGGTGTTTGCCGAATATTTACATATCCCGTTTATCGCCGGAACCGGAGAGCTAGCTATCTTCTGTGCCACCATTGCGGGTGCGGGACTTGGTTTTTTATGGTTCAACACCTATCCGGCCCAAGTGTTTATGGGAGATGTTGGTGCGCTGGCGTTAGGCGCCGCACTTGGGGTGGTGGCGGTGATTGTTCGCCAGGAAATCGTGCTGTTTATCATGGGCGGTATTTTTGTTTTGGAAACGGTGTCAGTGATTCTGCAGGTGGGATCTTACAAACTCACCGGGAGGCGTATCTTCCGTATGGCTCCTTTACATCATCATTATGAATTAAAAGGCTGGCCTGAGCCGCGGGTGATTGTGCGTTTTTGGATTATTACCGTAGTGCTTGTGCTACTTGGCCTCGCGACGCTCAAAATTCGTTAATGCATTTGGTCAGAATGGCACCGATTGTCCATGGGCATGATGCGATAAGGAGCCTGCGATGGTTCGAGTAGCTAAAGGTTTGACGCTGGTAGTGGGCCTTGGGTTGTCCGGCCGTGCGATTTGTCGCCATTTAACGCGCTTAGATGTGCCTTACATGGTGGCGGACACCCGCGCAGTACCTCCTGGCCTGGATGACTTTCGTGCTGCTCATCCTGGCGTGGAGATCTACTGCGGCTCGTTAGCATCGCTAGACCTCACCGATGCCCATGAGGTAGTGATCAGTCCTGGTCTTGATCCACGTATGGCAGGTTTGGAAGGGCTCGCTGAGCGGCTGAATCCTAACACCGGCGAACCCATGGTGGTGGGCGAAATCGCCCTGTTTGCTCGCGCTGCCAGTGCGCCTATTGCGGCCATTACCGGCTCTAATGCAAAGTCTACGGTGACCACCTTGCTCGGTGAGATGGCTACTGCTGCAGGTGTTCGCGCTGCCGTTGGCGGAAACCTGGGTACGCCTGCGCTGGATCTTTTGGCCGACCAGCCTAATGCCGAACTCTATATTCTGGAACTCTCCAGCTTTCAGCTCGAAACAACACCTCACTTGGGTGCTGCCTGCGCTGCATTCTTGAATCTAAGCGAAGACCATCTAGATCGGCACGGTGATATGCACAGTTACTGCGCCGCTAAACAGCGAATTTTCACAGGAGCGCAGTGTGCCGTTGTCAATGGCGATGAACCTAAGACGTGGCCAGATCAGCCTGTCTCTCAGGTTGTCAGATTCTCGCATAAAGCCCCCATGGAAAATGAGTGGGGGCTGGCTGATTATCAAGGCCAATTAACGCTAATGCAGGGAGCCAAACCCTGGCTTGCCATTGAAGAGCTAAAAATGGCGGGCCAGCACAACTATTTGAATGCGTTAGCTGCGTTGGCGATGGGCCATTCGCTTGGCTTTGCGGCAGAGCCGATGTGCAGTGTGCTGCGCGAATTCAAAGGTTTAACCCATCGCAGCGAAGTGATCGCAACGATCAACGGCGTTACCTGGATAAACGATACGAAAGGTACCAATGTAGGCGCCACCTTGGCGGCCATTAATGGCATTGGTGCCACGCTGAAGGGACGTTTGGTGCTATTGGCAGGAGGCGTCGGTAAAGGCGCCGATTTTTCACCCTTAGCAAAACCATTATCAACCTGTGCCCGCCACGTGCTGCTCTTTGGGCTGGATGCGCCGCGTCTTGCTAACGTGCTTATTGAGCACGTCAGTGTCCAGCAGTTAGAGGATTTAACTCAGGCCATGCAAACGGCGTTTGAGCTTGCCCAGCCGGGTGACTGCGTGCTGCTATCGCCCGCTTGCGCAAGTCTGGATCAATTTGCCAATTATCAAGAGCGCGGTGAAGTGTTTCGCCGCTGGGTACAGAAAAAAGCACAGCAGGTAGAGGCAATATGACGAGTCGTTTTCAGCGCCTGCGTGACGCGCTTACTACACGCAACATGCCGTGCGATATCTGGCTGGTCATGGCGTCTGTCGCTTTGGCGGGGTTGGGTTGGGTGATGGTAAGTTCAGCGTCAATTGGCTTGCTGGAAGATACCTATCACTACTCGCGGCAACACGGTATTTTCCTGGTGATGGCGATTATGGCGTGTCTATTCATGCTCTGTGTGCCGCTTGAAGCCTGGCGTCAGAACGCCGCGCTTATTTTACTGGTGAGTATTTTTCTGCTCTTTTTGGTGCTGCTCATTGGTCAAGAAGTTAATGGTAGTAAGCGCTGGATTGCACTGCCTGGTCCACTGCCAAGCTTGCAGGTGTCAGAATTTGCCAAAATTGGGCTAATTCTCTACATGGCGGCGTTTATGTCACGTTTCACCTACGACCTGCGGCGGCGCGCTTTTAGCATGTGGCGCCCCCTAGCGGTTCTGGCCGTGCCCGCCGGGTTGCTTTTTTTAGCCCCAGATTTTGGTGGCATGGTGGTGTTTACCATCTGTGTCATCGGAATGTTAATGATGAGCGGTGCTTCGTTGGTGCTGTTGGGGGGGAGTGGCGCACTGCTGGGCACTGGGGCGGTGATGATGGTCGTTATCGAGCCTTACCGGCTGGCGCGGTGGACAAGCTTTTTAGATCCATGGGCGGATCAATTTGCTACCGGCTACCAGTTGACCCAGGCGTTGATTGCGTTTGGGCGGGGGCATGTCACGGGAACGGGGCTTGGCAATAGCGTCCAGAAACTGCACTACCTTCCAGAGGCGCATACGGATTTCATTTTTGCGGTCATCGCCGAAGAGCTTGGCATGATAGGGGCGATTATCGTGGTGCTACTGTTTACTGTTTTTATCGCTCGCGCCATGTGGGTGGGGCGTAGGGCAGAGCTTGCTGGCCACCTTTTTGGCGCTTACGTAAGTTATGGTATTGGTTTTATTGTGGCTGCCCAGGCGTTTATTAATATGGCGGTAAGCTCAGGCTTGCTGCCCACCAAGGGGCTAACACTTCCACTCATGAGCTACGGGGGCTCTAGTTTGCTGGTGACCGGCATCATGATCGGGCTACTGCTGCGCACGGATGCCGAAACACGCCATCGCCCCCGGCGTGCTTCAACCCCTTATAGATCACGCCATGAGCCGCGTTTATCGTAGCGCTATGCCATATAGTGTTATACCAGGAGTTTTAATGTGACGATCAACGCACGCCGTCGGGTTCTTATTATGGCAGGTGGCACGGGTGGCCACGTCTTCCCCGCGCTTTCCCTCGCTCGGGCATTACGCGCCCAGGACGTAGACGTTGAGTGGTTGGGAAGCCCCAGGGGGATTGAAAACCGACTCGTCCCCGAGGCGGATATTACCCTGCATACCATCGCGGTGAGCGGATTGCGCGGCAATGGTGCAGCGGGCTGGCTTAAAGCGCCGCTCAATTTAACGCGTGCTGTTATACAGGCGCGTGCCGTCATTCGCCACTTTAAACCCCATGTGGTGGTGGGACTAGGCGGGTTCGCCAGTGGCCCTGGCGGCTTGGCGGCGTGGCTGTCACGCATTCCGTTGGTTATTCACGAGCAAAATGCCGTGGCCGGGCTCACTAATCGTGTGTTGTCGCGGTTGGCAAAGCGTACCTATGCCGCGTTTCCCGATGCCTTTGGCTCACGAGCAGAAGTGATTGGTAATCCGGTGCGCGAAGACATCGCTTTGCTTGGTGCTACGCCGCGAGATGAGAAGACGTTGTCTTCTCGGCCGCTACGCTTGCTGGTTGTTGGTGGCTCGCTTGGCGCAGTCGCCCTTAATGAGCGTTTGGCGCCCGCGCTTGCTGCTTTGCCTATTGAAAAGCGTCCTCAGGTGCGCCATCAGGCAGGTAAAGATCGCGAAGCGGAGACCGCCGCGCTTTACGAGCTAAACGGTGTCGGCGCTGAAGTTAGCCCGTTTATAGATGATATGGCTGCTGCCTACGACTGGGCCGACCTGGTCGTGTGCCGGTCTGGTGCGCTGACAGTGGCCGAATTGGCGGCGGCGGCCAAGCCAGCGCTGCTGGTGCCTTTTCCGTTTGCGGTTGATGACCATCAGCGTCTCAATGCACAGGTTCTAGTCACAGCGGGAGCCGCGAAATGTGTTGTCCAGTCTGAGTTAACCGTTGAGCGTCTCACCGATTTTTTAAATGAATTGCTCGTCCCCTGCACCCTGGCCGAGATGGCAGCAAATGCCAGGCAAGCCGCATACTTAGATGCGACTGAGCGCTTGGCGAAGGGGTGTTTGGCGATGGTGCCGTTAGGAGATTCTGCGTGACCGATTCGAACACTACTATGACGCCCCACCGTGGCTGTACCACCGGCCCAGGCATGCGCCGTATACGGCGTCTCCACTTTGTGGGTATTGGTGGCGCCGGGATGTGTGGTATCGCTGAAGTATTAGCTAATCAGGGATATACCGTTAGCGGCAGCGATATGAAGACATCCTCAGTGGTTGAGCGATTGCGCCAGTGCGGTGTTGAAGTGGCCATTGGCCATGCTGAAGCCAATGTGGAAGGCGCTGATGTGGTGGTGGTGTCTAGTGCCATCGATGAAACCAATCCTGAAATCCGCTGGGCTCATGAGCATCGCGTGCCGGTGGTGCGGCGGGCGGAAATGCTGGCCGAACTTATGCGTTTTCGCCATGGAATCGCCGTAGCGGGTACCCATGGTAAAACCACTACCACCAGCCTAACGGCAACGTTGCTGGCTGAAGGTGGGCTTGATCCTACGTTTGTCATTGGTGGCAAGCTAACCAGCGCTGGCGCTAATGCGCGTTTAGGGGAGGGTGACTATTTAGTCGCTGAAGCCGATGAGTCAGATGCCTCATTTCTGCATTTACAGCCGATGGTGTCGATTGTCACCAACATCGATGCTGACCATATGGCGACCTATGGCGGTGACTTTGAACGCTTAAAAAGCACGTTTATCGAGTTTCTGCACAATCTGCCGTTTTATGGGCTAGCGGTGCTGTGCATTGATGACCCGCATGTTCGCGTGTTGTGTGAGCAGGTAAAGCGCCAGTTCGTCACCTATGGATTTGACAGCGATGCCGATTACCGCATTGTTGATTTTACGCAACAGGGTGGCGAGGTTTCATTCACCGCTCTACGGCCCGGTAAGGTGGCACCGCTTGATGTGCGATTGGCGATGCCGGGTCGCCATAACGCACTGAATGCCATGGCGGCGATTGTCGTAGCCACTGATGCAGGCGTTAGCGATAGCGCAATTTTAAGCGGCCTGGGTAGTTTCGCAGGGGTAGGCCGGCGTTTTCAGGTGCATGGCCATTTTCCTGCGCCAAAGGGCGGTGGCGATATCATGCTGGTGGATGACTATGGTCATCATCCTCGCGAGGTGGACATGGTCATTCAGGCAATTCGCGCTGGCTGGCCGGAGCGGCGCTTGGTAATGCTCTACCAGCCCCACCGCTACAGCCGTACACGTGATTTGTATGAAGACTTCGTACGTGTGCTCTCGCAGGTTGATACGTTGGTGCTGCTTGATATTTACAGCGCTGGTGAAGCCGTTATTCCCGGCGCTGAGGGTAAGACATTGGCGGGCTCCATTCGCCAACGTGGCGAGGTAGACCCGCTTTTTGTCGAGCACAAACAAGAGTTGCCTTCCTTGTTAGCCAATATATTACGGCCTGGTGATATTTTTATTACTCAGGGAGCAGGGGATGTCGGGGGTATCTCTCTCCGTTTGGCACAGGCAAAGTTGGCGATGAGTGAGGTGGAACTGTGAGCGTTGATATGGAAAAAGCTCAATTTTCAGGAAACGTCGTGGTCGTTTACGGTGGTACATCTGCTGAGCGTGAGGTGTCGCTTAAAAGCGGTGCGGCAGTGCTGGATGCCCTTAAGCGTAAAGGGGTGAATGTTCAGGGCTACGATCTGCGTGACAAAGGCTTGGTAGGTTTGGAGCAGCTAGCCCCTTCAGTGGTCTTTGTTGCCCTGCATGGCCGTGGCGGCGAAGACGGCACCCTGCAGGGAGCACTGGAGCTGCTTGGCATTCCCTATACAGGGAGTGGCGTTCTGGCCTCGGCACTTGGCATGGATAAACAGCGCACTAAACAGGTATGGAGTGCGGTTGGGCTTCCAACGCCTGAGAGCATTATGCTGGATGCGAGCTCTGACTGGTCAGCAGTGGTGGCTGAGCTTGGTTTGCCGCTGATTGTAAAGCCTGTGCATGAAGGCTCCACGTTGGGCATCAGCATCGTAAAAAGTCAGGCTGCACTTGAGCAGGCCTATCGCGATGCTGCGCAGTTTGACGCCCGGGTGATGGCAGAGCGCTTCGTGGTTGGGGAGGAGTACACGGTGGCGCTACTGGGCGATCAGGTGCTACCCGCAATTCGTGTTGAGGTGCCAGGCGGCTTCTACGATTACGAGGCCAAATATATTGCCAATACTACCCAATACCATCTGCCCTGCGGTTTATCTGCTGAACAGGAAGCTGAACTGGCTGCACTGTGCCAGCAAGCGTTTGCGGCGATTGGTGGGGTAGGCTGGGGCCGCGTTGATGTGATGCGTGACGGCGGAGGGCATTTTTGGCTGTTGGAAGTTAATACCGTTCCAGGCATGACTGACCACAGCCTAGTCCCCCAGGCAGCGGCTCATGCAGGTATTGATTTTGATGACCTGGTACTGCAGATACTCAATACCGCCAGTGAGCCATCCACATCATGAGCAATCTACATTATGAACAAGCGCTAATAAAAGCTCCTTATGAAGAGGCGTAATGCTTGGTTGGGAATTATCCTGCTGGCCCTGTTAATGGGGGCCGGCAGCCGTGCGCTTTGGCTATGGCTAGATCGTCCGATTGAACGGGTGTCTATTCGCGGTGAGTGGGAATATGTCAGCGCTGATTACTTGCGCACTCAGCTCGCCCCGCTGGTGGTAGATGCGACGTGGCTCTCGGCCGATCTAGGTGAGCTACGGGAGCGAGCGTTACAGATTGGCTGGCTAAATGAAGTGCGTATTTCCCGAGAGTGGCCTAATGCATTAGTGTTTGAGTTAATCGAGCAAGAGCCGGTAGCGCGTTGGAATGATGATTTTTTGCTTAACCCTGATGGCGAACCTTTTGCCTTTGCACCGTTAATGCCGCCGTCAGGTCTTCCCGACTTGGCTGGACCTACCGGAAGCAGCGAAGAGGTGTTGCACTTTTATCACCGTCTAGGACCACACTTTGGGCAGTTGTCTCTTGATCTTACGCAGCTGCGTTTAGAGCCGCGTGGGGCTTGGCGGCTACAGTTAAATGATGGTGTATGGGTTATGTTAGGCCGGCGTCAGCATGAAGTGCGTTTAGCACGCTTATCAGCGTCGTGGCAAAGAGAGTTGTATCGTCTAGGTGACCAGATCCGCTATATTGACTTACGCTACCCCAATGGCGTTGCTGTTGCCTGGCATGGACAAAGCGAGTTTGAGGAGCAGGAGGAGTAATGATGGTATTAATTAATGCAAATAATGTGTAAAGGTGAGTGGACGGCACCATTGAAAAGCTATTAATTGGCTTTAATTTGTCTGCAAAGCCTATTATTGTGTTTTTGTACTAGTCGTATTCCAGCTATTGTTTCTATACTATAGGCCAACTGTGATTAAGTGGCTTTTAAATTTGCCGACTAGTACTTAGCAAATGTTTGCAAAATACCACTGATTATTTTGGGTTGTACGCCCCATGGTTAAGTATTGAATTAAGCGTATACTTATTTAAATTTACTTTTATAAATCACGCAAGGAGATTTCCCGACTCATGGCAGGCTCACCTAACGCATCCAATATGGTGGTCGGGCTGGACATTGGAACGTCCAAGGTCGTCGCGATAGTCGGTCAACCTACCGATGACGGCGGAATTGAAATTGCCGGTATTGGCTCGCATCCTTCACGGGGGATGAAGCGCGGCGTAGTGATCAATATTGAATCGACAGTGCAGTCTATTCAGCGCGCGGTCGAAGAAGCTGAGTTAATGGCTGGGTGTGATATTCACTCAGTCTATGTTGGGGTAGCGGGTAGCCATATCAGTTCAATGAACTCTGATGGTGTTGTGGCCATTAAAGATCGTGAAGTGGCTCCCTCCGATATTGAACGGGTGATCGATTCTGCCCGTGCTCGCGCTATCTCAGAGGGCCAGCGTGTGCTTCACGTACTGCCTCAAGAGTTCTCGATTGACGCCCAAGGGGGGATTCGTGAGCCTTTGGGTATGTCAGGTGTGCGGTTAGAGGCACAGGTTCACTTAGTAACGGCTGCTTTAAATGCAGTTCAGAATATTGAAAAATGTGTACGTCGCTGTGGCTTAGAGGTTGATGCCATTATTTTAGAGCAGCTTGCCTCAAGTATGGCAGTGCTGACCGAAGATGAGCGTGAACTTGGGGTTTGTATGGTCGATATCGGTGGTGGTACTACTGATATGGCGATCTTTACCGAAGGGGCTATACGTCATACGGCAGTCATCCCTATTGCAGGGGATCAAGTGACTAACGATATTGCGATGGCACTGCGGACGCCCACACAGCACGCTGAAGAGATTAAAGTTAAATATGCTTGTGCGCTCACGCATTTAGCGGCAAGCGATGAAATGATTAAAGTGCCTAGCGTAGGTGATCGTCCAGCGCGTGACTTGTCACGACAGGCTTTAGCTGAAGTAGTAGAGCCACGCTACGAAGAGTTGTTTACGCTGGTAAGAGATGAATTACGCCGTAGTGGCTACGAAGACATGGTGGCAGCTGGGATAGTGCTTACCGGTGGTACCTCGCGCATGGAAGGTGTTAGCGAATTGGCGGAAGAGATTTTTCATATGCCTGTTCGTATCGCATGTCCGCAGAATGTAAGAGGTTTGGCGGATGTCGTTCGTAACCCGATTTATGCGACAGGCGTTGGCCTGCTGCATTATGCCTTGCAGGAAACGCGTCATGGGCAAGGCCTAAAAAGCCACGGGGGAGTTGTTGCAGTGCATAAAGGCCGCAACGAGCTCGCTCGGCGTGATATCAAGGACGATCATTCGGCGCTGGCAAGAATTAAAGGCTGGTTCAAAGGAAATTTCTGACAGGGCCGCAAGCGCGGTTCAGGAGACGGGGCTTATGTTCGAATTGGTAGATAACGCACCCTCGAGCAGTGCGGTCATAAAAGTGGTTGGTGTTGGCGGCGGTGGCGGCAATGCTGTTAATCACATGGTCGAGAGTAACATTGAAGGCGTTGAGTTTATCTGCGCCAACACGGATGCGCAGGCATTAAAGCGCGTATCGGCGAAAACCGTCCTGCAACTGGGCGCTGAAATCACTAAAGGACTGGGTGCGGGTGCCAATCCTGAAGTGGGTCGCCAAGCTGCCATGGAAGATCGCGAGCGCATCGCGGAATTGCTGGTAGGTGCCGATATGGTGTTTATCACTGCTGGCATGGGCGGCGGTACAGGTACCGGTGGCGCCCCCGTCGTTGCTCAGGTTGCTAAAGAGCTCGGTATCCTTACCGTTGCTGTTGTGACACGTCCCTTCCCGTTTGAAGGGCCGAAGCGCATGCGTGCCGCTGAAGAAGGCATGAAAGAGCTTTCTGAGCATGTCGATTCATTGATCACTATTCCTAATGAAAAGCTGCTGTCAGTGCTGGGCAAGAATGCCACGCTGTTGACTGCTTTCAGTGCTGCTAACGATGTGCTGTTGGGCGCCGTTCAGGGCATTGCTGAGCTAATTACCAGCCCGGGTATTATCAACGTCGATTTTGCCGATGTGCGCACCGTGATGTCTGAAATGGGCATGGCGATGATGGGCACCGGTGGCGCAACGGGCGAAAATCGCGCTCGTGAAGCGGCCGAGAAAGCGATTCGTAGCCCGCTATTGGAAGATATCGACCTGCATGGCGCGCGTGGTATTTTGGTTAACATCACTGCTGGCCCTGATTTGTCGATTGGGGAATTCAATGATGTTGGTGCCACGGTACAAGAGTTCGCTTCTCCCGACGCCACTATTGTGGTGGGCACCTCCATCGATATGGAAATGTCGGATGAGTTGCGGGTAACCGTGGTGGCGGCTGGTTTGGATGGTCACAAGGCTAAAACTGCAGCTCGTGAGCCGGCGCGTCGCTCGGCGGCAGAATCTTCATCTGATTATCGCAAGCTACAGCAGCCTACCGTTATGCGTCAGCAGTCGACGGCGCGATCTGAATCACAGGAAGCTGCCGCTAAACCACGCCCTGAAAAGCGTCGTGCTACTGAAGCTGATGATTATTTGGATATCCCCGCGTTTCTACGCCGCCAGGCGGATTGATCCTCTTTATCAGGCTCATTGCAATAGCGAGCGGGCGTTTAATTGGCTAAAACGCTCGTTTGCTGTTAAAGTGAACACTGTTTGATAACTTTTTTCCTCGCGGTAATTACCGTCCTTAGAGTTCGACCACTGCCCATGATCAGACAACGCACCCTACAAAACGTCATTCGCGCTACCGGAGTGGGTTTGCACTCTGGTAAAAAAGTCCATTTGGCCTTGCGTCCGGCGCCAGCCAATACTGGGATTGTGTTTGTCAGAACGGATCTGGACCCTGTAGCGCATGTGCCTGCGCGTGCTGAATTGGTAGAAGATACCAAACTGTGCACGGCACTTGTGTTTAACGGCGTAAAAGTGGCTACGGTCGAACATCTGATGTCTGCGTTTGCGGGCATGGGCATCGACAATGCGTTTGTTGATGTCAGTGAGCCGGAAGTGCCGATTATGGATGGCAGTGCAAGCCCGTTCGTGTTCCTGATTCAGTCGGCGGGTATTCTAGAGCAAGATGCCGCAAAGAAGTTTATTCGCATTAAGCATCGCGTCGCCGTTAGCGATGGTGATAAAGAAGCGGTGTTCCTGCCCCACCAGGGTTTTAAAGTCTCTTTTGCGATTGATTTTGACCACCCTGTGTTTGACCAGCAGAAGCAAACAGCGCTGATTGATTTTTCAACGACATCGTTTGTAAAAGAAGTATCTCGGGCTCGTACGTTTGGCTTTATGCGTGATCTAGAGTTTTTGCGCTCTAATAACTTGGCGCTCGGTGGCAGTTTGGACAATGCGATCGTCGTTGACGATTACCGTATTGTTAATGAAGGCGGTCTGCGCTACGAAGATGAGTTCGTTAAACATAAAGTGCTAGATGCTATCGGTGACTTGTACCAGTTAGGCTATAGCTTGATCGGTGAATTCCGCGGCATTAAATCCGGGCATGCGTTGAATAACCAGCTTTGCCGTGAGCTTATGGCACAGCCTGATGCTTATGAGATCGTCACTTTTGAAGGTGAAAAGGCAGTTGCGCCGATTTCCTATGCCGCGCCTGCTATGGCATGATTTGATAGCGATAAAGGTATAGAGAAATACCCATTATTTAACCCATAAAGCACCGCCTAGCGGTGCTTTATGCATTTTAAAACATGCCCATGCCCATTGCCTGCCGTACCTGAAAGAGCTTGCCGTTCCTGAAAGAAGAGGGGGCGGCTAGGCATAAGCAGGGTTATAAATAAAAGGCGTCGATAATGGTAGCAACACGCAGAGATGGTGCCGTTATTTTGGCGGGTGAGCGTGAGACGCCAGTCGCTCTAGTGCACGTTTAAGCGCGGGGTTGGTTGTGTCTTCAG
Source organism: Halomonas sp. (assembly GCF_007692655.1). Classification (GTDB taxonomy): domain Bacteria; phylum Pseudomonadota; class Gammaproteobacteria; order Pseudomonadales; family Halomonadaceae; genus Vreelandella. Next base: position 26,838 of record NZ_REBQ01000074.1, read on the forward strand.
CGCAATCCGCTAATGTTTTCCCTGCATCCACTGACAGGCTGCGGGTATTGCGTGGTGGAGCTACAATAGGGCGCACGGGGCGTACTTTAAAAGTGAAGCCATTGACGCCTTCAAACCCAGGTAACTGATGCAGCAGCTCTAGTAGGCGGCGCTGTTCGAAGCGAAGCCATGTTAGCCAACTGGCTTGGCCGCTGATGACTGTTAAGCGCCCCTCGCGAAAACCGCCGACAAAAATATGCTCACGCATCTCTTCGGGTAAGTGAGCGCGCAGGTGGCGCTGGGCCTGATCAATCAGGCGAGACAGGCGCATTAGTTGACTAATATCGCCAGACTTTGACAGCAGGCGGGCAATGGGCTGTGCGTGAGAACGCTTAACCTTTATACTCATACACTTAATTCCTAGGGTACCGCTGTTTGAGGGTACCGCTATAAATAACGTCGGCATTTCTGGCCGATGGCCAATGATCAGATACTACCACGCTCAGGAGCCGGTCTACAGCATGTCACCAACGCTTGATAATCAGCCTGCTTTGCCTCGGCGCCAACGCCGCTACGGTATCGCGCGTTGGTGGCTGGCTGGCCTGCTGGTCAGTTGCCTGTTGCCTGCTGGCTTAGGCGCGGCCGATGTCTTTCGAGGCAGTGAGCGTGGCGCCACTATTTGCTTTTGGGTGCCCGCTATTTTACGCGCTCAATCGCACTGGATTGCCAAAAGGCAACGCGCTTTGCGCCGCTGGGCCCAGCGGCCTCGGCGCTTTGTACCCGCTCGGAGCCAATTTAATTGGCTACCTCCCATGGCCATACTGGTAGCGGCGCATGATGTGTTGACTCAGCGCGGTCCACCGCTTCATCGAGTGAGTTGTTAATACACCTACTTTCTCGAAATAGGGCGAATTCCCGATGGGTCGCTCGTGAATATTTGGATATTTCATGCTTAATAATTTATTACGTAAAGTCGTTGGCTCTAAAAATGACCGCGATGTCAAACGCATGCATAAAAACGTGCCGCATATTAACTCGTTAGAAGCCGAGTTTGAGGCGCTAAGTGATGCTGATTTACAGGCCAAAACAGCCGAACTGCGTCAACGTCTAGAAGCAGGTGAAGCCCTTGATAGCCTGTTGGCACCCGCCTTTGCGATAGTTCGCGAAGCCAGTAAGCGGGTCATGGGCATGCGCCACTTTGATGTTCAGTTGGTCGGTGGCATGACGCTGCACCGTGGCCGTATTGCAGAAATGAAAACGGGTGAAGGTAAAACCCTTGTGGCAACGCTGGCGGTATACCTCAATGCGCTGCCCGGCAAGGGCGTTCATGTTGTTACAGTGAACGACTACCTGGCTCGTCGTGATGCCGAGTGGATGCGTCCGCTATACGAATTCTTGGGTTTATCCATCGGTGTAATTTTCTCTGGCCAAACAGGCGAAGAGAAGCGTCACGCTTACCAGTGTGATATTACCTACGGCACTAATAACGAGTTTGGCTTTGATTACCTGCGCGATAACATGGCGTTCTCGTTAGAAGATAAAGTGCAGCGCGGATTGCACTTTGCAATTGTCGATGAAGTTGACTCTATCCTTATTGACGAAGCACGTACCCCGCTTATCATTTCAGGGGCTGTTGACGAGAATACTGATCTCTACAAAGTCGTTAATGAACTCGCTCAGCAGCTTGAGAAAGGCGAGGAGATTGAGGATGAAGAAGCAACGATCGTTGGTGATTTTCTCGTTGATGAAAAGCAAAAGCAGGTCGAACTGACAGAGCAAGGGCACAACAAGGTCGAAGAGCTAATGCGTGCTGAGGGGTTGCTAGGCGCGGATGATTCGCTCTACGCCGCCCAGAATCTCAACCTGTTACAGCATATGCATTCAGCGCTGCGCGCCCGTCACCTTTATCACCGCGATGTTGACTATATCGTTTCCGAAGGCCAGGTGGTGATCGTCGACGAACATACCGGGCGCTCGATGCCGGGTCGCCGCTGGTCAGAAGGCTTGCACCAAGCGGTAGAGGCCAAGGAGGGCGTCACGGTCCAGCGCGAAAGCCAAACGCTGGCATCCACCACCTTCCAGAACTACTTCCGTTTATATGAAAAATTAGCTGGGATGACCGGCACGGCGGATACCGAAGCCTTTGAGTTCCGGCAAATTTATGGCCTTGACGTGGTGGTTATCCCTACTAACCGCCCGTTGGTCCGTAAAGACCAGAATGATTTGGTTTTCCTGAGCGCTGAAGAGAAATACGAAGCGATCATTAAAGATGTAAAAGCTGAGACGGAAGCCGGACGCCCCGTGCTGGTGGGTACTGCTTCGATTGAAACCTCCGAGTACCTTGCCAAGCTGATGCGTGAAGCTGGCTTAGCGTTTAACGTGCTTAATGCCAAGCAGCACCAGAGCGAAGCCGAAATTATTGCTCAGGCGGGTCGTCCAGGCGCGATTACCATTGCCACCAACATGGCCGGTCGAGGCACCGACATTATGTTAGGCGGTAACTGGGAGGCTGAAGCGGCCAAGCTACAAAACCCCACTGAAGAGCAACTTGAAGCACTCAAAGCCGAGTGGCAGGCGCGCCATGATGGCGTACTGGCCGCTGGTGGCCTGCACGTAGTGGGCTCTGAGCGTCACGAATCGCGGCGTATCGATAATCAGCTGCGGGGTCGCGCCGGACGCCAGGGGGATCCAGGCTCAACGCGGTTCTTCCTGTCGCTGGAAGATAGCCTTATGCGCCTATTTGGCTCTGATCGCGTTAAGCGTCTGATGCAGGCGTTAGGTCTTGAGCGTGGTGAAGCGATTGAGCATAAGATGGTCTCCAATGCCGTTGAGCGGGCTCAGAAGAAAGTCGAAGGACGTAACTTCGATACCCGTAAACAGCTGCTTGAATATGATGATGTTGCTAACGACCAACGGCGAGTCATCTACGACCAGCGTAATGAAATTCTTGCCGCAGACGATGTCGCTGATGCTGTTCTCGGGATTCGTGAAGAGGTCATGGAGACAACGATCAGTGATTACGTGCCGCCCCAGAGCCTGCCAGAGCAGTGGGATTTGCCAGGCTTGGAAGCGCACCTGAAAACAGAATTTAATCTCGACGCTCCGGTGGTTAACTGGGCCGCTGAGGATGATCGCTTCAGCGAGGAGAAGCTACGCGAGCGTTTGCAGACGATGCATCGCGAAGCCTACGCAGCCAAAATTGAGGCGGCCGGTGAGAAATTGATTCGCCGCTTTGAGAAGCAGGTCATGCTTCAAGTGTTGGATACACGCTGGAAGGAGCACTTGCAGTCAATGGACCATCTGCGGCGCGGTATTCATCTGCGCGGCTATGCCCAGAAAAATCCCAAGCAAGAGTATAAGCGTGAATCTTTTGAGCTGTTTCAGCAGTTGCTTGAAAATATTAAAGCCGATGTCACCCGCATATTAAGCCATGTCCAAGTACGTCAGCCTGAAGAAGTCGATGCCCTCGAGCGCCAGCGCCGGGAGGCCTTGGCGCGAGAAACCGCGACGGCAGCAAGCCGACACGATGATCCAGCCAGTCAACAACAGCCAGCACCTAAGCAGGAAGCGCCGGGAGTTGATGGTCGTCCGGTGCGTCGCGAAGGGCCTAAAGTTGGCCGCAACGACCCTTGTTTTTGTGGTTCAGGTAAAAAGTACAAGCAGTGCTGTGGGAAATTGAGTTAACGGCGATAGTATCTACGTAACGCCTGCTTAAAGGAGAAAATCATGGCGGTGGGAAATATTCCTTTTCCAGAGTTGCCACCCCTAGAAGGGGTGCGCCTGGGAGTTGCAATGGCGGGTATTAAAAAGCCAGATCGCCGTGATTTGGTGGTAATTGAGCTGCCTGAAACCGCAACGGTCTCTGGTGTATTTACCCGCAATGCCTTTTGCGCAGCGCCTGTGTTGGTGGCTAAACAGCACCTTGAGCAGTGCCGTGCGAGCCAACGTTCGCCGCGCTTTTGGTTAATCAATACCGGCAATGCCAATGCGGGTACTGGCGAATCGGGCTTGCGCGATGCACGCACCAGCTGTGCTGAGCTTGCCCAACAGGTCGGGGTTTCTGAGCAGGAGGTGCTACCTTTCTCAACGGGTGTCATTGGCGAGCCTCTGCCCATGGAGCGCTTGCTGGCGGGGTTAGCTCCGGCCCTGGAAAGCTTGTCTGGCGATGGGGCTGCTTGGCAGCAAGCAGGTCAGGGCATTTTAACCACGGATACCCGGGCAAAAGGGTCGACCGTTACACTGGCAATTGGCGATCAGCAGGTGACGATTAACGGCATTGCCAAAGGGTCGGGCATGATCAAACCCAATATGGCGACCATGTTGGGCTTTGTGGTGACCAACGCTGCCATTGAGGCGCCGTTATTGGATCGTTTACTGCGTGAGACCGTGGATCGCTCCTTTAACTGCATTACGGTGGACAGCGACACCTCCACCAATGACGCCTGTATGTTAGCCGCGACCGGCACAGGGCCTCGAGTAGAGAGCGAAGAGCAAGTTGCCGTCTTCCGTAATGCTTTGCAGCGCGTAATGACAGAGCTTGCACAGGCAATTATTCGCGACGGAGAAGGGGCAACGAAATTTGTTACCCTGCAGGTGGGTGAGGCAAAGAGTCATCAAGAGGCCCTTGATGTGGCTTTTACCGTTGCTCACTCCCCCTTGGTCAAAACGGCGCTGTACGCCTCAGATGCCAATTGGGGGCGTATTTTGGCAGCCGTGGGTCGTGCCCCGGTAGAAGATTTTGACGTCAATCGGGTGGTGATTGACTTAGGTGATGTGCGCTTAGTCGAAAATGGTGGTCGTGCCTCAGGCTACACCGAAGCTGCTGGAAGCGCGGTTATGGCGCAATCAGACATTACCATTCGCATTACTTTGGGGCGCGGCGAAGAAAGTGCCACGGTATGGACTTCCGACCTTTCCCATGACTATGTGTCCATCAACGCGGATTATCGCAGTTAGTTATTGGCTCAAGCGAGAGTCACTCACTAGTCGTGGTAAAGGGCAAACGCAGCTAGATAGCGCCGATTGATGCTATCGGCGCGCAGACAGTGGATAAAGACGTAATGAGTGTAAAGGTAAAACGACGGGTTCACGTCGCGGCAGCTGCGATTATCAGCGCCGATCAACAGCAGGTACTGATCGCTCGTCGGCCGTCAAGCGTCGATCATGGCGGGCTATGGGAATTTCCGGGTGGCAAGTTGGCCCCTTACGAGACCGGGCTTGAGGGGTTAAAACGTGAGCTGCACGAGGAGCTGGGCATTGAGATTGTGTGTGCCCAGCCACTGATTCGTGTGCATCATGAGTATCCAGACAAGCACATCTTGCTAGACGTATGGCAAGTGCATGAGTTTGCTGGTGAACCTTTTGGTCGAGAAGGGCAGGCGGTGCGCTGGGTGCCCATGAGTGAGCTATCCAATTACCCTTTCCCCGCAGCCAATGTGCCCATTCTGCGCGCGGTAAGGCTTCCCACTGAGTATCTGATAACTGGTGAAGAAGCCGACGAGGCGCGGTTTGACGCATGCTTAGAACGAGCGCTGCGTGAAGACAACATTCGCCTGGTTCAACTGCGCGCGAAACAGTTGGACGAAGCGGCTTACCTCGCCCGTGCCCAGCGTGCTCTAAGCCTGTGTCACCAGCACGGTGCCAGGCTGTTGCTTAATGCTGAGCCAGCGCTGCTTGATCATATTGATGCTGATGGCATTCATTTGACCAGTGAGCGACTCATGCAGCTAGAGCGCCGTCCGATTGCTGAGAATAAGTGGCTGTCGGCATCCACGCATAACCAAACGCAGCTCACTCAGGCGGCGGCTTTAGGTTGTGATTTTGTGAGCCTATCGCCGCTTCGCACTACGCCGTCACACCCAGAAGTATCGCCGCTGGGCTGGCATGATTTTCAACAGCTGGTTGAGCGTGCGGGCATGCCGGTGTTTGCCCTTGGTGGTATGACGCGCTTTGATGCCAACCATGCCCGTGCCGTGGGCGCTCAGGGGATCGCCTCTATCCGCGATTTCTGGAAATAAAGCAGCGCTAGCGATTTGTTACTACAAAAACGCCTGCCTCGGAGTTATCCAAGGCAGGCGTTTTGTTTTTCTGCCAGTTTTAACTATGCAGTTTTAACTATGGCCTAAGCTAATCCCTGTAGCGGCGGGTCAAGTCGCCATAGGCATCCACTCGGCGGTCGCGTAGATAGGGCCAGATGCGCCGGGTATTCTCGCTACGTGCCATATCAAGCGTGACGACTAACTGCTCAGACTCTTCTCCCGCATGGGCCAATAGCTCTCCCTGAGGGCCGCAGATAAAGCTACCGCCCCAGAATTGAATGCCATCGCCGACAGCGGAGTGATCCGCCTCGAAGCCGACGCGGTTGGCCACTATCACGGGCAGGCCGTTAGCCACGCCATGGGCGCGCTGAATCACGGTCCAGGCATCTTTCTGACGGCTTTTTTCAGCCTCGTCGTCGTTGGGGTCCCAGCCAATTGCGGTCGGGTAGAGCAGTAAATCGGCGCCTGCCAGGGCCATCAAGCGCGCGGCTTCTGGGTACCACTGATCCCAGCACACCAGCACGCCCAGGCGTCCTACCGAGGTTTCAATCGGCGTAAACCCCTCTTTGCGGGCGCTGTCGTGATCCCCTGGGGTAAAGTAAAACTTCTCATAAAAGCCAGGATCATCGGGGATATGCATCTTGCGGTACTGGCCTACACGGCCCTTGGCACGGTCATAGACCACCGCCGTATTGTGATATAGCCCCGCAGCGCGGCGCTCAAACAGTGATCCTACTAGCACAATGTCAAGTTCTTGAGCGAGCGCCGCCAGGCGCTGCCCGGTAGGCCCATCGAGTGGCTCAGCGAGGTCAAACAGCGAAGGGTCTTCAAATTGGCAAAAGTAGTGGGTGGCATGGAGCTCTTGAAGCAGCACCAATTGCGCGCCTTGTTTAACGGCGCTACGAATCCCCTCTTCACTGGCCGCAAGGCTGCGGGCTTTATCAGGCCAAGCGGGTTGTTGTACAACGCCGACGGTCAGAGTGGTTGGCATGATGGCTCCTTTAATCAATCTCAGTTGATCGAGTCTTGGGGGCAAGTGTGCCCTGCGGCAGTTGCATGGTTAAGCAGTGAAGGCTGCCGTGCTGGCGAATTACGCTGGTGCAGTCAATCGGGATCAGGGCGCGTTCGGGAAACGCTTGCGCTAATGCTTTGAGTGCCGTGACATCTGCCGGGTCTCCGTAAGTGGGAACCAGCACGGCCTGATTAATAATCAAAAAATTGGCGTAGGTCGCTGGCAGGCGGTGACCATCGTCTGGGTCGAAACAAGCGTTAGGCCAGGGCAGGGCTATCAGCCGATAGGGCTCGCCACTGCGCTGGCGAAAGTTTTTTAGCTCTTGCTCCATGGCCATCAATGCTGAGTAGTGCGGGTCGTTTGGGTCATCGCAGCGTACGTAGGCGATGGTGGACGGATTGCAAAAGCGGGCCAGGGTATCGATATGGCTGTCGGTATCGTCACCTTCTAAGTGGCCGTTGGCTAGCCAAAGCACACGGTCGACCCCCAAATCCTGGGCAAGCAGAGCTTCTACACCTTCGCGGGATAGGCTGGGGTTGCGGTTGGGATTCAGTAAGCACGCTTCGGTAGTCAGCAGCGTGCCTTCTCCGTCAGTCTCAATGCCGCCACCTTCCAGCACTAAATCCCTAGAGGCAACGGGGCACGTCCATGCCCCCGCATCGGCGAGCCACTGGGTAAGTAGGTTGTCGCGTTGTGCAGGGAACTTTCCGCCCCAGCCGGTAAAGGTGTAGTCCAGCATCAACAGTTGGTTATCTTCGTCGATCACACTGATGGGCCCATGGTCACGCGCCCAGGTGTCATCGGTGGGTGCGACAATAAGCAGCAGGCGGCCGGTGGGCACGCCATAAGCGTCAAAGGTGTCGGCTAAACGTTTTTTCGTCCATTCATCAGGAACGCAAATGAGGACACGCTGGTAATGTGCCGTGGCGATCACAATACGCTCAAGGGTTGCTTCAATACGCGCAAGCAAAGGTGCCCAATCGCCGTCGTGGCGCGGCCAGGTCAGTTGTATGCCGTCTTGAGGGTGCCACTCGGGGAGTAAGCGGTGAGTCATAGTAGCCAACGTTGTGTATGCCTTTATGCCATAAAAATAAACAGTGTTAAGCGACGCCTAGATAAAATAGCCGATTCCTAGGCAAGCAGGAAATCGGCGCAATGTAGGTGCTCCGGCAACAAGTTGCAAGCTTACTGTGAACGCTGGTTGTGTTGGCTGCTCTAATGGGCGTTTGAACATGCAGAGAGCCTAAAAAAACCGTACCATGAGCGCTTATTGATAAGGAATGACGCCATGCTTGATCGTTTGCCTTTTCTGGTGGGGCTGCGCTACGTGCGCGCTAAACGCCGGAACCACTTTATTTCGTTTATTTCGCTTACCTCTATGTTGGGATTAATGTTGGGGGTCGCCGTACTTATTCTGGTGTTGTCGGTGATGAACGGCTTTGACCATGAATTGCGTACGCGCATTTTAGGCATGGTGCCCCACGCTAAAATTGAAGCTCGAGAGGGCATGGTTGAGTGGCAGGCGCTTGCCGAAGAGTTGATGCAACGCGAGAGGGTGATTGGTGCAGCGCCCTTTGTGGAGCAGCAGGGTATGTTCTCAGCGGCTGGGCGCAATCAAGGTGCCATGGTGAATGGCATTAACCCGGATTGGGAAGGCCGGGTGTCCATTATTGGCCGGCATATGCGTCAAGGTGAACTGGCTGACCTGGTGCCCGGGGAATGGAACGTGGTGCTGGGCTCTATGCTGGCACGTAGCTTAGGCGTTGGCGTTGGCGATCGTGTGACGCTATTGGTTCCCGAAGCATCCATTACCCCAGCAGGGGTCTTCCCCCGCTTAAAGCGCTTTACCGTTAGCGGTATTTTTAGTGTCGGCGCTGATTTAGATGCCAATTTGGCCTATGCCAACATTGAGGATATGCAAACGCTTGCGCGGATGGGCGATACGGTAGGCGGCTTACGTCTAGAGCTTGATGATCTGTTTGTAGCCGGTAGTGAAACCCAGGCGATCCTTAATGAGCTCGGCTCAGGGTATAGCGGCAGTGACTGGACGTTCTCCCACGGCAACTTGTTCCAGGCTATTCAAATGGAAAAGCGCATGATTGCGCTGCTGTTAACCGTCATTATCGCCGTGGCAGCGTTTAATATCGTCTCCACCTTGGTCATGGTGGTTACTGACAAGCGCGCAGACATCGCTATTTTACGTACCATTGGGGCAACCCCACGTTCAATTATGGGTATTTTTATTGTTCAAGGCATGGCCATTGGGATCATTGGCATCGCAATAGGGGTGGCCGTCGGGGTGTTATTGGCACTGACCATTGCGGATCTGATTGGCTGGATAGAAGGCGTGCTGGGAATTCAGTTCCTGGATGCGGGCGTCTATTTCGTTAGTAATTTGCCTTCTCGTCTGCACTGGGATGATGTTACTCGCATCGTATTGGCAGCCTTTGGCTTGACGTTCCTGTCAACGCTTTATCCTGCTTGGCGTGCGGCCCGTGTTCAGCCAGCGGATGTGTTGCGCTATGAATAACGGTTTTCGAAATGAGAATGCAGACATGAGTATGCCCATGGAAACACCCCAAGAAGCCGCCATTATGCTTGATTGCCAGGGCCTGACCAGAACGTACAGTGAAGGGCCACAAGACTTGACGGTACTGGATCAGCTTAATTTGCAGGTGCGTGCTGGAGAGCGGGTCGCTATTGTCGGTAGCTCTGGTTCTGGAAAGACAACGCTGCTTAACCTCTTGGGCGGTCTTGACCGCCCTAGTGAGGGCAGTGTTGTGATCGCTGGCGAGCCGCTGTCCGGCTTGAATGAAGCGGCGCTAGGGCGCTTTCGTAACCGCTATATTGGCTTTGTTTACCAATTTCACCATCTGCTGGCAGAATTTACCGCGGTAGAGAATGCGGCGTTGCCGTTGATTATTCGTGGCCAGTCGAAAAAACAGGCCGAGCAGCGTGCCATGCAGATACTCGAACGGGTCGGTATGCAGCCACGGGCGGACCATAAACCAGGTGAGCTATCCGGGGGCGAGCGTCAGCGCGTGGCGATAGCCAGAGCGCTAGTGACAGACCCAAGCCTGGTATTGATGGATGAGCCCACGGGCAACCTGGACCAGACCACGGCGGCGACCATTTTGGCACTAATGGATGAGCTGGCCAAAGAGAGTGCCTGTGCGTTTGTGATTGTCACCCACGACGTAGGACTTGCTGCACACCAAGACCGAGTGCTTAAGCTTGATGGCGGCAAGTTAGTAGAAGAAAGCGCCGTGATTTGACTATCGGCCAACCCCTCGCCTAATCATCAAGCTCTGCTTCAATCTGGGCCCGCCGCTGCCGACGCTTCAGGCCGCGGCGTTTCCAGTGGTGAGAGACGTGCCAGCGCCAGATTAAACGAATGCCCACATTGACGACGATGGCCAAGATAACGGCTGTCACTAATGAGCCGACGATCAACGGCGGCATCATGTCGTGCATCTGCTCAGCTATCCAGCGTGTCGAAATACGCGATGGTGCTTCGCGTACCGGCGTTCCCAGTATGAAAGTTCCCACCCGATAATTGCCGTAAAAGATCAGCGGCATGGTCAAAGGGTTCGTGATCCACACCAAACCTACCGATAGCGCTAAGTTGCAGCGAGTTAGGCGAGCGCCCAACGCCGCGACCACCATCTGGAAGGGGATGGGCAACATGGCGCAAAATACGCCCACGCTAAACGCATTCGCTACGCTTCGGCGAGTTAAAAGCCATAAACCCGGGTCTGCTATCAGCGGCGCCATAAAACGTAACGAGCGCTGTTTCCTGATGGTGTCGGGTTTTGGCATGTAGCGCTGCAGGAAACGGCGCGGCATGACGGATACTCTTACTTATCGATGTGGCCTATTATCCATATAGCGTTGCCCTTCGGCTATGCTAGGCAAGCAATCAACCGTCGCTAAGGAGGGCCGAATGCGGTTAGGTGTTGCCATACCAGCCGCTTTAGCGGCGCTAATAGGAGGCGCTTTTGCGTGGTATAGCACCATTGCAGAGATCGCCCCATACGCCGTTGGGCTGGTGCTATTGGTCGCGGTGATAGTGCTGGTGTGGTGGCCAAGGCACGTTATATGGCTACTGATCGCCTTGTGGGTCTTTGCAGGCGTGCAGCGTGAATGGTCTAGCCGCTTACCTGCAGGGCTCAGTGGTGAGGATTTAACGGTTGAGGCGACGGTTTTAACCACCCAGCCTGTCGGTGAAGCAAGCCGGTTACTACTGCAAGTGGATGAGTGTCAGTCCCCCGCCCAGCGGCCAAGCTGTGCCGAGCTCTCAAAAGTGCGGGTGACCGCTTATAGCGATGATGTTTTTGAGCCCGGTGAACAGTGGCAAATGACGCTGCGTCTGCGACCTCCCCGTGGTTTTAGCAATCCAGATACCTTTAATTTTGAACAATGGCTGTGGCGAGAAGGGATTCACGGGACGGGATATCTACGTCAAGATCCAGCGCCCATTAGGCTATCTGAATCCGGTTTATCCCTACGCCAGTTAGCGGTCGATCGATTAGCCCAGCAGTCGCTAAACGAGCGTACCCAGCGTTGGTTAGCCGCACTAACGCTGGGTGACAGCGAGCAGCTCACCCAAGACGATTGGACGTTATTAAACGCTACCGGTACGACGCATTTGGTGGTGATTTCGGGTCTTCATGTTGGGCTAGTGGCGTCGTTTGTGCTGCTGCTCGCTAAACTGGCTGCGCGGTTTGTTACGCCTACCAGTTGGAGGATGCGCACCTGGCCGTGGTGGTTAGCGGGCGTGGCCTGCATTGGCTATGCCGCCCTTGCGGGCATGGCACCGCCAGCCATGCGGGCGATGGTAATGACCTTGATTGGCCTTTGGGTGCTTAGTGGGCGCCATGCGCCGAGCCCTTGGCAGGGGTGGTGGCTAGCGCTAGCGCTGGTGCTAATAGCTGATCCGCTAGCCCTGTGGCGGCCGGGAATGTGGCTATCGTTTGTGGCGGTGGCATGGTTGATCATTATTTGGCAAGGGCGCCAGCGGCCACAGGGTATTAAAGGCTGGTGCTGGGCATTGGTCAGAACGCAACTGCTGCTTGCGCCGCTGATGGCGGCAGCCGTACTGGTCGCCTTTGGGCGAGTAGCCCCTGCAGCTCCGCTGATTAATTTGCTTGCCGTACCCTGGGTCAGCTCGGTAATGGTGCCTACGGCGCTGCTGGGTTGGTTCTTGTCACCGCTGCCTTTTGTGGGCCAGGCGCTATGGTGGCTATTTGAGATTGCCCTGAACATATTTCACTTTCTACTGACGCTGTCTGTTCAACAGTGGCCGCTATGGGAGCCTGATCAGCCACTGACCTACCCGCTGGCGCTGGCTTTACTGCTGGTGTCTCTATGCTGGGGACTACCTGCTGTGCTACCGGGGCTAAGGCTGGCGTCGACGGCTTTGGTCGTCACGCTGCCTTGGTGGTCGCTATCGCCGTCTATCCCCCACGGTGTGGTGAGAGTGAGCGTGGCTGATGTAGGGCAAGGGCAGCTCATTGAGCTGCGTAGCAAAAACTATCGCCTTCTCTACGATACAGGGCCGCGCTTTCGTGGTGGTTTTATGCCGCTACAGACGCTTTGGGCGCCGGGGCAGCATTTTGACCAAGTGATCGTGAGTCATGCGGACAATGATCATGCGGGAGGCGTTCGGGCGCTATTGGACGATCATCAGGTCGATCGGTGGATGGCGCCGTTGGGCGAACAACTGCCAGTCACAGCCAATGTTTGTCAGCGTGGTCAAGCGTGGCGACGAGATGGGATTAATTACCGTATCTTATGGCCGCCTGCCGGCATTAATACACTGTCGGCCAATGATCGCTCCTGCGTACTGGAGGTTAGTATTGGGGAGCAACGGTTACTGATTACCGGAGACGTAAGTACCGAGATAGAGCGCCGTTTTCTGCTTGAGATAGAGCCGCCCCTCAGTGTTTTAGTGGCAGGGCATCACGGCAGTGGCACCAGCTCAGGGATTCAATTTGTCCGCCACACGGCGCCTGAACACGTCATTTTCAGCGCTGGGCGGGATAATGCTTTTCGCCATCCAGTCGACTCGGTAGTGCGCCGCTTTCGCCAGGAATCAAGCTGTCTATGGAATACAGCGCATGACGGTGGACTGCGTTTTTGGCTAAAAGCTGCCGATCCTGTGCAAATCAATTCAACGCGGCAGCTACCAGGTCGTCGCAACCGGTGTTGAAGCTCGCCGCCATAAGGTAGAATCCAGCGCATTGCACACTATTGCCAGGAGCGCGTGTGACTGATTCAGGTTGGGATATCTACAAGCGGTTATTAAGCTACGTTAAACCGCACTGGCGAGCGTTTGCATTGGCGCTGGTGGGATTCGTTATTTATGCCGCATCAAGTACTGCGTTAGCGGAAATGATGAAACGCTTGATTGACGGCATACAAAATCCAGATGCGGCCTTCCGGCTATTTCTGCCACTGTTTGTGATTATTATGTTCTCCGCCAGAGGGCTAGGTACTTTTCTAAGTACCTATTTTATGTCCTATGTGGGGCGCTACGTGATTCACACCCTGCGTTGCAACGTTTTCGCTCATCTTCTTCATCTCCCTGGCTGGTTTTTTGATCATCACTCCAGCGGCCAATTAGTTTCGAGGGTGACCTACCACGTTGAGCAAGTAGCAGGAGCGGCCACGAAAGCCGTCACGATTATTCTGCGTGAAGGCCTGTTTGTGCTCGGGCTGATCCTGTACTTGCTATGGACCAACTGGATGCTAACGCTGCTGTTTCTGGGGGTAACACCGATCATTGCGCTGGTGGTCAATTACGTCAGTAAACGTTTTCGGCGTATTTCCAAACGCATACAACACTCCATGGGCGATGTCACACATATTGCTTCGGAAGCGCTGTCGGGTTACCGGGTGGTGCGCACTCACGGGGCAGAAGCCTACGAAAAACAGCGGTTTGAGCGAGTAAGTGAAGAGAATCGCCGTCAAAGCATGAAAGAGGCCATGACCCGGGCAGTCAGTTCACCCGTGATTTTGATGCTCGTCGCGGTCTCTATGGCGCTGCTGGTATGGCTAGCCATGGCGCCATCGCTGATGGCAAACATGACGCCCGGCGAGTTTGTTGCTTTCATTACCGCTGCTGCATTAATGATTAAACCGGTGCGCCAATTAACAGAAATTAATGGTGAAATTCAGAAAGGGATTGCAGCAGCATCGGAGCTCTTTGGATTGCTGGATATGACGCCTGAACCAGATGATGGCAAACACATCGCTAATCGCTTAAACGGCGATGTCGTGATGGATAATGTTAGCTTTCGCTATTCAGCTGATCAGCCCAATGTGCTGCATAACATCAACCTACGCGTAGCCCCGGGCGAGCTGGTCGCCATTGTCGGCCGTTCGGGGAGTGGTAAGTCAACGTTGGTGAGTTTACTGCCGCGTTTTTATTGCCCCAGCGAGGGCAGTATCACCATTGACGGCATTAATGTTAATGAGTACGCCTTGGGCCCACTGCGCCAGCAAATCGCCTTGGTTTCACAGCAGGTAACGCTATTCAACGCCTCTATCGCCGACAATATTGCTTATGGCGTGGAAAATCCTGACCTTCAAGCCGTCAAAGCAGCCGCTGAGGCTGCTTATGCCCATGAGTTTATTGACAAGCTTCCCGATGGTTACGCAACCACTGTGGGTGAAAATGGGGTAATGCTTTCAGGTGGGCAACGCCAGCGCTTAGCGATTGCCCGGGCTATTTTTAAAGATGCGCCGCTGCTGGTGCTTGATGAAGCTACCTCGGCGCTGGACACTGAATCAGAGCGCTATATCCAAAAAGCCCTTGAGCGTGTCTGTGAGGGGCGTACTACGTTAGTGATTGCCCATCGCCTATCCACCATTGAGCGAGCAGACAGAATCATTGTGATGGATCAGGGGCGGATTATTGAAGAGGGGCCTCATCAGGCGCTATTGGATGCCAATGGCGCCTATGCGGCATTGCATCAGCTACAGTTCCAAGAAGCGCTATGACCCCGCCTGAAACAGCCCAGCCAACGCGGACATTGGCAGAGCGCTGGCTGCAAGGGGCCTATCAGGGTAGCCGCTGGCTTTGGCCACTGAAGCCCTTGGGTGCGCTCTATCAGTGGGGCATGGCGTATCGTGAGCAAGCGTATCGACGCGGTAAAAAGACGACGTGGCAGGCCCCCGTGCCGATTATCGTGGTTGGCAACATTACACTAGGCGGTACCGGCAAATCGCCGTTGGTGGCGTGGTTGGCCAAATGGCTTGTGGCCCAAGGGTGGTCACCCGGTATCGTTAGCCGCGGCTATGGCGGTAAGGCCGCGCAATATCCTCTCTTCGTCAGCCCCGAGACAAGCGTTGCCGAAAGTGGTGATGAACCGCTGATGCTGGCGCAGCAAACCGGGCTGCCGGTAGTGGCTGACCCCAAGCGAGTGCGCGGCGTTCAGGCGCTGGTGGAGGCGGGGTGCGACATTGTCTTAAGCGATGACGGTTTACAGCACCTTGCGTTGGCAAGGGATATTGAGCTGTTGGTGATTGATGGGGCGCGGGGGCTTGGTAATGGTTGTTGTCTGCCCGCCGGGCCGCTGCGCGAGTCTTCCGAGCGGTTAAAGCGTGTGGATGCGGTGATCATCAATGGCGAATCTCAGCAGTCATTGCCGGTTGACGCTGCCACGATAATGACATTGGCGCCGCTATGCTGGCGCCGTTTGGAAGACGGTGCGCATTTTCCATTATCGCCCTTGCCCTTCAGCTTGCCAGTGCATGCAGTGGCGGGCATAGGTCATCCCGAGCGTTTTTTTCGTACGCTAACTGCCTTGGGGGTGAGTGGCGATTGGCATCCATTGGCCGACCATCAGCGCTTTAACGCTGAAGCGCTAAACTTTGCAGACACTCGCCCGGTAGTGATGACCGCGAAAGACGCTGTTAAGTGTTTTGACTTGGCACCGGCCAACAGTTGGGTATTAGATGTGGAAGCAACGCTCCCCATCGAATTTGAACACTGGCTGGCAGCAAGGCTGTCGGCACTTTCCTACAGGAGACACGCGCATGGATAAGGAACTGCTGGCAATGCTGGTTTGCCCGTTGTGCAACGGTAAACTGAAATATGACCGCGATGCCCAAGAGCTGCGCTGTCACTACGATGGGTTAGCCTATCCTATCCAGGACGGTATTCCGGTAATGCTGCCTGAGGAAGCCCGGGTCATGGACGCGGATGAAAAACTGCCTAATTCTCCAGGACGTACAGGAGACGTTTAATGGCCTTTGTAGGTGATAAAGCAGCCGACTTTACCGTCGTCGTGCCCGCGCGCTATGGCTCTACTCGGCTGCCGGGTAAGCCGCTGCTCGATATCGCCGGTGAGCCGATGGTGGCCCACGTTTGGCGTCGCGCCTGTCAAAGCCAGGCCAGCCGTGTCGTTGTCGCCACCGACGACTGCCGCATCCGTGATGCCATGCTGCCCTATGGCGCCGAGGTGATCATGACCCGCGAGGATCACCCTTCGGGCACTGACCGCCTGGCGGAAGTGGCTGACACGCTTTCACTGGCGAGTGATGCGCTGCTGGTGAATGTGCAGGGCGACGAGCCGCTTATTCCCCCTGGGCTAATCGATCAAGTGGCGCTGCGTTTAGCGGAGGATCCCGAGGCTTCGATCGCGACGCTTGCGGAGCCTATTTACGACGTTGACACGCTGTTTAATCCCAATGTGGTCAAGGTGGTACGCACCCTGCAAGGTCGGGCGCTCTATTTTTCCAGGGCGCCCATCCCCTGGGATCGCGAACAGTTTAAACAGCCCCCCTCGATGCTAGCAACCGATGCCTGGCTGCGCCATATCGGCCTGTACGCGTACCGTGCTAGTTTTCTGGCCGCTTACCGAGACTGGCCAGCCTCAAGCCTTGAGCAGCTCGAACAGCTGGAACAGCTGCGCGCACTGCAAAACGGCCATTTGATACAGGTGGCGTTAGCCTGCGAAGTAAATCCCGCGGGTGTGGACACGGCTGAAGACCTGGAGCGTGTACGGGCGCTGCTTGCTCATCCACGCAATCAATAAGTAGTTAAGGAGCGCGACAGTGAAAGTGTTATTTGTGTGTTTGGGTAATATTTGCCGCTCACCCACTGCAGAAGGTGTCTTTCGCCGTGCCGTTGAGCAGGCCGGCATGGCCGATACCATTGAAATAGACTCCTGTGGGGTCGGCAATTGGCATGTGGGCAAAGCGCCGGATGCGCGGGCTCAACAGGCGGCGCTGCGGCGAGGCATTGATTTAAGTGCACTGCGCGCTCGACAGTTACAAGAGCACGACTTTATTGAATTTGATTACGTGCTGGGAATGGATCAAGACAACTTGCGCGCAATCCACGACTTGAAGCCTGGGAACAACAGGGCGCAGGTGGGACTGTTCTTGGATTATGCAGGCACCCCGGGCGCTGAAGTTCCTGATCCCTATTACGGCGGTGAAGAGGGGTTTGAGAACGTGCTGAATATGATTGAAGCCGCGTCAGATGGGTTGATTCAACACCTCAAGCGTGGGCTGTAATGTGAATGATGGTGTGGCTAAACAGGTGAATATTGCCAGTCGTGCCGATCTATCCTCTGAAAATACCCTGAAGCTGCCTTGCCAAGCTGAATACTTCGCAACACCGGGCACCCTGTCAGCCCTTAGCGATGTGCTAGGCAAGGCAAATCGCGAGGAGTGGCCGATTACGTTGCTAGGTGGGGGCAGCAATGTACTGCTGCCTGATTGGTTACCTGGCTTGGTGGTGCGCCCAGCCTTGCAGCAGTGGTGGGTCGCCGTGCCAGATCGGCCTGAAATTGCTAAGGGCGATGTATTTGTCCATGTGGGAGCGGGAGTTAATTGGCACACCTTGGTAATGGCGATGGCAGCGCGGGGGCTGTGGGGGATCGAAAACCTCGCGTTGATTCCCGGCAGCTGTGGGGCCGCGCCGGTGCAAAATATAGGCGCTTATGGCGTCGAGCTTGCTGATACGCTTCATTCCGTGCAGGTGATGGAACTTGCCACAGGCCGCTGCTATTGGTTAAACGCTAATGAGTGCGTCTTTGGCTACCGAGACAGCATCTTTAAGCGCAACTTAACCGATAAAGTGGTGATTACTCAATTAATCCTGCGGTTGTCCCGTAAGCCAATGCCTCAGCTTAATTACGGTGACCTTGCGGCGAGACTACCCCGTTTGCCAACGCCATTGGCGGTGGCGGAAGCGGTGTGTGATATTCGACGTGAAAAATTGCCTGACCCCAACGTACTTGCCAATGCGGGCAGCTTTTTTAAGAATCCCCTGGTTAGCGATCATCAGGCGGCACAGTTATTAGCAAGGTACCCAAGCATGCCGCACTTTCCGCAAGCGAGTGGGCAGACAAAGCTGGCAGCCGGTTGGTTGATTGATCAGTGTGGCCTAAAAGGCCTGCGCGACGGCGCATTTGGGGTGCATCAGCATCAAGCACTCGTGCTGGTGCACTTTGGTGGTGGTGATCGCCATGGCCTGATGAAACTAGCCAACTATATTGCCGCTCAGGTTGAAGGTCGTTTTGGCATTCTACTTGAGCCGGAACCGCGGCTCATCAACCCTTAACGCTGTTATGCTATAACGCAAAATCCCCGCCTAGGCGGGGATTTTGCTGTTGCATGACGCGACTATCGATGCGATTTACTCGGATTGAGAGTCTTGTTGCGCCTGTTTACGCTTTTCACGCGGATCATTGTGGGCGCGGGTGCGCCGACGACGAGGCTTAGGCGTCTCTTCAGCAGGTGCGTCGCTGACGTCTGTTGCCTTAGGTTCAACGGTTTGTGCTTCAGTAACTTGCTGCTTATCAGCCTGCGCTGGCTCCACCGTAGACGGCTCTTCTTTAGCAGCAGGTTCTTCAACAGCAGGTTCTTCAGCAGAGGGTTCTTCAATAGAAGCTTCTTCAGCAGAACCGGGTGCCTCAGCCGCAACAGCGTTTTCAGAAGCGCTGGTCAGCTTAGCGTCCTGAGGGGCGCTTGCTGCAGTGGCTGATGAACGCTCGCTGCTGTCTTGAGCAGTCTCTGCATTGGTTGGCAGCTCAGCGGCGCGAGGCTCCCCTACAGACGAGGTAGGTTCGACAGCTTCTGCGTCAGGTGTCTCGATAGCTTCAGGCGTTACCGGTTCGCTAGCACTGCTGGCAGGCTGGTTTTCGCTGATTGGATCGAGTTCTGCAGGTGCTGCTTTAGCTTCCGATGGCGCTGGTTTTGCCGCATGGTTTTCGTCGTGAACCTCCGCTGTTTCAGCGGCTGGCACTGCCTGCTCCTCGCTGGCCTTCATCGCTGTTTCATGCGAATTTTCAGCGGCGTTAGGCTGCTCAGCGGTGTCGGCAGATGGCGCTGGTGTTACCTCAGAGCTAGTTGCCTTCGGCTGACGACGTTGATGCGTTGAGCGACGTGCTTTGGCGCCCTCTGCGGCGGGCCTGTCGGCTGTCGTAGCGTTGTCAGTTGATGATGGCTCAACGTTCTCTTCAGGCGATGCCTTAGTGACTGGGGCATCGTGCTGTGCTGCTTCAGTGACTGGAGCTTCCGTTGCTGGAGTCTTGGTTTCTGAAACGTTAGCTTCTGAAGCTTCCGCTGCTGTGGTGGCAGCCGTTTCGTCCTGCGGTGCAGCAGTATCAGGCGTTTCAAGTGGCGCTTCTGCCTGCAGTTTTAACTGCTCGGCTTCTGCCTGAGGGTTGATAGCCTTAGTGCGAGTACGGTTACGCGGGTTATTGCGGGTACGTTTTGGCTTACCGTCGTCCGGCTTCTCCGCAGACTGCTTATCCGTAGGCTGGTTGGCTGCTTCATCGCGCTGGTTATCTTGGGCTGGCTGACGGGCCTCGCCACGCGGCGTCTTCTGCGCAGCCTTACCGACGTTATCGCTGCTGCTGTCATCCTTCGTGCTGGCGCTATCCTGGCCGCTGCTGCTCTCTTGTTGAGGATGCCGACGACGGTTGCGTGTACGGCTGGGGCCGCTGCGCTTATCGCTATTGTCTTCACTGGCTGGGCGGGGAGGGCTACTGCGCTGTTCAGTCGTTTTCTGCTCGGCTTTCTGCTCAACTTTATTGCTGTTCTCGCCGCGAGACTCGTTGCGGCTGCTGTTTTCGCCGCGTTCAGCGCGAGGTGGCCGCTGGCGCGATTCGCTGTTGCGCTGAGTGGTTTTGCGCTCGCTTGGTTTACGTGCCGCCGGTGTTTCAGCCTTTGGTGCTGGCGCAGGTTCAGCAGGTGTCTCTTCACCGCCGAGCAGTTTAGCGAAGCCGCGCATAAAGCGGCCGATCACACTAGGCTGCTCGCTAGGGGCAGGTGCTGCCTTGCTCGCAGGAGCAGGAGAGGCGGCAGGTGCTTGCTCTTCAGTTTGAAGCGATGCGGGGGCCGGCGCATTGTGGGTTACGCTTTTAACCGCCGCCTCGGCGCGCTGAGCGGGGGGCACAAAACTAGGCGCGGGCTCTTTACCCACTTCCGTGTCGGTGGAGAGTTCAAAGCTCGACAGGCTCTGAGTGTCATCCTCATCCAAGTGGTCATCACGCAGGCGCTGTACGTCGTAGTGTGGCGTATCCATGTCTGGATTAGGCAGCAGTACCACGCGGACACCCTGGCGAGACTCAAGATCTGCCAGTACGCTGCGTTTTTCATTGAGCAGGTAGGTGGCGACCGGTACCGGAAGAATGGCGCGAATCTGCGCGCTGTTCTCTTTCATGGCCTCTTCTTCAATCAGACGCATGATGGAGAGCGAGAGCGAACGCACGTCGCGAATCGTGCCCTGGCCATTACAGCGCGGGCATACCACGCCGCTGGTCTCGCCCAGCGAGGGACGCAGGCGCTGGCGGGACATTTCCATCAGGCCAAAGCGGGAAATACGTCCGATTTGAACCCGTGCACGGTCTAATTTGAGCGCGTCGCGCATGCGGTTTTCGACTTCCCGCTGATTACGCGCAGGCCCCATGTCGATAAAGTCGATCACTACTAAACCGCCGATGTCTCGCAGGCGTAGCTGGCGGGCAATTTCGTCGGCGGCTTCTGAGTTGGTCTGTAACGCGGTTTCTTCGATATCGCTGCCGCGGGTTGCGCGGGCGGAGTTGATATCAATGGAGACCAGTGCCTCAGTGTGATCGATGACAATCGAGCCCCCTGATGGCAGCTTCACTTCACGCTGGTAGGCGGTTTCGATTTGTGACTCGATCTGGAAGCGTGAGAAAAGCGGCACTTCATCTGCGTAAAGTTTGATTTTCTGCTGATAAGAGGGCATCACCTGACGGATAAAGCCCAGCGCTTCAGCGTGAATCTCGGGGCTGTCGATCAGTACTTCGCCGATATCCTGACGCAAATAATCGCGCATCGCGCGGATGATGACGTTGGATTCACGGTAAATCAGAAACGGAGCGGAGCGTTTGGCGGCTTCAGTGGTGATGGATTCCCACACCTGTACCAGATAATCCAGATCCCACTGTAGCTCTTCCGGGTTGCGACCAATGCCAGCGGTGCGCACGATCAGGCCCATTTTATCGGGGACCGTTAACTGCCCCATGGCGTCTTTAAGCTGGCTGCGCTCGTCGCCTTCGATACGGCGTGAAATACCGCCTGCTCGTGGGTTATTGGGCATCAGTACCAAAAAGCGGCCTGCCAAGCTGACAAAGGTAGTCAGCGCGGCGCCTTTATTGCCACGCTCCTCTTTATCGACCTGAACGATAACTTCCTGACCCTCTTTCAGCACTTCTTTGATGCTCGGGCGTCCCGAAACGTCTTTAACGAAGTACTCGCGAGATATCTCTTTTAGGGGCAAAAAACCGTGACGATCGGCGCCGTAGTCGACAAACGCGGCTTCCAGGGAGGGCTCTACGCGGGTGATTTTGCCGCGGTAAATATTGGCTTTTTTCTGTTCTCGTGCGCCAGATTCGATATCTAAATCGTAAAGGCGTTGTCCATCAACTAAGGCGACGCGCAGCTCTTCGGGCTGGGTCGCATTAATAAGCATCCGTTTCATAGTGTCTCGCATAGCGTTGCGTACCGGCGAACTGCCTATAGGGTGACGTAGGCGAACCGCTGGTTGCTGCGTGCTTGTGCTCGGCGCATAGCTATGCTGACGCGTAAAGCCGGGAAGGCGTCATCGCCAACCCGGCCAACAGGGCGTTGAGTACGTGGCGGAGGCAGGACATGTTCCGGTGGCTGTCACGTCCATCCGGCCCTGCTGACACCGCCAACACCTGGCATTCATCGATTCACCAACGCCGGCCACCGGCACAGCGTTGAACTTTGCGTTCTGAACTAGTCAACGCCTTGTGACGAATAAGGAGGGGCTGTTCAGAACGTGGCGTTTTTAGTCTCTACCTGCCGTTCAGGGCAGGGTTTAATTCTCTCTGCCGGTATCAAAAACGGGCGGCAGAGTTGCTGCATTTTTTAAATCAGGTTTTGATGCGCTAAAACGGCCAATGCGTACACTGTTGCCGTTTATTGCTCAGGCCTGCGTGTTAGTCGGGCAGGCGCATTAACCAAGCTCAGCGGTCATGCTTTCAGTTGCGTTTATTGACCAGTGGTAACGTCAGCCGGTCGATAGAGGCAAAGAAGCTTTCTGCGCTTGGCTGGTGAGCATTTTGGAATATAACAGTAAAGACAACGACCAGCAATTGACGCAATGCCCTTGGGTCTACGCTAGAATGCCGTTTTGTCTGAAGCAATAGCATGTCAGCAGGAGTAAGCGGCAATGTCCGAAGGGCGTGAAGTACAGTGGGTGGATATCGCCCCGGAGCAAGCAGGGCAGCGAATTGATAATTTTCTCATGACGCGTCTTAAGGGTGCGCCACGTGCGCTCATCTACCGCATTGTGCGAAAAGGTGAGGTGCGCGTTAATAAAAAGCGCGTCAAAGTTGACTACCGCTTACAGGCCGGTGATTTAGTGCGCGTTCCGCCGCTGCGCTTAGCGCCTCGCGAGGCGGTAAAGGAAGTGAGTGATAATTTGCGCGACCTGTTGGTTGGCAGCGTTATTATGGAAGGCCCAGATTGGATGGTGTTGAATAAGCCCTCGGGTCTGGCGGTGCATGGTGGTAGCGGAGTTAAAATCGGCTTGATCGAAGCGTTACGTCAGGTGCGCGATGACTTAAGCTTTTTAGAGCTGGTTCATCGCTTAGATCGGGATACCTCAGGCTGTTTGCTGCTTGCCAAATCCCGCGATGCGCTGGTAACGCTCAACGAGTCATTGAAAAAGCACGGCATGGATAAGCGCTACTTGGCGTTGGTGAGTGGGCGCTGGCCTGCGCGTAAAACCTATGAGAGCGCTCGTTTGGACCGTTTTGATGCCGGTAACGGGGAGCGCAGGGTGCGGGTAGACCCCAACGGTAAAGTATCCCGCACTCACTTTTCCGTCGTTGAAACCTTTGAAAAAGTAACCCTAATAGAGGCTGAGCCGGTCACTGGCCGTACCCACCAGATTCGCGTGCACGCCGCCCATGCGGGACATGCGCTGCTGGGTGACGATAAATATGCCACCCGCGAAAGTGGACTTCTTACTAAGCAGCTAGGGCTAGGGCGGCTTTTTCTGCATGCTCGCGCGCTGACCTTTCCAGAGCCCGGTAATGGTCGCCCCGTTACTGTTAAAGCGCCGCTGCCAGAAGCTCTGGAAGAGACGCTCAAGCGTGCCCGTCGATAACGCGCTCTTCACTGACTTACCCTTCAATAAGGAGCTGCCATGCAGTACGAGCTGATTATATTTGATTGGGACGGCACCTTAATGGACTCCGTGCCGCGCATTGTGTCGTGTATGCAGGCCGCAGCGCAGGAGGCAGAGTGGGGGGAGCTTTCGGTAGCAGAGGTTGAAGATATTATTGGCTTGGGGCTGCCTGAGGCGATTGCTCAGCTTTGCCCAGGTATTCTGCCTGCCCAGGCAGAACGGCTGCGCGAGCGCTACTCGCACCATTTTGTTGCTGCTGATACGACGCCGATGCAGTTTTTTGTCGGCGTAGAAGCGCAGATTGCACGCCTGCGTAGCCGTGAGCAGCAGCGCCTGGCGGTGGCCACGGGTAAAAGCCGCCGTGGCTTGGATCGTATTTTTACTGAAACAGGCAGCGGTGAATGGTTTCATGCCAGCCGAACGGCAGATGAGACCCGTTCAAAGCCGCACCCACAAATGCTTTCCGAGCTACTGGCAGAGCTTTCTGTGCCCGTTGAGCGGGCCGTCATGGTGGGTGATACGGAATATGATCTTGAAATGGCCCGTGCGATCGGGATGGATCGGGTGGGCGTGACTTACGGTGTGCATACGCCAGAACGCTTGGCGCTGAGTCAGCCCAGGTGGATTGCCCATAGCGTTGAAGAGCTTTTTGACAGGTTACACGGCTAATCAAACCACCTGGATTTATATAAGGCGTCTACATAAGGATAGTTTATGAGCGACGATCGCTGGACAGAAGGGCCGGAAGTATCATCAAACAAGGCAGCGCCAATGGCGGGCGCTCCTGGGGATGATGCCGAAACGCTGCGCGAGCGACAGCGGCTGGCGCAGCTGGAAATGATGGATCATTGGATTGGTGGTGTCTTAACAGAGCAGCGGCGTACTCGTCGTTGGAAGCTCTTTTTCCGTCTCATGTTGCTAACGGTTGTGTTGGCAACCCTATTTACGTCGCTGTATAGCGTATTTTGGGATACGTCAGGTACGGCAGTGCCTGCTCAGCGCCACCTGGGTATAGTGGAAGTTAATGGGGTGATTGCGAGCGACGCGCCAGCCAACGCAGAGCGTATTATCAAGGGCTTGAATCGCGCCTGGGATTCGGAAAGTGCCGCTGCGGTGGTATTACATATTAATAGTCCTGGCGGCAGCCCTGTGCAGTCTCAGCGTATTTATGCAGAAATTATGCGCTTACGTGAGCAGGGTGATAAGCCGATCATTGCCGTTATTGAAGACCTTGGTGCCAGCGGTGCTTATTACATAGCCGCGGCGGCCGATGAGATCTTTGCCTCACCCGCCAGCCTGGTGGGGTCTATTGGCGTCATCTACGCAGGGTTTGGTTTTGAAGAAGCGATTGAGAATATTGGCGTTGAACGGCGAGTACTGACAGCGGGAGATAACAAAGCCTTTCTGGATCCGTTTCAGCCTCTTGACGGCGATGCAGAGGTATTTTGGCAGGGAGTGCTGACGCAAACCCATCATCAGTTTATGGCTGATGTACGTGCGGGACGAGGCGAGCAGCTCAGCGACAGTCCGGAAATTTTCTCAGGCCTGATCTGGAACGGTGAGCAAAGCGTTGAGCTGGGGTTAGTGGATCAGCTGGGGAGTCTTGAGCAGGTGGCGCGCGCCAAGGTAGGTGACACTCACTGGGAAGACTATACGCCGAGCCTCGATCCCTTTGAGCGTTTGACGCGGCGCTTTACCCAGGTAGTCGCCGAAGTGCTAGGTGTTCGCTCCTCAAGCACCCCGTTACGTTTTTAAGTGGTGTAGAAAGCCTCAGTCGTTAGCGAGCGCCAAGTGGGTCAAGACCTGCTTGGCGCAGCATGTCACAAAGGGCAATCAGCGGTAGCCCGATTAGCGCGTTGGGGTCGCGGCCCTCTAGCTTTTCAAACAGCGCAATGCCTAACCCCTCCATGCGGAAGCTGCCCGCGCTATCCAATGGCTGCTCTTTAGCGACATAGTTGTCAATTTCCTGGGGGGTGAGGGTGCGAAACACCACCTCAAAGGGTTCGACATGCACCTGATGGCGCTGGCTTCGGGTATCCAATAGCGCTAAACCAGTCAGGAAGGTGACGCGTTGACCAGAAAAGCGGGTAAGGTTGGCGCGGGCCTTTTCTTCGGTGTGTGGCTTGCCGAGAATGTCGCCTTCAAATACCGCAACCTGATCAGAGCCTATAATGCAGTGCTGGGGAAAATGCGCGGCGACGGCATTGGCTTTGCTAAGTGCCAGTCGGTGAACCAGCGCTTGAGGTGTTTCACCAGGATGAGGGGTCTCATCAATATCCGGCGAGTAGCTCTGATAGGGTAGCTGTAGGCGGTCAAGTAGTTGGCGCCGCCAGCGTGAGCTAGAGGCAAGCACCAGCTCGGTTGACGATGCCTCTTGGGTCGATGTTGAGGTCACAACTGTCTCCTGTATCGCTTGGTTGCGCTTTTGAAAGTCAAAAAAGTAGCGTGTGGCGAAAGCTGACAAGTGTATCGAAAGCAGACAGAACTGCCTATTTTGGTGAGTTGTTGCGGCCCATATTGAATTATTTATCGATGAAAGTAGGAAGAATTGTAATGACAGCTTTGACACCAGCAGGGGGAGTGCCTATCATTGCGCGCCTATGTTGACCTCACAACTCCCCAGTCGGGTTGAGCCTTATAAGCTTGCAGCCCGCCACGAACGAATCGAAGGCTTGGTAGCGCTTGATAAGCTGCCGCGTCTTGCCGAAGAAGCGGGTGTCCAAACCGGCGACTGTTATGTCGTGCTTGAGTTTGGCGTCGATTCTCAAGGCCGTCGTGAAATTCGTGGCCACTTGCAAGCGACCTTGGCGCTTGCCTGTCGACGCTGCTTGGTGCCGTTGCCTCAAGAGGTTAGCAGTGACTTTTTGCTTGGAATGGTCACTGATGAAGCCTTAGCGGCCGAGCTGCCTGCTAGTCATGAACCGGTGCTGGTGGAAAAGGAACAGCTGGACCTTCTCACGGTAGTTGAGGATGAATTGATCCTCAGCTTGCCTCAGGTGGTCTATCACGACGAAGCCGACTGTCATGTCTCGGCGGAGCAGCTGGTCAGCAAAACAGAAGGCGCGGCGCTGGAAACAACGCCAGCGACAAATCCTTTCGCGGTGCTGAATGTCTTGAAAGGCAAAAAATAGCACCCTTTACCTTAAATACCTTGGAGTAAACACCCATGGCAGTTCAGCAGAACCGTAAAACTCGTTCCAAGCGCGGCATGCGTCGCAGCCACGATGCACTGACCGCCCCGACCCTGTCTCAGGACAAGGAAACCGGTACGACTCACCTACGTCACCACGTTTCTCCTGACGGTTTCTACCGTGGTCGTAAAGTGGTTGAGGTATAAGTCTCAACTTCTTTATCAAGCGGCTTAATAGATTCGGTGCGGTATGCGCCTAGCGATTGATGTCATGGGGGGTGACCAAGGCCCTCATGCAATTGTCGCAGGCTCTGCCAGGGCGGTGGTGGAACACCCGGCCCTTGAGCTGATTCTGTTTGGTCCGCGTCAGCAGATTCTTGCTGAGATTTCTCGCTTGCCGCAGCCTCTGGCTGCGGCAGCGTCACGTTTAGCAGCACGTGATGCGCCTGAGAGTGTTGCACCATCAGCGACAGCCGCCTGGGCGCTGCGCAGAGGGCGTGACACCAGCATGTCGCATATGCTGCGCAGTGTGGCTCAGGGTGAAGCGGTGGCGGGGGTCAGTGCAGGCAATACAGCAGCACTGGTGGCAATGGCAAGGCGCGAGCTAGGAATGATAGAAGGTATTTCGCGTCCCGCGATCAGTACCGCCATTCCTGCCCGAGGAGGGCGGCGCTGCTATTTGCTTGATTTAGGCGCTAATGTCGATTCGCCCGCCCATCGGCTGGTCGATTTTGCGCTGATGGGGGTTGCTATGGCCCAGTGTGTCGATGGCACGGTTAAGCCGCGTGTCGCGTTGCTTAATGTTGGAGCCGAGGCGACGAAGGGCAGTGCCAGCGTGCGTGAAGCGGATCGTCAACTGCGCGAGTACCCAACCAGCGATGCCTTTATTTACCAGGGCTATGCAGAAGGGGGGGATCTGTTTAAAGGTCAGCTTGATGTGGTGGTGTGTGACGGTTTTGTGGGCAACGCCGTTCTGAAAGCAAGCGAAGGTTTAACAAGTATGTTGGTAGAGCGTGTGCAAATGGCATTTGAGTCGCGCCTAAGCGGACGTTTAGCGAGTCTACTGGCTAAACCTGTGTTAAGACGGTTAAAGCAAGAGCTTGATCCCGTGCGCTATAACGGAGCCAGCTTATTAGGGTTGCGCGGTATTGTAGTTAAAAGTCATGGCAGTACCCATGCCGATGGTTTCTACTACGCTATTGAGCGAGCGTTGAAGGAAGTCGAGCATAATTTACCTGCGCGGATCGCAGGCCGTTGGCAAGCGCCATCATTTTAAACTGATGCGCCTTGTCGGCCATGATATAGATAATAAACAGTTAATTTTTTGCGGGTTTATAGGTGGCATCAGGATGTGCCAATAATCTCGCCTATCGCTCATATGAGCAAATGCCTACAAGAGCAAAGGTGAACGACATGTCTCAACCCCTTGCCCTCATTTTCCCCGGGCAAGGCTCTCAGCAGCTTGGAATGCTGCGAGAGCTGGCCGAGCGTTATAGTGTTGTGGGAACGACATTTGAGGAAGCTTCTAGTGCTTTGGGCTACGACTTGTGGAAAGTCGTCCAGGAAGGCCCCGAAGCGTCGTTAAACGCCACTGCTTGCACCCAGCCTGCGCTGCTCTCTGCAAGCGTCGCTATCTGGCGAGTGTGGCAAGAGCTGGAAGGGCCACGACCTAGCGTGATGGCGGGCCATAGCTTAGGCGAATATAGTGCCATGGTGTGTGCCGGCGTTATGAGTTTTGCCGAAGGTGTGAATCTAGTACGCCTGCGCGGTGAGGCTATGCAGGAAGCGGTTCCCGCTGGCGAGGGGGGGATGGCAGCTATCCTGGGATTGGCAGATGATGCCGTCGAAGCGGCCTGCGAAAAGGCAGCTCAAGGCGATGTTGTTTCCGCGGTCAATTATAACTCTCCTGGCCAAGTCGTGGTGGCTGGGTCCAAGGCGGCCGTTGAGCGGGCTATGGTTGCTTGCCAAGAGGCGGGTGCCAAGCGTGCCATGGCGCTACCCGTGTCAGTCCCTTCACACTGCGCATTGATGCGCCCCGCGGCTGAACGATTGGCCGCTGCGATGCAAAATATTGAGCTGCGAGCGCCGCGTTATACGGTTATTCAGAACGTGGATGCCCAGGCCCACGCGGATATCGCTACACTACGTACACGCTTAATTGAGCAGCTTTATCAGCCTGTGCGTTGGAGCGCATGTGTTGAAGCAATGGTGGCTCAAAACGTCAATGTGTTTATTGAATGTGGGCCGGGAAAGGTGTTGACTGGCCTCAATAAGCGTATCGTAAAAGGTAGTAAAGGGTTGGCGGTGAATGATCCCGACAGCCTGGACGCCGCGCTTGAGCTGGCGCGTGAAACGTTGACTGGCAAGGCATGATCGCTATCCTTGTTTGGTGACACGGTTAAAGGCAGAAAGTTATGACGCAAGAACGTAGAGTTGCACTGGTGACTGGTGCTAGTCGCGGTATTGGACAGGCTATTGCCCGAGAGCTTGGTCGTCAGGGCCGTATAGTGATCGGCACGGCAACCAGTGAAGCAGGTGCTGAGAAAATCGATGCCGATCTCAAAGAGAATGGCATTGAAGGGGCCGGTCTATGCCTGAATGTGACGGATCAAGCCAGTATTGATGGCGTCTTGAAAGACATTACTGAGCGTTTTGGAGCCCCGACTATTTTAGTCAATAATGCTGGCATCACCCGTGATAACTTGTTGATGCGCATGAAGGAGGACGAGTGGGACTCCGTCATGGATACCAACTTGAAGTCGGTATATCGGGTGAGCAAAGCATGCTTGCGGGGTATGACTAAAGCGCGTTTTGGGCGTATTGTGTCTATCAGTTCTGTGGTGGCAACCATGGGCAACCTGGGTCAAACTAACTATGCTGCTGCTAAAGCGGGCATGGAAGGTTTTAGCCGAGCACTGGCACGTGAGGTTTCTTCACGCGCTATTACGGTCAATGCGGTGGCGCCGGGCTTTATTGCTACTGATATGACCGGGGCATTGCCTGAAGCGCAGCATGAAATGCTGCTTAAGCAAATTCCGCTAGCCCGTTTAGGGGCGCCGGAAGAGATTGCCGCTGCAGTGGGGTTTTTAACCAGCGATGCGGCTGGTTATATCACCGGAGAGACGCTGCACGTTAATGGCGGCATGAATATGCGTTGATGGCCTTGGGCTTGGCGGTTGCGTCGACCCAAGGGCGTCTATAAACTACCCCGCAGCTTTTGGCTTGCGGTTTCCAAATAGCTGGTTATCAAAAACGGCTAATGTGAACGACTGGAGTACGTTGATGAGTACTATTGAAGAGCGCGTTAAAAAAGTTGTAGCAGAGCGCCTGAACGTTAAAGAAGAAGACATCCAAAACAGCTCTTCTTTTACAGAAGACTTGGGTGCTGACTCGCTCGACACCGTTGAGCTGGTAATGGCTTTGGAAGAGGAATTTGATACTGAAATTCCCGATGAAGAAGCTGAGAAGATCACCACGGTTCAAGAAGCTATCGACTACGTAAACGCCCACCAGTAAGGGCTGCGTCGATGCATCAAACCAGGGTGGGGTGCTAGTCACCCGCCTTAAAAGCCGTCCTTTCCCAGGGCGGCTTTTTTGCTTTGCTGCCACAATGCTAATTAGGTTCAATATTCGCTATACTGTTGACCAAATTTAAGCGGCAAATGACCCAATTGGGTCGCGTCACCATGGATGCCTGGAGGAAAGCTGATGGCACGGAAAAGGGTAGTGGTAACTGGGTTAGGCCTGGTGACCCCAGTGGGCAATAAAGTTGATGAGACATGGGCAAACATTGTTTCAGGCAAAAGCGGCATCACGCCGATTGAACATTTTGACGCCAGCGGTTTTAACACTCGCTTTGGTGGTTCAATTAAAAACTTTGATATCAGCCCGTATTTGAATCCTAAAGATGCCCGCAAGATGGATCTGTTCATTCAATATGGAATGGCGGCGGGCGCCCAGGCGGTGGAAGACTCGGGTATCGAGTGTAGCGAGGAGAACGCTGATCGTATTGGCGTGGCTATTGGCTCAGGGATTGGCGGCCTGCCCATGATTGAGCATAACCACAATGCGTTAAATAAGGGCGGTGCTCGCAAGGTGTCGCCGTTCTTTGTGCCCGGCTCAATCATCAATATGATTTCCGGGAATATGGCGATCCAGCATGGCTTTAGAGGTCCCAATATTGCCATTACGACTGCCTGTACAACCGGCACTCACAATATTGGTTACAGCGCTCGTACCATCGCCTATGGCGATGCAGATGTCATGATCTGCGGCGGCGCGGAAATGGCGACGACGCCGTTAGGCTTAGGTGGCTTCTCTGCCGCTCGCGCGCTCTCTACGCGTAACGACAGTCCAGAAGCGGCAAGCCGCCCCTGGGACGTTGACCGAGACGGTTTTGTTTTATCCGATGGTGCCGGTGTGCTGGTGCTTGAGGAGTATGAGCACGCAAAAGCCCGAGGCGCCAATATCTATGCGGAGCTGGTAGGCTTTGGCATGAGTGATGATGCCTACCACATGACCTCGCCGCCGGAAGATGGTCGTGGTGCAGCGCTCTCCATGCGCAATGCCATTAAAGATGCTCAGATAGATGTGTCTAAGGTGCATTATATCAATGCCCATGGGACCTCCACGGCAGCGGGTGACTTGGCTGAAAGCCGTGCCATTGAAAGCGTATTGGGCGGGGCTGCAAATAATGTGGCAGTAAGCTCGACTAAATCAATGATTGGTCACCTTTTGGGAGCGGCCGGTGCCGTTGAGGCGGTGTTTAGTATCCTGGCTATTCGTGATCAGGTCGCGCCTCCAACGATTAATCTGGATAACCCACAGGAGGGCTGTAACCTGGATTACGTACCGCATACTGCGCGAGATATGCGTATTGATGTAGCGCTCTCTAACTCCTTTGGCTTCGGTGGTACTAACGGGTCACTGCTGTTTAAAAAGATCTAGTTGCAGATGTTACAGCCCCCATTGTGTGTCGATGATCAAGTGCCCTTCGATGACCGGGGGCTGGCGTATGGTGATGGCGTGTTTGAAACCGTATTGCTGCGTTCTGGCGTACCGATACTGTGGCGCTATCACACTGCACGCTTGGCGCATGGCTGTCAGCGCTTAGGTATTCCATTGCCTTGCCAAGCATCGTTAGCGGCGACATGGCAAGGTACACCTACCGCCGACCTCGAAGTGCTAAAGCTGATTCTGACGCGAGGCAGCGGAGGGCGCGGTTACGCTCAGCCTGAAGACGTGTTGCCTCGATTGCTTAGCCGTCGAATGCCTTTCCAGCCTTTGGCCAGCCGCTGGCAAGAGGGTGTGACGGTGCGCGTTTGTGATTTACGCCTAGGGCACCAGCCGCTGTTGGCGGGTATTAAACATCTTAACCGATTAGAAAACGTATTGGCTCGACGAGAGTGGAGCGATATGAGCATTGCTGAGGGTGTGCTTGCTGATAGTGACGGTTTGGTGATCGAAGCTACCAGCATGAATATTTTTTGGCAGCAGGCGGGCGAGGTGTTTACGCCCTTGCTTAATCAGTGTGGGGTCGCAGGTACGCTGCGAGATGCGCTAATCGAGCAAGGTACGGTTACCCAAGCCGCACTGCCACTTAGCCAGTTAGCAAAGGTAGAGCGGCTATGGGTGGCAAACTCAGTACAGGGCATGTGGCCTGTTAGCAAGCTGCTGGCCGCCGACGGTGCGTTACTGCAGTGCTGGCCGGTCAACGCTGCCGATCCGCTGCAGCGCTTGGCGCATCAGCTGTTAGGCTACGAGATTATTTGAGGTGTCATGGTGAAACGGTTATTTATCGCTTTGTTAATGTTAGTGATTGTCGGGACGGCAGCTGCGGCGGGTGGCTATTTTTATTGGCAGAGCCGACTAGAGGCACCTCTTGCGCTGGATGAACCTAGGCTCTACCAGGTTCCCTCTGGGGCAGGATTCAATCAGGTGGTCACTCAATTAGAAAGAGAGGGGGTCATTAATGACGCTTGGGCCTTTCGCTTGCTGGCTCGAGTTGAACCTGAACGCGTGCCACGCTTGCGCACCGGCGAGTATCAGTTAGTGCCTGATATGAGTGGCCTGGAGATGATGGCATTACTAGGCAGTGATAAGGTCGTCACCTATCCGCTTACCATCCCTGAAGGCTGGACTTTCCGACAAATGCGCGGACTGCTGAACTCAGCGCCTAAATTGGAAAATCGTACGGCTGAAATGAGCGATGAAGAAGTGATGGCTCTGCTAGGTCGAGAAGGCACGTTTCCGGAAGGCTGGTTTTTCCCCGATACTTATCGTTACCACCTGGGGATGAGCGACGTTGATATTTTGCGCCAATCGTTGGCTCGTATGGAGCGCATTCTTGAAGAGGTATGGGCAGAACGGGATGATGACTTGACCATCGATTCTCCCTACGAAGCCCTGATTATGGCCTCCTTGATTGAGCGGGAAACCGGCGCGCCAGAGGAACGTCGCGAAATTGCCGGGGTATTCAAGCGGCGTATGGAACAGGGGATGCGGCTGCAAACAGACCCGACGATTATATATGGCATGGGCGAACGCTATGACGGGCGGATTACCCGCGCCGATATACGCGAGGCCACGCCGTACAATACCTACGTGATTGACGGTATGCCGCCCACGCCGATTGCCATGCCGGGACGCGCTTCTCTAGAAGCGGCGGTGAATCCACTGCCTGGGGAAACGCTCTATTTCGTTTCTCGTGGCGACGGGACGCATCATTTTTCGCGTACCCTGCGTGAGCATAATAACGCCGTTAATCGCTATATTCGTAATCGTTAATGCTATGGTCCATCACCAATGAGTGACTGCCAACGTCATTCATTATCAAAATAAGGGAGCATGATGATCAAGCGTGGACGCTTCATTACGCTGGAAGGCGGTGAAGGCGTGGGAAAATCCACTAATGTGGGTTTTGTCGCCGAGTGGCTAGAAGCTCAGGGTTTGGAAGTCGTGCGCACTCGCGAACCGGGCGGCACCACCCGTGCAGAAGCCATCCGTGAGCTGCTGCTGGACCCCATGCCCCAGGAGCCACTGCATTTCGACGCAGAGCTGTTACTCATGTTTGCCGCACGTGCCCAGCACTTGGCAGAAAAGATCCTACCCGCCTTGGCCCGGGGAGCGTGGGTGGTGTGTGATCGCTTTACCGATGCCACTTTTGCCTATCAAGGCGGTGGGCGCGGTATTGCAAAGGAGCGTATTGCAGTACTGGAAGATTTTGTCCAACAGGGGCTTTCACCCGATTTAACGTTACTACTTGATATGCCTAAAGAGGCAGCCACCCTGCGCTTAGAGTCGCGGTTGAGTGATCGCCAAGAGCAAAGGGATCGCTTTGAGCAGGAGCAGGGCGACTTCTTCCAGGCGGTGCGCGAGGCTTACCTGGCTAGAGCGGCAGAAGCCCCGGGGCGGTTTGCTGTGATTGACGCACAGCATTCGCTAAACGATGTGCAAGCCCAAATTGAGCAAGCCTTATCTGCGCGGGTAGCCGCATGGCGTTAACCGGCGTAATGCCGTGGCATCAGTCCACCTGGCACCACTTAACCCGCTTGGCCGACAGTGGCCGTATGCCCCATGCGCTGTTGATTCATGGCGCCCATGGGGTAGGCAAGCAGCAGCTGGCTGAGGCGTTAATTGCCCGCACCCTGTGTGCCAAGCCTGCTGATCAAGCCTGCGGCCACTGCCATAGCTGCGCCATGTTGGCGTCGGGTTATCACCCGGACTTGCTGCGTGTCTCGCCGGAAGAGGGTAAGCGTCAAATCCGCATTGACCCGATTCGTGAGGTAAACCGTTTTGTCTCGCAAACGGCCCAGCAGGGTGGCTACCGGGTCATTGTGATTTCTCCTGCGGAGGCAATGAATATTGCCGCTGCCAATGCGCTGCTCAAAAGCCTGGAAGAGCCCGGTGATAAAACGCTGTTTATCCTACTTTCAGACGTTCCCTCACGGATGCTGCCGACCATCCGTTCCCGTTGTCAGCAGTGGTCATTGCCAAGCGTTGCGTTTGAACAGTGCCGGGGTTGGCTAATCGAACAGCTCAACAGTGCCGATGAGGCCTATTTTTGGTGGCAGGTTGCGGGTGGTTTGCCGCTTCTTGCCGTGGAGCTGGCAGCGCCCGAAGAGCGTGCATTACGTCACCAGATTCACGACAGTTTTGAACAGCTGGTGCGGGGTGCTGAGCCTGTCTCGGAGGCTGCACGCCTGGATCGCCAGGCGATTGATGCCATCTTGTGGTACGGTATTGCCTGGCTGGAAGACCTGATTCGGTTGGGTTTGTCGGGGGAGGCAGCGGTGCTGCATAATCCCGATCTTGAGCCGCTTTACCGCCAAGCGGTTAAGAATGGTCGGGTGCAGGATTGGTTCCGCTTGCTCGATTATGCCCGCGAGCAGCGGCGTCTGTTGGCGGTAGGCGCGAATCCCAATCCGCAGTTGGTGCTTGAAGCCTGGTTAGTTCGCTGGGCAGCGCTATTGCGCTCTTAACCGAGTGGCGTTAGCAGTAAGAGATTAATAGTTTGAAATTAATGATTCCACGACGCCACTTGAGGTCGTTATGGTCGCTCAAAAAGCACTCTCTTTAACCGTACCCGATGTGCCCACGCTGCTATCAGCGTATATGCCTTTTCTTGAGCGCGGCGGGATTTTTATTCCCACCAGTACCCCTTATGCGCTTGGCCAACAACTATTTTTACTGCTCACGCTGCCGGGCGAAAGCGAACGCCTTACCATCACCGGGCAGGTGGTGTGGGTGTCGCCTGAGGGCGTGAGCGGGCAGCGTATGCCGGGCGTTGGTCTACATTTTAGCCAGCAAGATTACCCTGTGCGTGACCGGATTGAGACACTGCTTGCTGGTCAGCTAGATAAAGCGGCAATTTCTTTTACGCTCTGAACCACACCGTCATAACCTTTTATGGCCTATCTGTTTGCGAGATCTGCATGTTTGTCGATTCACATTGTCATCTAGACCGCCTATCCGAGCAGACCCACGGGGGAGATGTTGCCGCCACGCTTGCTGCCGCCCGCGCTGCCCACGTTAGTCAATTTCTTGCTATCGCCGTGACGCTAGAAAGCATGCCGCAACTGGCCGCTATAGCACGTGCCCACCGGGATGTGGCGATTTCCGCTGGCTTGCATCCGTTACATTTAGCGGAGCAAGAGCCCAGCGTTGCCGATATCAAAGACGCTGCCGAGCAATATGGCGCAGTGGCGATTGGCGAAACGGGGTTGGATTACCACTATCGAGACAGCGTGCCTGTTGAGATCCAGCACGAGCGCTTTAAGCGCCATTTGATGGCTGCACGGGAGCTTGAGCTCCCGGTGATTATCCACACTCGCGAAGCTAAAGAAGAAACGCTGGCGCTACTGCGAGAATATAGCGATCCTCAGGTGGGCGGTGTATTACACTGCTTTACCGAAGATTTGGCGATGGCCCGCGAAGCAGTGCGGTTAGGTTTTTATATCTCCCTGTCAGGTATTATCACCTTTCGCAATGCTGCCCCGCTCAGAGAGCTGGCCCGCCAGCTGCCGTTGGATCGTCTGCTGATTGAAACGGATAGCCCCTACCTTGCGCCGGTACCTTATCGCGGCAAGCCTAATGAGCCCGCCTGGGTGGTTCAAGTGGCAGAGTGCATTGCCAAAGAGCGGGGGATTAGCGTCGATGAGGTTGCGATGCAAACCACTGCCAACTTTTATCAGCTCTTTCGTGCCGCTGCTCCCGATGCTCCGGAGCACGTGAAAGAAGCGCTGGCAACGTCTGGGCTCTTATAGCCTAAGGCGCTTCGACTATGCTAAAGCGAGGTGGGCGAGATGAATATTGATCGATTGCTGCAGCAACGTGACACAAATGACGGACGCACCGGCGCTATTCCGCCCCTTGATGAGTGGCTACCTCCACTCTCAGGCGATATGAACATAAAAATTCATGCTGATGGCAGCTGGTGGCACGAAGGGCAGCGATTTGCTCGTCCTAAAGTGGCCCGCCTGTTGGCAACACTGCTGCGTCTTGATGAGGATGGGTACTGTCTGGTCACACCGGTAGAGCGGTGGCGGATAGAGGTTGAAGACCTACCGCTGGTGGCGGTTGAGGCTGATTATCGAGACGACGCTTGGTGGTTTACTACCCAGTTTGATGACGTTGTTCGCTTGGATGCTGAGCACCCTCTCACCGTTACGCTCACTCCCCAGGGAGAGGCTGTGCCGCAACTGTTGGTGCGCTTCGGGCTCGCTGCACGGCTGCATCGCAATGTCTATTATCAGCTGGTCGAGGCTGCAGAAACGCGTGATGTAGGCGATGGTATGAGCGAAATTGGGCTGATGAGCGCTGGGCACTGGTATGCCTTCGGTCAGCTCAATGATGAATCAACGGGCGAGGCGCCGTGAAGTTAACCGCTGAACAGCAAGCGGTGGTCACTCATGCCACTGGGCATGCGCGGGTGGCGGCGGTGGCCGGGGCGGGTAAAACCACCACCATGTCTGCTCGGGTGTTACATCTGTTGGACAGCGGTGTGCCGCCAAAGCGTATTTTAGTGCTGATGTTTAACCGCTCCGCCAAGGATGATTTCCAACGCCGCCTAGCGTCCATGGCGCCAGCCGGCCAGCCGCTGCCGGATGTTCGCACCTTTCATTCATTGGGTCACCGCCTAACCCAGAGCCTGTGCCGCTGGGGGGCGCTTGCGCCGCGCCGTTTGCTATCAGCAGATTGGCAATTGGAAAGAGTGCTTCGCCAGGCGAGCCTGAACGTACTGCGTGACGCGATTGAGCGACGCGATGCTGCCCTTGAAGGCGACCGGCTTGAGACCTTGGCCCACTTTTGTGGGCTGGTGAAGGCTGAAATGATCACGCCGGAATCTCTCTACGAACGGCTGAATTTCGACTCTGATACTGACTATTTCCCGGCGGCTTTTGCGGAGGCAGAACGGCTTCTGGAAGCAGAGGGGGTAATGACCTATGCGGATTTGCTCTATAGGCCCTTGCAAGCATTAGAAGCGGATAGTGCGTTGCGTGGTCGTGTGGAAGGTTTTTTGGATCACGTCATTATTGATGAGTACCAGGATATCAATGCCGCACAGCAACGCCTTTTATCTGTGTTGGTGGGGCAGCGTGCGAAGGTTATGGCAGTGGGGGACGCCAATCAGTGTATTTATGAAT
The DNA here is from genome assembly GCF_007692655.1 of Halomonas sp. Taxonomy (GTDB): domain Bacteria; phylum Pseudomonadota; class Gammaproteobacteria; order Pseudomonadales; family Halomonadaceae; genus Vreelandella. The sequence continues at coordinate 64,789 of NZ_REBQ01000074.1, forward strand.
GGCGTGGTGCCAAGCCGGATACCATGCTCGATAATTTTACCGCCACTTTTGGCGAGGCCACGGACTACCCGCTATCGACGACCTTTAGGCATGGTCATGCGCTGGCGCTGGCGGCGAATCACGCCATTGCCGCTAACCAGCGGAGGCCCGATCAGCTGTGTCTCGCGGCAGCCAATAATCCAGACACCCGCGTCTCCGTTGGCCAGGGTAGCCGATTGCTGCTGGATGCGTTGATGGATTGGCAGGCGCAAGGGCGTGCGCTTAACGAAACCACTCTACTGGTGCGCAGCTGGGCGCTTTCGGTTCCGTTTCAACTGGCATTGTTACAGGCAGGTATTCCGTTTCGCCTCCAGCGGGAAGATCGCTTTGTGTTTCGCCTGCCCTTGGTTCAGGCCTTGGCGGGGTATTTAAAGCTATCCCGTCGTCCGGACCTACTGCGTGATCCTCAGCAACTATTACTGCTGCTCTCCCAACCAACGCCGTTTGTAGCAAGAGAGCGTTTGCAGCGCCTAGCTCAGCAGTTGGCTACGACGCAACAGTGGCCTGAGCGCGATGACCTGATGTTATCGGATCTAAAGCCGATTCAGCGGCGCACGCTCAAAAAACGCTGGGTGCTGCTGTGCGAGTTGCCACAGCTGAGTGCATGGCCGCCTGCCAAGCTGTTAAGGCATGTGGTTGAAACCATTGAGGCTGAAAAAACCCTCAAGAGAGCGGCGGCGCGACGAGATAAAGGCGAAGAAGATGTTCGGTTGCTTGATGTGCTGATTGAACAGGCGCAAAGCGTCCAAGACCCTGATGCGTTTATTGAGTTGCTTGAGCGCCCGGTGGAAAACCAAGCGGGCGGCCTACTGATCAGCACCGTTCACGGTGCGAAAGGCCTTGAGTGGCCGTTAGTTGCGGTGGCTGCTGTTAACGAAGAAGACTTCCCTCACTACAGTCGCGATAACCCCCTAAGCGATGAGCGTTTGGAAGAAGAGCGGCGGCTTTTCTACGTGGCCATCACCCGCGCCCAAGAGCAGCTATTAGTGCTCCATGACGGTGGCGTTCATCGCCCTAGCCGCTTTATTGTCGAAAGCGCCTGGCAAGACAGTATGCGCGTCGCCTCCTGTTTAGCGAGTGCCAATGCTCCTGCGGCACCGTTACAAGTGGGGTCTGTTGAGATTGTTGAGCGTTATTTGGCTCGTCTTGGGCGCGACGATATTGCGCTGGCAGCGGCGCAGGTAGAAGAGACGAAAGCCAACTATTTATCGGCAGGCACACATTTTTACCCTGGGCAGCGGCTGACTCATGCGGTATTTGGAGAGGGAGAAGTCGCTGCGGTGGAAGGGAATCCCAGCGATCCGGTAATTGATGTACGCTTTGACCAGGCTGGTCGACGAAGGCTGATCGCCCGCCGTGCGCCGATCGAAGTGCTGGAAAACGCTCAGCGTATAACGCCGTAATACTAACGTGATGAAGTGGATGACGCTTTTGACGTTACGACCAACCAGGTTTTGAGCGTTTGGCTAGTCGTAACGATAGAGCGTGTGTTGATAGCAGACCGTGCAGGCTACATATTCGGGTAGGTAGGTCCGCCACCGCCTTCCGGTGCTACCCAGGTAATATTCTGGGCAGGGTCTTTGATATCACAGGTTTTGCAGTGAACACAGTTCTGGAAGTTGATCTGAAAGCGCGGTTCTCCTGCGCTATCTTCCACCACTTCGTACACACCGGCAGGGCAGTAGCGTTGAGCTGGCTCTGCATACTTGGGCAGGTTGTCACGAACCGGTAGCTCAGGATCCGCCAAGCGTAAATGACAAGGTTGGTCCTCTTCGTGATTGGTGTTAGACAGAAACACCGAAGATAGCTTGTCGAATGAAAGTTTTCCGTCCGGCTTGGGATAGTTAATCTTTTCAAACTCGGCGGCGGGCTTTAAAGCACCGTGATCCGTAGTGGTATCGTGGAGATTAGGCAGCTTGTTACCCAGCAGTTGATGCGCAAAGTTGTATGCGCCGCCACCGACAGTGCCATATTTATGAATGGCAGGGCCAAAACTTGCGCTCTCTTTAAGCTCTTGATAAGCCCAGCTGGATTCCCATTTTTGGGTAAAGCTCGCTAATTCCTGGGCACCTTCATCGCCACCCTTGATGGCCTCAAACACACTTTCGGCGGCCACCATGCCTGACTTCATAGCAGTGTGCAGGCCCTTGATTTTGGAAAAGTTAAGGGTGCCTGCGTCACAGCCGATCAATAGGCCGCCAGGGAAGGTCATTTTGGGTAGGCAGTTAAAACCACCCTTGGTAAGGGCACGGGCACCATAAGCAACGCGTTTGCCGTCTTCCAGGTATTGGCTTAACACCGGATGATGCTTCAAGCGCTGAAATTCATCGAACGGGGAGAGCCATGGATTCTGGTAGCTGAGATCCATAATCAGACCGACCACGACCTGCTGATTTTCTGCGTGATACAAAAACCAGCCACCGTGGGTGTTTTTGTCTAATGGCCAGCCAGAGCCGTGCAGCACAAGGCCAGGCTCATGCTTGTCCGCAGAGACATCCCACAGTTCTTTAAGCCCGATGCCGTAATGCTGCGGATCACGGCCTGCATCGAGTGAAAAATCTTTAATTAAACGTTTGCCAATATGACCGCGCGAGCCTTCTGCAAACAGTGTGTACTTGGCGCGCAGTTCCATGCCCGGCATGTAGCCATCTTTAGGCGTGCCGTCAGCGGCGACACCCATATCGCCAATTAAAATACCGCGCACTGCGCCATCTTCCACAATCGCTTCCTGGGCAGCGAAGCCTGGAAAAATTTCAACGCCTAGCGACTCCGCCTGCTCGCCTAGCCAGCGGCAAAGGTTGCCAGCGCTGATGACATAACGCTGTTGGTCGCCACCGGTGTTGTGCATACTCTTAGGCACAATCGCATTAGGTAATTTTTGCGCCTTTTGGGCGTCTTTTAGCAAAAATACATCGTCACGAATAGCCGGGGTGTTTAACGGCGCCCCGCGCTCCTGCCAATCCGGAAATAGTTCGCTAAGTGCACGGGGTTCAAATACCGCGCCTGATAAAATATGAGCGCCCACCTCTGAGCCTTTCTCAACCACGCAGACGGTCAGTTCCTGCTCTGCTTCGTTGGCTTGCTGCATGAGCCGACAGGCGGCTGCAAGCCCGGATGGGCCCGCCCCGACAATGACGACATCGAAGTCCATTACATCGCGTTCAACAGTTTCCACCCGGTTTCTCCTTATTCTCTTTAAGTGCCGCCATTCATTAGGCTTTCTTTAGGCGCCTTCCCGTATCAATAAGCCCAAAATAAGTAGTCTATGAAAAGCTGGCCTTAATTTAAAACGGTCGTTTGCTTCTGGTTATGTCCCATGATAGTCATAATACCCGTGTCAGGTCACGCCTACGATGGCAAAAGCAGCATTTCTTGACGGGGTATCGGGTTGCCTATCGCTTTTTGTTTCGACCAAGGCCTTAGCCAGTAAGTGTTGTTGCTAGTAGGCAAGCTGTGGCAAATTAGAAAGGTTTTTTAATAGCGTACCTATCAAACGCTTGCATGAATTTAAAAGCGTGATCACCGTTCAGGCAACGATCACGCGCAGAATGCTTTAGGCAGGTCTTCAGTCACGGGTATCCGCTGGGCGGGTGCCCTATCAGGTTAACGGCTTTTATCACAGGCCAAGCGAGGAACCTATGAAAGTACTCGTCGCGGTTAAACGCGTCATTGATTACAACGTCAAAATCCGCGTTAAAGCGG
>NZ_REBQ01000232.1 GCF_007692655.1 Halomonas sp.
CTTTCACTGCTCTCCCCGCCACTGATTCTGTTTTTTCTTTCGCTGTCGGGTTAGCTATTCAAGCAATAGAGCAGTCGTGCGCGCTCTAGGTGCTTGCGCATTTCTTCAACGGCAGCCTCCTTATCTCCCCGCTCGATATAATCAATAATATTGGCGTGCTCCAGCAGGGTAATATCTTCATTACCCTCCCAGTGCAGCAAACTAGCGTGAAAACGCGCCAGCCATCCCAGCATGGCTTGGCTGGTTGCCCTAAATATCGGATTACGTGTAATACCCGCTATGGCAGTGTGAAAGTCCATATCAGCTGCAATAAAAGCGTGGGCATCTTTATTTAAATGGCTACGCTGCACGTCTAAAAGTGCCCTCAATTGAGCAATATCTGCCGAAGAAGCTTGACCTGTGGCCTTTTCCACCATGCCAAGCTCAAAAAAAGTGCGCGCCTCCTTGAGCTGCTCAAGCGATTGCGACGAACTAGCCAACATATGCCGTGCAGTTAAATCAATCTGTGACATCAATCCCATCGCTGTCGGCTGCAGTACTTTAGGGCGCTGACCATGATTTATCTCCACCAGCCCTATTCTTTCCAGCGTCTGCATTGCCTCTCGAATCGCGGGCCGCCCCACGCCATAGCTATCCATCAGTTCCCGCTCAGAGGGAAGCGTATCGCCTGGGGAGAACTCCCCTGCTTCAATCATTTCATACAGCCGATCAAACACCTCATCCGACAGCTTGCGCCGAGTAATTTTGGGAGCTTGTTGCACAGTGATTCCTCCTCACAAGCCAGAAACGGCGGGTAGCAAATTAGCGACACAAGTGTAGCGCTCCGGCGCCGCCACAGCGGCTAAATTTAATTAACATAGACCAAAGCAGCATTTGACAGACTGCTATAGATATTATGTCATCATACCAGTTGCCCGGCAAATTGATGCCTCCTACGCCTCGGCAACCTTAACGCGATCTAACAACTATACGAGGAGTGTTCCATGACCAACGTTGCCCTTATTGGCGCAGGCGGAAAAATGGGCTACCGCTTATCAAGCAACCTAAAACAGTCGGACTATGCAGTCAGCCACGTTGAGCTTAGCGAAGCGGGACGCCAACGCTTATCAGATGGCCTAGGCATTGTCTGCGTGGATGCCCAACAAGCAGTACCCGACGCTCAAGTGGTGATCTTAGCAGTGCCCGATACCTTGGTGGGGCGCGTAGCTGAAGAGCTATCACCCCTCATGGCTAGTGGCACCATGGTAATTACGCTGGATGCTGCAGCCCCATTTGCCGGTCACCTGCCCAACCGCGAAGACTTAGTTTACTTCGTCACTCATCCTTGCCACCCACCCATCTTTAACGATGAAACGGATCTGGACGCCAAACGCGACTACTTCGGTGGCCATAAGGCAAAGCAGCATATCGTCAATGCGCTGATGCAGGGCCCTGAAGAGCTGTATTCGTTAGGCGAAGCCATTGCTAAAACCATATATGCCCCGGTGGTTCGCTCCCACCGAGTCTCAGTTGATGAAATGGCACTGCTGGAACCGGGCCTTTCCGAAACGGTGTGCGCCACACTTCTGGTTGTTATGCGTGAAGCGATGGATGAAGTCGTTGCCAGAGGCGTTGATAAACAATGTGCACGGGACTTTTTACTTGGGCACATGAATATTTTGGCGGCTGTCATCTTTGAGGAACAGCCCGGCGTATTCTCCGATGCATGTAACAAAGCAATTGAAAATGGCAAGCCGCAGCTAATGCGCGATGACTGGAAACGCGTATTCGAGCCAGAAGAAATTGCCGAAAGCATTCGACGCATTACCTAACTTAAATACGCGAATATTCCTTAGTTTTACCCATCCACACCCGCAACTCGATCAATATCCGCTTCACCCTCACTGCTAACTAAAACAATCAGGAGCAGAAAATGACCACATTTAGCTTTAACAAAACAGTTGTTGCCCTTGGAGCTACACTCGCGTTTTCAGCCAGCAGCTCAGCATTTGCTGTTCAAGAGATGAACTTAGCATTCACACCACCACTAAACTCCCACTATGGCGAAGCTGGCAGAGCATTCGCCGAAGAAATTGATCGGCTTAGCGATGGTGAATTTAAAATCAATTTACGCCCTGCTAGCGCCCTCGGTGGAGAGCGCGACGTACTTGAAGGGCTACAAATTGGTTCGGTCGAATTGACGCTAACCTCCACCGGCCCTATCGGCAATTTCATCCCGTCGGTTTACGCTCTCGATTTTCCGTTCCTATTCCGCGATTACGACCACGCCCACAAGGTGTTGGATGGAGAGATTGGCCAGTCATTACTTGATGAATTTGAGAACGAAGGTCTAATCGGCTTGGCTTGGGCAGAAAACGGCTTTCGCCACCTTACCAATAGCGTGCGCCCAGTCGAAACCCCCGAAGATATGCAGGGTATGAAGATCCGTACGATGGAAAACCAGGTACACCTGGAAACTTTTCGCGCCCTTGGTGCCGCCCCAACACCTATTTCGTGGACAGAAGTTATCACGGCACTGCAGCAAGGCACCATCGATGGCCAAGAAAACCCGATTCCCATCCTTACCGTTAACAACATGTGGGAGATACAGGACTACCTGACATTGACCGGCCACGTTTACTCTCCTACCGCCGTCGTGATGTCGAAAATCTATTGGGACGGTCTGGACGAAGAGCAGCAAGGCTGGTTCCGAGACGCTGCTCAAGTAGCCGCGCAAGCATCACGCGACGCCGTCCAGCGCATCGAATCTGAAGGCGTTGAAATGCTACGCAGCAACGGCATGGAGGTCGTGACTGACATTGATTACGAGCTATTCCGCAACGCCGTTGAGCCCGCTTACGAACGCTACGCCGAGCAGTATGACAGTGAGCTTTTAGAGCGTATTCGCGCGACCGAGTAAGACGCCTCCCTCTGTGTGCCTCCCTGGCAGGGGGCACTTTATACCCCGTCAATGAGGTTTACGCTTATGTTGTCGCTACTGAACACCTTGGCTCAGGGGCTCATTAAGCTCTCCCATAATCTGGCAGCGCTACTGTTGGCGATAGCGGTTGCGCTCGTCTCCTATCAAGTCTTTACGCGCTTCATCTTGGGCGATCCGGCAGCCTGGTCGGAAATTTTAGCGCGTGGATTAATTATTTGGAGCGTCTTCTTAGTGAGCGCTGCAACTTTTTGGTATGGCGCGATGATCTCGATTAATCTTTTTATTGACCGTCTACCATCGCGCCTACGCATTTACGGCCAGCGCTTAGTCTGCACCGCAGTACTCACACTACTTACTATTCTTGTCTGGCAGGGGTACTTGATTACACTGCGCGTCTCGCGTCAGCAGATCGCCATGCTAGAAATCCCTATGTCGTGGTTTTACGCCTCCATCCCCACGGGTTGTGCGATTGCTATCGTTGCCGTAATTGCACGTCAACTCTGTGTTGAATATCAGCATCACCATGATCGTAGCTGCCCAGGCCCTGTCAACTCCAATGGGGGAGATACGCTATGAATGCTGTGATCGGTTCAGCGTTGGTCGCGCTGTTTGCCTTATCGATACCTATTGCGGTTGCCATCGCCCTAACCGCGATCATAGGTCTTTATTTCTTTAGCAATGTGCCACTCCAAGTGGTTCCTCAGCGAATGTTCGTTGGCCTGGACAGTTTCCCGTTAATGGCGGTGCCATTCTTTATTCTGGCTGGCCATATCATGAGTAACGGGGGAATCGCCTCCCGTATGGTGGAGTTTGCTCGATCATTGGTAGGCGGTATTCAAGGCGGTTTAGCCTGCACTTGTGTGGTTACCTGCATGATGTTTGCTGCGATCTCTGGTTCCAGCGTAGCCACTACCTTCGCTATTGGCGCTATATTGATTCCCGCGATGGTGGCACGGGACTATCCACCCCCGATGGCCGCCTCCATCCAGGCTTCCTCCTCTGAACTTGGTATTATCATTCCTCCTTCGGTGCCATTGATTCTCTACGGTGTCAGCACCGAAACGTCTATTACTCAGCTTTTTCTAGCCGGTTTTGGCCCTGGCTTATTAATTGGCTGTGCACTGATCGTCATGGTGATCATCTGGTGCCGAATAAAAGGCTATGGTACTCACGATGGTGATTTACGTTCACCCATTTGGCCCGCTTTTCGCAGCGCCTTTCTCGCTCTTTTAATGCCGGTGATTATTATTGGCGGCATTTACGGGGGCATCTTTACCCCTACTGAAGCCTCAGCGGTGGCGGTGTTGTATGGGCTGTTTTTAGGCATGGTGGTATATCGCACTATCAAACTGAGAGACCTGCCACGCATTTTTCGCGAGAGTGCACTATCCGCAGGCTCGATTATGCTCATTATCGCTGCGGCCTCCATTCTCAGCTTTGTGATTGGCCGCTCAGGATTAGCCACTGATATTGGCGCTTGGGCACAGGCCACCTTTGATAATCGCTATACCTTTCTGCTGGCCATCAACATGCTGCTACTGGTGGTTGGGATGTTCATCGAGACCTCTGCCGCCATTTTAATCTTGGCCCCCATCTTGGCACCTATTGCCATGAGCTTCGGTATTGACCCCGTACACTTCGGCATCGTGATTGTGGTGAATTTAGCGCTGGGTATGTTTACCCCACCGCTAGGCGTGAATCTTTTTGCCGCGGCACAAGTAGCCAAGCTGCCCGTCGAGCAGTTATTCCGCTTTTTACTTCCGCCGGTGCTCACCATCATTACTTGCCTGATGCTGATCACCTATGTGCCGATGATCTCGCTATTCCTACGCGATCTCCTCTTTTAAGCTGCCGGAGCCTTGGTTAATGAGCACACGAATTTACGCCCGCTACCTGATTGAGACGCCCTACTCGGTTGAGCATGCCGCTCAGGTGATGGCTGGTGAGCAGTCTTCAGGCACATTTACCCGCCTAGCCAATGAAACTGACGCCTTGCGAGAAGCCCATGGCGCAATCGTCGAAAATATTGAAATGGCAGAGGCCGTCAACACACCTTCATTGCCCATGCGCGCAGATCTCGCACCTCAAGGGCACAGCCTTTTCCAGCGCGCGCTTGTGGAGCTCTCCTGGCCGCTGGAAAACATGGGTCCTTCGTTGCCAAATCTGGTCTCTACTGTGGCTGGCAACCTATTTGAATTAAAAGAATTTTCTGCACTGAAGCTACTGGATATCGACTTGCCCAGCGCTTTTGCCAACGCCTACCCAGGCCCCCAGTTTGGGACCTTAGGAACGCGTCAACTCACTGGTGTAGAGCAAGGCCCATTAATCGGTACCATTATCAAACCCAGTGTGGGTTTATCGCCTTCAGAAACCGCCGAGATGGTAGAACAACTGGTGGCGGGTGGCATCGATTTCATTAAAGACGATGAGCTGCAGGCCAATGGCACCCATAACCCACTACGAGCGCGCGTCGATGCCATCATGCCTATCCTCAACGCTCATGCGGAGCGCACCGGTAAAAAGGTGATGTATGCCTTTAACATCAGCGGCGATATCGACGAAATGCGCGCGCAGCATGACTATGTGGTAGCCGCAGGCGGCACCTGCGTCATGGTTGCCGTTAACAGCGTTGGCTTAGCGGGCGTCGCGCACCTACGCCGCCACTGCCAAGTAGCGCTGCATGGTCACCGCGCAGGCTGGGGCATGTTAAGCCGCTCACCACACTTGGGGATGGCATTTACCGCTTACCATAAATTATGGCGACTCGCGGGTGTGGATCATATCCACGTTAATGGCCTCCGCAATAAATTTAGTGAGGAGGACGACAGCGTGATTAACAGCGCCCGGGCCTGCCAAGCCGCAATGTTTGAGACACCTGCAGCGGGTTATCAGGTTATGCCGGTGTTTTCTTCAGGGCAAAGCGCAGCACAGGTAGCTGATACCTACCAAGCGCTGGGTAACAGCGACCTAATTTACTGTTGTGGCGGCGGCATTATGGCCCACCCAGGAGGCATTGCTAGCGGGGTGGCCAGCCTACGCCAAGCATGGCAAGCCGCTATAGGAGGTATCCCGTTGGCAAGCTATGCCCGCGAGCACCGAGAACTTGCCCAGGCCATGGAGACCTTTAGCCTATGAACACGCCTCTCCTTCTCTCCTATTACGGTGATGATCTCACTGGCTCCACCGATGTGATGGAAGCGTTAAGCTTGCACGGTGTCAAAACAGTGCTTTTTCTGGCACCTCCAAGCGAAGAGCGATTAGCTCCTTTTGCCGATTACACCGCGATTGGCTTAGCGGGCACCAGCCGCAGCGAATCTCCTGAGTGGATGGAAGAGCACCTCGGCAAGGCATTAACATGGCTAAAATCTCTTAACGCCGCGATGTGTCACTACAAGGTGTGTTCAACCTTCGATAGTGCACCGAATATTGGCAATATCGGCAAAGCCCTGGAGATAGGTAAAGCACTGTTCGAGCAAAGCTGTGTGCCCCTGGTGGTCGGCGCCCCTCAGCTAAAACGTTATACAGTCTTTGGCCAACATTTTGCTGCCTTTGATGGCGAAATACACCGTATTGATCGCCATCCGGTGATGAGCCGTCACCCCGTAACACCCATGGCAGAGGCTGATTTAAGGCGCCATTTGGCTAAACAAACCAAGCTCTCCATCGGCTTAGCCGACGTACTGTGTATCGAATCCGCCAATAGTGACACCCAGGTCGATCAACTTAGTGACTCAAACGAGGTACTTTTGTATGACACCCTATCCCTCGACCATCAGGCTAAGGTGGGTGATCAGCTGTGGCGAACACGTTCAGCCAATGGCAGTTACCTTGTGGGATCCTCCGCTGTCGAGTATGCGCTAGTCAACACATGGCAAAAGCAGGCTCTGATCCCCTCGAACCCACCTGTATTCTCCTCTCCTGGAGCCGTTGAACAAATCGCAGTGGTGTCAGGCAGCTGTTCTGAAGTGACAGCCCGACAAATCCGTTTTGCTGAAGCCAATGGCTTTCTATCCATTGCCATCGATGTCGTCAAGCTCATCGACGAAAACACTTATACCGACACGATGCATCAGGCATTAATGGAAACCATTGAAATACTCAAGCAAGGCAAAAGCGTCATTGTGTATACCGCTATGGGGCCAAGTAGCGATGCAAATGCGGTGCATCAAGGCGGAGAAAAAGCACGCCACCTTATTGGCCGCTCACTGGGGCAACTTCTGCGCCAGATGGTTGAGGCGCATGGGCTTAAGCGCGTAGTGATCGCTGGCGGCGATACGTCCAGTCACGCACTTAACCAACTTGGCGTACACGCTTTGACTACATGCCTGCCGTTACCTGAAACCCCCGGTTCACCTCTCTGCACCACCCATAGTGAAGAGCCCGCGTTTGATGGCTTGGAAGTGGCTTTAAAAGGCGGTCAGATTGGCAGTGAAAGCTACTTTATGAAGATTCGTGATGGAGCCGCCTAAACTGCTTACCCGCACTAGTGTGGCAACGTCCTGAATTCGGTAGGATAAGCATCATCGTTCGCTTCACCGCCCGGGATGCCCACCCTTCATGTTAAACGGAATTTGGTTAAGTTTTTTTATCGCTGCCTTTGCGGCCTCACTCTGGCAATGGTTAGTCGGCGGCGATAGCGAAGTATTTGCCCGTTTAGTGCAGTCGCTGTTCGATATGGCGCGGATCAGCGTCGATATCATCCTGGTGCTGCTGGGGACCATGACGCTGTGGCTGGGATTTCTGTCCATTGCCGAAAAGGCGGGACTGATTCGCTTACTGGGCCGCGTGCTTGATCCCCTGT